>CP154795.1:3373511-3680194 GCA_039565995.1 Propionibacteriaceae bacterium ZF39 | reverse complement strand
AGACCACCGTCGCGATGCGGATGGCGGAAATCCTGCACACGCTGGGCTACCTCCGGAACGCCAAGGTCCACGCCGTCACCCGCGACGATCTGGTCGGTCAGTTCATCGGCCACACCGCGCCGAAGACCAAGGAGGCCATCGCCAAGGCGGCCGGGGGCGTGCTGTTCATCGACGAGGCCTACTACCTGTTCCGGGCCGAGAACGAGCGCGACTATGGGCAGGAGGCCATCGAGATCCTGCTCACGGAGATGGAGAACGAGCGTGGTTCGCTGGTGGTGATCTTCGCCGGGTACGCCGACCGCATGGGCGACCTCTTCGCCGCCAACCCGGGCCTGTCCTCGCGGGTGCCGCATCACATCGAGTTCGCTGACTATGCCCACGACGAACTGATGGAGATCGCCGAGCTGATGGTGGAGAAGGAGAACTTCGTGTTCGACGAGCCGGCGCGGGAGGCGTTCGATGAATATCTCACCCTGCGCAGGGAGAAGCCCAACTTCTCCAACGCCCGGAGCGTCCGCAACGCCATCGAGCGGACCCGGCTGCGCCAGGCCCGGCGGCTGGTCGCCCTCGACCGGCCCATCACCAAGGCTGATCTCATGACCCTGACCGCCGACGACATCCGCGGCAGCAGCCACTTCGGGTGAGGTGTCATTGGGTCCGGTTTTTGCACCTATGGGTGCAATTTCCGGACCCAATCCTCCTCTGGCCTAGAAATAGAAGCTGAGCAGGCTGTTCCCCGGTGACGCCGGGTAGTGCTCGGCGCAGTCCACGGTGTAATCCATCCAGTCCCGCATCTCCTCGATGGCCGCGCGCTCGGGGGCCGGCGTACGCGACAGGTCCAGATCTTTAGTCTTCGCCAGCCACTCCCGGGCGCGCTCGGCCGTCATCACGTGGATGATCGGGAACTCGATCGGCGCGGCCAGACCCGCGACGCTGTGGGGCTCGAGCAGCTCCGAGGCGCGGGCGTCCGAGCCGGCAGCGGTCAGAGCCTCGTCCACGGCCCCGAACCAGCCGTAGTTCATCGCACTCCACGAGCGGTTGGGCTGCGGGTCCGGGTCGCCGAACCAGCCGGTGATCGCCTCAAGCAAGCGGATCGCCTTGGCGGAGTGCTGGGGCGTCCAGGCGTCCTGCGTGTTCCGATAGTCGGGGTCCATCACGAGCGCGCGCAGGAGTTCGTACGCAGGCGGCGCGTCGGGCAACTCCGCATCGAGGTGGGGAAACACGTTCTTCAACCAACCGGACACCCGGTTGAGCGAGCTCTCGTTCCCGCTCCCGAAGAATCCTTCGAGCGCCTCGATGTTCACAACCCTGGCCCTGATCCCGTAGCTCATGGCTCCAATCTAGGCGGCCCGGGTTCGTGGCTTCCGCGGCGGGAATCGGCGTAGACCTCACCCATGCGGCCGATCTCGGTGGCCAGGCGTTCGCGCAGGTCAGGAGGGGCGAGCACCTCGACCCCGGTGCCCAGGCCGAGCAGATGACGGAGGGCCGACTCCGGGTGATCGAACCGCAGCCGCAGCAGCGCCCAGCCCTGCTCGTCGCGCTCGGTGTCGGACGGCAGGGGCACGGTCGTGCGAGCCTCGCCGAGTGTGGGGAGGAGCGGCTCGACACTCGGCGAGATGCGGACGTGCACGAAGTATTCGGGGATCGAGGCGAGGAATGCCGCCCGGTGCGCAGCCCATTCGCGGGCCAGGTCGAAGTCCGGCGGCCGATCGAACCGATGGTCGAGCACGGTGATGGCCTCGACCCGCGACAGTCGGAACAACCGCAACCTGCGGTTCGGGTCCAGCCCCGCGCGCCCCAGGGCGTACCACTTGTCGCCCTTGAGGATCAGACCCAGCAACTGCACGCGTATCTCGTCCCCGCGATAGGTCAGCACCGCCTCGCGCGAGTCCCAGACGGCGCGGGAAACGTCGGCCAGCGCCGGTATGCCGTCGGGCGGGATGAACCAGTGCGTCGGCTCGATGAGGATCCGATCGCCGGGACCGCGGCGAACAGCACACCGCGCGCCTCGTCAGGATCGAGCCGGGGGAGACCTGCGATCCGGTACGCCGGGTCGATCCGGATGCCACCATTGCGGCCGGTTTCGGTCCAGACGGGTACGCCCGCAGCGCTGAGCGCTTCGACGTCCCGATAGATCGTGCGAACCGAGACCTCGAGCGCCTCGGCGAGCTCGGTCGCGGACGCGCCGCCGTGCAGCTGGAGCCGCACGAGCAACTCGACCAATCGGCTGGCGCGCATGGTCCGAAGATTATTCGAGAAACACTGACATGGGTTGTCAGGGTTGGGCCGCGACGATGGTGCTCCACCCCTAAACGAGAGGTCGCAACCATGTCGCACACCATCGTCAATCCCGCCGATCTGCACAATCCGGTTCCCTTCGGCTACAGCCACACGGCTCAGGTTCCTGGCGGCGCCGAGTTGGTGTTCGTGGCCGGCCAATACGGCTCGGACGCCGAGGGCAACGTCGTCTCCGCGGAGTTCGCCGATCAGGTCCACCAGGCCTTCGCCAATGTCGAGGCCGCTCTGGCGGCGCACGACCTGGACTTCTCCCACGTCGTCCAGCTCCGGACCTATGTGGTCGGCATCGACTTCGAGAAGCTCGGGGTCATCGGCCAGGCGGTGGGCGGCCGCCGCGGTGCCACGCCCCCGACACAGACCGTCATCGGCATCGCAGGCCTGGCCATGCCCGACATCCTGTTCGAGGTGGAAGCAGTGGCGTGCCGGTGACGCGTGTCGACCAGCCGCCTCCGGCCGCGCGATCCACCACCCGTAGGGTCGGATGACGACACCGCCACGGAGGAGGCCGCTATGGCCAAGAAGAAGAGCACCAGCCCCAAGAGGGTCCTCGTCGTCGTGACGAGCACCGCCGAATACGATCAGGCCGGCTACCGGACCGGGCTGTGGCTCGGCGAGTTGACCCACTTCTACGATGTCGTCACCGAGGCTGGGCACGAGGTCGTCATTGCGTCCGTGACCGGCGGCCGGGTGCCGTTGGACCCGGTCAGCCTCGGTGCTCTCGTGCTCAAGCAGGGCGGCACCGACGATCGCTACGAGGACCGCGCCTTCATGGACCTGCTCGCCGAGACCCCGAGCCTGAGCGAGGTGGCGGATCAGAAGTTCGACGCCATTTATCTCGCCGGGGGGCACGGCACGATGTTCGACTTCCCGGACAACGCCGACCTCGCGCGGATCATCGAACGGACCGACGCCGAGGGTGGGGTCGTGTCTGCGGTCTGTCACGGACCGGCGGGCTTCATCGGCGTAGGTCGTGCGGACGGGGCGCCTTTCCTCAAGGGCAGGAAAGTGACTGGCTTCAGCTGGGCCGAGGAAAAGCTCGCCGGCCGCGCGAAGGTCGTCCCGTTCCGGCTCCACCAGCGGCTCAAGGAGGAGGGCGCGTCCTATTCGAAGGCGATTCGACCGATGGCCTCGAAGGTCGTCGTCGACGGGCGCCTCGTCACCGGGCAGAACCCGTCGAGCGCCGCGGATGTCGCCGAGAAGGTCGTCGCGCTGCTCGGCAAGCGATAGCCAAGGACCTGTCATGGATGTGAACGCGATCGATCGTCAGGCCCTGGCGGCCGCAACGGACCGGGCCCGGGAGGCGTACGCCGAGTTCGAAGCCGCCGGGCTGAAGCTCGACATCACCCGGGGCAAACCCTCGGCGGAGCAGCTCGATCTGTCCGAACCCATGCTCACGGCTCTGCAGCCCGGTGATCACACGGCTTCGGGCGTGGACGTCCGCAACTATGGGCCGCCCGCCCCGGGCCTGACCGAGCTGCGGGAAATCTTCGCGCCACTCGTGGGCGTCCCCGTCGATCAGTTGGTGGCCCGCGACAATGCCAGCCTCGCGCTGATGCACCAGTGCGTGGCGATGTCGTTCTTCCACGCCCTGCCCGGCGGGCGGGATGCCTGGGGCGGGAAGCCGGTGAAGTTCCTCGCACCAGCGCCCGGCTATGACCGGCATTTCGCCGTTTCGGTCGAGCTGGGCGTGGAATTGATCACCGTCCCGATGACCGATGACGGGCCCGACATGGCTGTGGTCGAGGAGCTCGTGCGCAGCGACGACAGCGTCAAGGGCATGTGGTGCGTACCCAAATATTCCAACCCGACCGGCGCCACGTATTCCGACGAGACCGTACGCCGGCTCGGCGCGATGGAGACGGCCGCGGATGACTTCCGGATCTATTGGGACAACGCGTACGCGGTGCACCATCTGACCGACGAGCCGGCCGAGCTCGCCGACATCCTCGAAGCCTGTGCCGCGGCCGGCAACCCTGACCGGGCATTTGTGTTCGCCTCCACGTCGAAGGTGACGTTCGCCGGAGGCGGGGTGTCGTTCTTCGGCTCATCGCCGGCCAACGTGGAGTGGTATCTCGCGCGCGACTTCGTCCGCGCCATCGGTCCCGACAAGGTGAATCAGCTCCGCCACGTCCGGTTCTTCGGTGACACCGCCGGTGTCGAGGCCCACATGCGGAAGCATGCGGAGATCATCGCGCCCAAGTTCGAGGCCGTCCGGAACGCACTCGACCACGACCTCGGCCCCCTCGGCATCGCGGAGTGGACCGACCCGAAGGGTGGCTATTTCGTGTCGCTCGACCTCGTGCCCGGCACCGCCAAGCGGGTGGTCGAGCTGGCCAAGGCCGTCGGGGTGGCACTCACGCCGGCGGGCGCGACCTATCCCTATGGCAACGACCCGGATGACGCCAACCTCCGCATCGCCCCAACCCTGCCGCCCCTGGCCGAGGTCGAGCGGGCGATGAAGGTGCTGACGACCTGCGTCATCCTGGCGACAGAGGAGACGCTGGGCTGAGCCGGTCCGGCTCGGTCATCTCGAGCCACACGTCGATGCCGATCTCCCCGAGAAACTCGGGATCGTGGCTGACCACGAGCAGACCACCGCGATAGGACCCGAGGGCATCGACGAGTGCCGCCCGAGTGTCAAAGTCGAGGTTGTTGGTCGGCTCGTCGAGCACCAGCAGCTGGTGCGCCGGGTCGGCGAGCAGCAACCGTGCGATCGCGACGCGGAACCTCTCGCCGCCCGACATGCTCCCCACCGGCCGATCGACCTCGGCCCCACGCAGCCCGAACCGCGCCAGCTGCCCACGGATCGTGCCGGGTACGACCCTCGGCGCCGCCGCGCGGACGTTCTCCAGCACCGTTTCGGCGTCCACCAGCCCGTCCAGGCGCTGGGGCAGATAACCGATCCGTGATGTCAGCCCAACCGCGTATGCGTCTCCGCGCACCTCGGCCCCGAACAACGTCTCCAACAGCCGCGTCTTCCCGACCCCGTTGCGCCCGGTCAGCGCGATCCGTTCGGGTCCCTGGATCACCTCGACCCCATCGGCGTGATGCACTTCTGCCAACCGCCGGCCTGCAGGCACTCGCGGATCGGGCAGATCGATGCGTACGCCCGCTTCGTTGCGTACCCGGCGCTCCCGGGCCTCGACGTCCGCGCGGGCCGTGTCCACGCGGGCGTCCAGTCCGTCGCGGAGCTTGCCCGCGGAGTTCTCGGCCTGGGACTTCCGGGTGTTCATGATGATCTTGGGCCGGCGCTTGTTGAGATAGTCGGTGCGGGCATATCGCTGCCGCCGGGCAAGTTTGACCTCGGCCTCGCGCCGCTGGCGCTCCTCCGCGCGCAGCGTCTGCTCTGCCGTGCGCAGCGCCTGTTCGGCCGCTTCCTGCTCGCGCATCAGGTGTTCGCGATAGGCACTGAACGGCCCACCGAAAACGGTCAGCTCACCCGCATACAGCTCCGCCGTGTCGTCCATGACCTCCAACAGTTCCGTGTCGTGGCTGACCACGACCAGTGCCCCGCGCCATTCCTGCACCGCCTCGGCGAAGCGTCCCCGGGCCTCGCGATCCAGGTTGTTGGTGGGTTCGTCGAGCAGCACGATCGGCGCACCACCCAGCCGGTGCCCGGCCAGTGCGGCCAGCATGGTTTCGCCGCCGGACAACTGCCCGATCGGCCGGTCGAGTCCGATTCCGTCCAGGCCGATCTGGTCGAGCACGGCTCGGGCGCGGGCCTCGATATCCCAGTCGTCGCCGACGCTGTCGAAGAGTTCGGGGTCAACGCGGCCGGCCTCGATGGCCCGCAGTGCCTCCAGCCGAGATCTCACACCGAGCAGGTCGACCACCCGATCGGTGGTGCGGAGCGTCAAATTCTGGGGAAGGTAGTCGACGTCGCCGATGGTCGTGATGGTGCCCCGGGTGGGCTGGAGTTTCCCGACGATGAGACGGAGCAACGTGGATTTGCCGCTGCCGTTGGCCCCGATCAGTCCGGTGCGGCCAGGGCCGAACACCGCCGTGAGACCTGCCAGGGCGCGGGCCCCACTGGGCCAATCAAATCCGAGATTGTCGAGAAGAATGCTGGGTGCAGGCATGAATGGCTCCGATCGTCAGCGGATGAGCTGACCCGGAGCCGGAAGTCGGCAGGCGTCGGATCAGCGGGGGAATGGGGCGCTGACGCGAATGAGCACGATGACCTCGCCTGGGACGACAACAGGACCCCGTCAGGATAGACCCGACCGGCACAGGCCGCCAGCGGATTTCCACAGCCTGTGGACAGTTCCGGGGATAACTCACACGGCTGTAATACCGAACCCATAAGCCCAGATTTCGCAAGCGGAAACTTCCTCTTTGCCAGTCTTGGCGGGCGATCCGGGTGAGAGTGGACTATGCCGACCCTCTTCGACCTCACCAAACCGATCGTGGTCGCGCCCATGGCTGGCGGTCCCTCGACACCCGAACTCGTCATCGCTGCCGCCCAAGCCGGAGCCCTCGGATTCCTGCCCGGGGGCTATCGCTCCGTGGCCGACCTCATGGACCAGATCGCCGAGACCCGCTCGTCCGCCGGACTGTTCGGGGTCAACTTGTTCGTCCCCGAGGACGACCCGGGTGACCTGGACGCGGTCCGGGCCTACCGCGACGAACTCCGGCCGCTCGCCGAGCAACTGGGCGCACCCGACCTCCCCGATCCCACCCCCGACGACGATGCCTTCGAGTCGAAGGTCGAGGCGCTGCTCGACGACCCGGTGCCGTTCGTATCGTTCACGTTCGGTTGCCCGGACCCCGCGCTGGTACGCCGGCTCCGCGACCGCGGCACGACCGTTCTCGCAACAGTGACCTGCGTCGACGACGCGGGCCGGGCCGAGGCCGCGGACGTCGACGCGCTCATCGTCCAGGGTCCCGAGGCGGGCGGGCATCGGGCCACCTTCGCCTGCGCCTCCGAGCCCGGGATGACCTCCCTCGGGCAGCTCGTCACGGAGATCAAGCTCGCCAGCGAACTCCCGCTGGTCGCCGCCGGTGGCCTGGGTTCGTCGGTCATGGTCACTTCTGCACTCCGGATCGCCGATGCGGTCCAGGTGGGCACCGCCTTCCTGTTGGCCGACGAAGCCGGCACGTCCGCCGCTCACCGGGCCGCCCTCGTCGACCCGGCCTTCACCGAGACCGCGGTGACACGCGCCTTCTCGGGTCGCCCGGCCCGTGGGCTCCGCAACCGGTTCATGGACGAATACGGATCCACCGCCCCACCGGCGTACCCGGGTGTCAACCAGGTCACCACCCCCATCCGCCGGGCCGCCGCGGCCGCAGGCGACCTGCAGCACGTCCATCTGTGGGCCGGCACGGCCTGGCAGGAGGCCCGGCCGGGACCTGCCACCGAGATCGTGGATCGACTGCTCGGATAACGTCGGGGCCGTGGCTTTCACGATTCCCGACCGGCTCGTGCCCCCGCTGCTGCGGGCTGCGCGGTTCAACCATGTCTTCATCTCCGAGGAGAATGCGGCCGAACATGTGGCGAACATGGCCGCGCGCCCTGCGGCGTACGGCCCGCCGTCCTGGTTCCGCGACGATGTCACCGTCGTCGCGGGCCGTCGGGCCGGATGGCCGATCTATCGGATCGCCCCGAAGGAGCGCGAGCCCCGCGGCTGCGTGGTCTATGCCCATGGAGGCGGCTGGGTCAACGAGATCCACGCCGAGCACTGGCGCCTGATCGGTGCGATCGCCGCCCGGGCCGGGGTCACGGTGGTGGTGCCGATCTATCCGCTGATCCCGTTCGGGACGGCCGACGTCGTGATCGGCGAGATGGTCGACCTGGTGCGCGAGTGCCGCGCCGAGTTCGGGACCGTGCTGCTGGCCGGTGACTCGGCGGGCGGCCAGATCTCGCTGTCGACGGCGCTGGAGTTGCGGGATCGCCATGACGAGACGCTGCCGCTCACCACTCTCATCTCTCCGGCTCTCGACCTGAGCTGGAGCAACCCGGAAATCCCGGAGGTCCAGCCCGACGACCCGTGGCTCGCGAGGCCGGGCGGACAGTACTTCTCCGAGATCTGGCGCGGCGACCTGCCGGTGACCGATCAGCGGGTCAGTCCGGTGATGGGCGATCTGCGGGGGCTCGGGCGGCTGCTCGTGTACGCCGGGACCTACGACATCCTTGCCCCCGACGCCCGGCTCCTGATCCAACGGGCCCGGGACGCGCGCGTGGAGTTCGACTTCTATGAGGCCGCCGGGCAGGTGCACGTCTATCCGTTCATCCCGACGAGCACGGGACGGAAGGCGCGGCGTACGCTGATTGATCGCCTGGGTGGCGTATGCCGGGGCGAACCGGGTTAATATCTCTGCGACGAGGCGCCCCGTCCGGAAGGTCCGGATCCGTGGCCGCCCCACAAGGGAGCAGACCATGGAACCGAACTTTCACATCTGGCTCATCATCCCCGGCGTGCTGGGATTCCTCCTGGTGTTCTTCACCCCGATCATGATGATGATGGCCGAGACGAAGCGCCATCGCGACAACCCGCGCCAGATCAACAAGCACTGAGCGACAGCTGCTTGACCGGCTGCCAGGGGCGCTGTTTCAGGCCGTCCCGGGTGTGACGTGCTCCCTGATCAGGGCCAGCGTGGTCCCGAAATGCTCCGACTCGGGGTCGACGACATCGAAGTGATGCGCGCCGGGCACGGCGACGAATGGCAGCCCCAGATCACTGCAGTGCTCCGGCGGAACCGTGGTGTCATCCATCGGGACCAGCAACCTGATGCCCAGGGTCGTGAGATCCGGTGAGCCTTTCTCGGACAGGATCTGCGCCGGATCCACCCGGTGATAACCGTCGATCTCGCCCGGCAGCCCATCCATCCATTCGGTGACGGCGTCGTCACCGAGCCCGGCCTCCGCGTTGCGTGCGAGGTCGACCACGGGGGCCAGGGCAAGAGCCGGAGTGCCCAGCCCCTTGAGCGCGAGCAACAGGACCAACGTCCCGCCGGCAGAGTGACCGATCCAGGCGCCGACCGCAAGCCCCTCCCGGTGGAGCCTCTCAGCCAGGATCCGGAGATCGGTGAGGCTGGCATCGGGTTCTCCGGCGATGCGGCGATATTCCACCAGTGCCACCCGGTATCCACGCTGGGCGATGGCCGCCGCCATGGGCCGAGCATGTGTGCGGTCCACGGCGGCGCGGAAGTATCCGCCATGCACGAGGGCCACGACGGGTCCTTCCTCGCCCCACCATTCGACGATCTGATCGGGATGGTCCCCATAGGCGACGAGCCTTCCCGTCCCCACGTCGGCTGCCAGCAGGCGATCGAGGGTGGCCTGTTCTGCGGGAGATCGATAGCTCATGCATCCAGCATCGCCCATCCCGAACCGGCTGGTTAGGCTGGCGCGATGATCGAGATCGAAGCCAGTCGCCCGTACGCCCTGGCGATTCACGGCGGGGCCGGTGGGCCGAAGACCGACGGGGCCGCAGAGACGCTCGCGAGCTATCACGCCGGACTGCGCGCCGCCCATGAAGCCGGTGAAAAGGTGCTCGCCGACGGCGGCCCGGCGCTGGAGGCGGTGATCGCCGCCGTGCAGGCACTCGAGGACGATCCGATCTTCAATGCCGGCCGGGGAGCGGTCCTGAGCGCGGACGGCCGCGCCGAACTCGATGCGTCGGTCATGACCGGTGATGGCCGGGCGGGGGCGGTCGCGGTATCGCGGCACGCGCGGCACCCCGTCGACCTGGCGCGGGCGGTCATGGAGCGTACGCCCCATCTCCTGCTCGTCGACCCACCGCAGTCACTGCTGGAGGAGTGGGGCATCGAGCAGGCGGGCCAGGACTGGTTCGTCACCGAGCCCCGGATTGCCCAGCTGCGCAGGCTGCAGAAGGCGAACGCCCACATCACCCACGGCACCGTCGGGGCGGTCGCACGCGCTGCGGACGGTCGGCTCGCCGCAGCCACGTCGACGGGCGGCATGGCCAACAAAGCCAACGGTCGGGTGGGTGACAGCCCGATCATCGGCGCCGGCACGTGGGCGCGCGACGGGGTCGTCGCCGTGTCGTGCACGGGCGTGGGGGAGGCGTTCATGGCGGGGGTGGTCGCCCATGATGTGTACGCCCGGATGGCCTATGGCGGGCTTGGTCTGGCGGCTGCGGCCGAGGCGACCGTGGCGCGTGAGCTCAGGGCCGTGGAGGCCATGGGTGCCCTCATCGCCGTCGACGCGGACGGCCGCATCGTGGTCGCCATGAACAGCGACACCATGCTGGCCGCCTGGCGTGACGGCGACGAGGTCGTGACCCGGATCTGAGTGATCAGGCAGCGTGCCGAGGCTCGTGCGGCTGCTCCTGGGTCGGCTCCTCCGCGGGCGACGGATCGACCGTGACGGCTGACTCGGTGGACTCGGAGCGCTGTTCTGCCGACGGGGCCAGCAGCGCCTTCATCTTGTCGGCGATGAGGTCGGTCGCGCGCTGCGGTGCGAGACGCGAGAGCCGGTCGAGCATCGTGGCATCGGAGCCCACGGTCGCGCGATAGGCGCCCTTCTCGGTGGCCGCGAGGATCTGCAGTGCGGCGTCCTTGGCCTTGAGCATCTTCGGGGTGCCCTTGGAGCTGGTGCCGGTGCGGCGCATCTCGACGCCCGAGTTCGCGGTGATCTCGGTCTGGACCGCGCCGGGGAAGACGATGGTCACGTCGACATTGGTGTCGCGGAGTTCGGCGTACAGGCCCTCGGTGAACAGCTTCAGCGCCGCCTTGCTCGCGCCATAGATGGTCTGGCCTGGAAC
Organism: Propionibacteriaceae bacterium ZF39; assembly: GCA_039565995.1. Taxonomy (GTDB): domain Bacteria; phylum Actinomycetota; class Actinomycetes; order Propionibacteriales; family Propionibacteriaceae; genus Enemella; species Enemella fulvus. The sequence continues at coordinate 3,669,170 of CP154795.1, read as the reverse complement.
AGGCGCCAGGGCGCCCATGCTCGACACGTTGACGATGCACGCCTCGGGGCGCTCGAGCAGCGCGGGCAGGAACGCCTGGCACGTGTTGATCACGCCCCAGAAGTTCACGTTCATGACGCGCTCCATCACGGAGCGATCGAGCTCGGCGAACCGATCGAACGGCTGGATGATGCCGGCGACATTGAGCAGGCCGTCGACCTGGCCGTGAGCGGCGATGACGGCCGCGGGCAGCGCCTCGACGGCGGCGCGGTCGGTGATGTCGAGCGGGTGGATGGTGAGGCGGTCGCCGAGGTGGCGTACGCGGTCCTTCACATCGCCGAGGGGGTCGCTCTGCAGGTCGACGGCCGCGACGCGAGCACCGCGCGCGAGAAGCTCGAGCACCACCTCCCGGCCCATTCCGTTTGCTCCGCCGGTGACGACGAAAACCTTGTCCTGGAACTGCATGATGGCCTCCTGATCGGGTGTCCAGAAAGCATATTACTGACGGGTAATGAACGGAAGGTGACGCGTTCCGTCAGGCGGTCACCCCGTGCGGGAGGTCCGCCTCCGGTGCACGGGGCGCTGGAGACGAGAGGGCAAGCTGATTGAGATGGGGCGCAAGCTCAAGACGTCAGCGGGAGCTGAAGAGATATCCGGGAGCTGAAGAGACCCCAGGGAACCCGAGCGCCTCCGCGCCGCACCTTCACTGCAGCCCCTACGCGCGACGCCCCAGGGAGACCACCCGGTTGGCCACGGCGACGGCGGCGAGGACGAGGGCAACTCCCAGCCATTGGCTCACCGCGGGCCGTTCGGCGAGGATCGCTGCAGCGAGCACCAGGGCAATGACGGGCTGGACCAGAAGCAGTGCGGCGGTCTGCCGGGGCAGCAGCCCGGCCGAGCCGCGGTGGATCAGCAGCCAGGAGATGACCTGCCCGACGACGGCGAGGACGACCATCAGGGCCCACTGCTGCCACGTGAGTCGCCCCAGGTGGAGCCCACTCCCCAAAGGTGACAGCAGCGCCGACGATGCACTGGCCGCGGCCGTCGCCACGCACAACTGGGTCACCGTCAACCGCGGCTGCAGTTTCCCGGCGCGGCGCGACAGATAGAGATAGATGCCATAACAGACCCCGGCGACCACGCCGGCCACCACTCCGAACACATAGGCGTTCGACCCGGCCGGGGCCGAGCCCGAGCGACCCCCGGCCGCGCCTGCGGCCAAGCCGCCCACGAGCCCGATCCCGATCAGCATCGCGGGCAGCGCCCACAGGAACCGCCGCCCGATCGGCTCCCGCTCGACGATCAGCGCCAGCAGCGGAAGCACCAGCACCTGCACATTGATCAACACCGTCGCGATGCCGGCACCGACCCGGAAGATGCTCTCGGTCCACAGGATGTAGTCGACACCCAGCGCGGCCCCGGCCGCCGCAGCGAACCACCAACCACGCGCCGCCAACCGGCCCTCCCGGCGTACCTCTGCCCAGGCCATCGGCAACAGCACCACCACTGCGATCGCGCACCGCAGGAAGGCCGTCGTCGCGGCGTCGACGCCCGCGATCTTCACGACGATCGCCGAGAACGACAGGCAGGCTGCGCCGGCGAGCACGAGCCCATAGGCCCGCAGCGGTTGGGTGCTCATGGCCGCCCAGTGTGGCAGGCCAGTGAGCGGAGTGGTCCAATGGCTCATGGACTCCAGCGCCATCGAACGAATCGTTGACGAACTCGAGACCGCCGAGCGTACTGCTGTCGGCGTCCCCACCCTCTCATCCCGCCCCGAAGGGCTGACAGAATCCGACGCCTGGGCCATCGCCGGCGCCCGTGATGCCCGCCGGTTGGCCCGCGGTGAGCGCCGCGTCGGCTACAAGCTCGGTTGGACCTCCTCGGCCATGCGCGAGGCCCTCGGCATCGACCAGCCCAACCACGGCTCGCTCTGGGCCGGGATGGAATGCGATGGCACCCTATCGATGGCCGAACGAATCCACCCCAAGGCCGAGCCCGAGTTCGCCTACCGCGCCGGGCGCACGCTCTCCGGCAATGTCACCGCCGCCGAGGTCGCCGAATCGGGGGAGTGGGCCGTGTCCCTGGAGATTGTCGACCCGCGCTGGGAGAGCTATCGGTTCGCGTTCGTCGACAACACGGCCGATTCGTCGTCGGCGGCCGGCTATCAGCTCGGGGAGTTCCACCGCTGTGTCGGCGACCCGGTCGACTTCGAGCTCACGATGCGCATCGACGGCGCCGAGGAACGGTCGGCCAGTGGCCGGGTCGTGTTCGGTTCGCCGGCGGAGAGTGTGGCGTTCCTGGTACGCCGGCTCGCCGAATCGGGCGCCTCGCTGCACGAGGGCATGATCGTGCTGACCGGTGGCGCCACCGCGCCGGTGGATCTGGTGGTCGGCACCCGCCTCGAGGTGTGGTCCCCGCAACTCGGTTCGTGCGAGCTGGACGTCGTCGCATGACCGGGCCCGAGCAGTGGCGGGCTGTCGACGACTATTTCGTCGACCTGCTGATCACCGAGGACGACGCCCTGCGATCCGCGCACGACGCCGGCATCCGCGGCGATGTTCCCGCCATCGAGGTCTCGCCGACCCAGGGGCAGTTCCTCTCCCTGCTGGTCCGCATCACGGGCGCGAAGCGGGTGCTCGAGCTGGGAACGCTCGCCGGCTACAGCGGTGTCTGGCTCGCCCGTGGCCTGCCCGAGGGCGGCCGCCTCATCACCTGCGAGTTCGAGCCGAAGCATGCGCAGATCGCGGCCGCGACGTTCGCCGAAGCCGGTCTCGCCGACCTGATCGAGATCCGGGTCGGCCCGGCGCTCGACACGCTCGATGCGATGATCGCCGCCGGTGACCCCCCTTTCGACCTGGTCTTCATCGACGCCGACAAGAACAACTATCCGCACTACCTGGATCGGGTTCTCCGGCTCTCCCGGCCCGGCACCGTGATCGTCGGAGACAACGTGGTTCGCCGCGGCGCGGTCGCCGACGCCGGCTCGACCGATCCGATGGTCAACGGCGTCCAGGACTTCCTGGCCGCGGCCAGCCGCCATCCCGGCCTCACGACCACCGCTCTCCAGACCGTCGGGCGGAAGGGCTGGGACGGTTTCAGCATCAGCCTCGTCGAGGGCTAACCCATAAATCAGCTCTATAGGGGCATGATTTTCTCGAATAGTGAGAGGGTTCGGGGTGCGCCTTGCCCGAAGCCCTGATGCTTGCGAGAGTCGACGCATGATCTCCCTGCTCGCGACCCGCGTTCACACATGGTCCGCCTCGCGGTTCATGTGTATGTGCGCGCGCTGACGCGAGCCCTTCGGGGCACGACCCACCCGAATCCCCCGATCCCGGAGACCATCCATGCCTGCTCACGCCCTGTCCCTGAGCCATGTCACCCTCGACGTCCAGCGCCGCGATGTCACCGGCCGCACCGGCACCCTCCGCGTCCTCGACGGCTGCTCCCTCGACGTGGCCGCGGGTGAGTCGCTCACCATCGTCGGCCCGTCGGCGTGCGGCAAGTCGACGCTCCTCGATGTCCTCGCCGGTTTCGCCCACCCGGTCGCGGGGGAGGCGTACGCCGACGGGACCCCCATCACCCGACCGGCGCTCGACAACGGGTTCGTCGCCCCGGCCTATGGGCTCTTCCCCTGGCGCACGGCGCTGGCAAATGTGACGTTCGCGCTCGGCTCCGGGGGTACGCCGGAGGCTCGCGAAGCCCGTGCCCTCGACGCACTCGACGTGGTCGGGCTCATCGACGTGGCGGAATCACCGGTGAGCGAACTCGATGCCGCCCAGAAGGTCCGCGTCTCGATCGCGAAGACGCTGGCGCACGACCCGGGCGTACTCCTGCTGGACGATCCCTTCGCCGGTCTCGACCAGGCCGATCGCCGACTGCTCCAGGACGACATCATCCGCATCCAGCGCGATGCGGGCGTCACGCTCGTCCTGGCGACGAGCAGCCTCGACGAGGCCGTGCGGATCGGCGATCGTGTGGCGGTGCTCACCCCGCATCCGGGGCGGGTCGACGTGGTCGTCGAGGTCGATCGGCGCCAGCATCTGGCGGCCGCCCATCGTGTCTGGACGGCCCTGCAAGCGGCTGCGACCGAGGAGCTCCGAGCGGCCTGATTCAGTTCCTGATTCAGTTCCGGTCGAAGCGGCTGCGATCGATCAGCTCATCGCCCGGGGCGTTGCGGCTGGCGTCCTTGAGCGAGATCTCACCACGCGACTTGCGCGAGGCGCTGACGACGGCGACGCCGACCGCGGTGGTCAACGGCACGGCCGCGACCAGCCCGATCGAGCCCACGAGCGTGCGGATGATCTCGGCCGAGAACACCTCGTTCTGCAGGGTCTCGAACAAGGGGCGCTGATAGATGCTCAGGAGCAGCAGCGTGCCGAGCGAGGCGCCGGCGGTGGCGAAAGCGATCGTGTAGACGGTCGATGCGATGTGGTCGCGCCCGATGCGCATGGCCCGGCTGAACAGGCGCTTGCCATCCGGATCGGTGGAGGCGAGCTCCCAGACGGCCGACGCCTGGGTGATGGTGACGTCGTTGAGTACGCCCAATCCGGCGAGCATGATGCCGCACAACACCACCGACGTCATCTGCAGATCGGGGGCGGCGGTCGACAGGATCATGTCGTCCTCGGAGGCCACGCCGGTCAGGTGGGCCCACTCTGTGGCGATCCAACCGAGGATCGCCGCGACGAAGAGGCCGAAGAGCGTGCCGAGCAGGGCTGTGGTGGTTCTGGCGCTGAAGCCGTGCGCGGCATACAACACCACGAACATGATCGCCGACCCACCGACCAGGCCGACCATGAGCGGATTCGATCCCGCCACGAGGGCCGGGAACATGAAATAGACCATGATGAAGTACGCCCAGCCGAGGCCGAGGATGGCCATCAGGCCTCGCAGGCGGGCGACCAGGACGACGGCGGCGACGAAGAGCAGCGTGAAGAACAGCAGAGGGGTGCCGCGCTCGAACTCGCTGAACTGATACTGCGCCGGCATGCCCTCCATCGGGATGCGGAACAGCTTCACCTTCTGGCCCACGCTCACGCCCGACTCGAAGTCGGAGGCCTTCAGCGTGATCTCTTCGATGACCTGGCCCGTTTCGGGGCCGTCGAGCATCTCGACCGTGGCCCGGCCGCAGGTCTGTTCGGCGCCGGGGGCGCTGGCCGATCCGGGTACGCCATCACAGTTGATCTCGGCGACCTGCGTGATGCGGGCGCTCTGAACGGTCAGGCCTTCGACCGAGTAGGTCGAGATGTTGGGGGAGATGTGCTTCGACACATCGCCGGGCCACATGATGATGAGCGCCCCCAGCGTCCAGACCGCGAGGGGGATCAGGGTGATGATCATCAGTCGCAGGGCGCGCCGCTGCCTGGCCATGTCCTGTGGGGAGGTCGGCGTGGGCGTGGTGTGGGAGTGTGACATCTGAACGTGACCTAGTCTGTGGGCGTGATCGGGTCCGAAAGCGTGAGCCAGGGGCATCCTGACTCACCGCAACATACTCCTCTGCGACGAAAACTCGGACCCGTCGTGCCTTCTCCCGGGTCACAGAATCTGCGCTGGGGACTTGGGACCGTGGCCGTCGTCGCGCTCTTGATTTCTCTCCTTGTGATCGGTTCCTATCACACCTCGACCTCTCCGACCGGAGCGCCGGGCCCATCGGCGACCCCCGAGAACCCGCCTGCGCCCGCGCAGCCGGCCCCGGACGGAGCCCCGGCCGACGACCCGGCAGCGGCCTCCGGTCCGGCCCCCGGTCCCACCGCTGAGTCCACCGCCGATCCCGCCGGGGCCGCTCCCCAGAAGGACGTGACGCCCGAGCCGGTCCCGCAGTCGGGTTCGGGGCAGGTGCGGGTGGCGCAATTCACCCGCGCCGCGCCGGCCGAACAGCAGGGCCGGCGCGTGCGGGTCCGGGTCGAGGTCGAGAACGAAATGCCGGTCGATCCCGATCAGGTCGCGACCCAGGCCGCCACGATCCTGCAGGACAAGCGATCCTGGCCGTCGAAGCAGAAGGTGCGGTTCGACTTCGTCGGCGGGGGCACCCATGACCTGGTCATCCGCGTACTCACCCCGGCCACCACCGACAAGCGCTGCTATCCGCTGCGCACCAATGGCCGCGTCAGCTGCTCCACCGGGTCGGCGGTCAACCTCAACGGCCATCGCTGGACCGGCGGGATCCCCGACTACGCCGGCGACCTCACCGGCTACCGCACCTATCTCGTCAACCACGAGGTCGGGCACTATCTCGGGCTCGGCCATGTCGAGTGCCCCGGCCGCGGCCAGCCCGCGCCGGTGATGATGCAGCAGACCTACGGCCTCGACGGATGTGCCCGGAATCCGTGGCCGTGACCGGCGAGCTCGCTCGGGTACGCCGGCTTCCCGGCCGGTCGCTCCGGCCCTATCTGGGCCGGCTGCGGCGTGGTCCGGGGGATCCGACCCATCGCCGGGTGGGGGCCACATGGTTCCGGTCCACGCTCACACCGGTCGGGCCAGCGTTGCTCCGGCTCGACGAGGGCCCCGAGCTCCGGGCCGAGGCCTGGGGCGCAGGTGCGGAATGGGTGCTCGATCAGCTCCCCGACTTCCTCGGCGACCATGACGATCCGTCGGAGTTCCGGCCCGATCATCCGCTGCTTCGTGAGGCGCAGCGGCGCGCACCCGGGCTGCGGGTCGGGCGTACCCAACTCGTCTGGGAAGCCTTCGCCCCCGCCGTGATCGAGCAGAAGGTGACGGGCAACGAGGCGTACGCCGGCTTCCGGCGGCTCGTCCGGAAGTTCGGGGAGCCGGCACCCGGCCCGGCGTGGGTCGAGGGTCATCCGGCCCACGGGATGGTCTGTCCGCCCGCACCCGCCGGCTGGGCCCGGATCCCGTCCTGGACCTGGCTCAAGGCCGGTATCGAGCCGGCCCGCAGCCGCACGATCGTCGCGGCGGCCGGGCGAGCGGGGGCTCTGGAGCGTACGCTGCGCGCGCCGGACGAGGCCGATCGGCGGTTGCAGTCGCTGCCGGGGGTGGGGGTGTGGACCTCGGCGGAGGTACGCCAGCGCGCCCACGGCGACCCAGATGCCTGGTCGGACGGGGACTATCACATACCCGGCGTGATCACCCTCGCGCTGGTGGGCGAGAAGCTCGACAACGATGCCGCGCGCGAGGTGCTCGAGCCCTATCGCGGGCATCGGTATCGCGTGCAGCAGCTCGTCGGGGTGATGGGCATCTGGCCCGAACGCCACGGTCCGCGCCGGACGCTGCCGACGCACTTCCCACGCTGATCCCGGGTTTGGGGCCCGAGGTCAGACCAACGGGTCCCGCTCGATCGGGCACGACATGCACCGCGGCCCCCCGCGGCCGGAGCCCAGCTCGGAGCCCGCGATAGGGATCACCTCGATGCCGGCGGCCTCCAGGCGCCCGTTGGTGACGATGTTGCGCTCGTAGGCAACCGCCACGCGGGGTGCGAGGGCCAGCGTGTTGTTGCCGTCGTCCCACTGCTCGCGCTCGGCGGTGACGGGGTCGGTGCCGGTATCGATGAGCTTCAGCCGGTCGATGCCCATGGCCCGCGCCGCGGCGATGGCGAACGGTTCGGGGCCACTGACGTCGAGCGTGTGGTCGTCGCCGGGGGTGACGGTCCAGGCCTGGAGGCGATCGGCGATGTTGGGATACATGACCACGGTGTCGACATCGACCATGGTCATCACGGTGTCGAGGTGCATCGTCGCGCGGGTCTGGTCGACGGGCGCGACCAGCACGGTGCGGGCCAGCCCGAGCTGGAACAACTGACGCGCGAGGCGTTCGGCGCCCGCCGGGGTCGTGCGTTGGCCGACGCCGACGGCGACGACGCCCGGGGCCAGGAGGAGCACATCACCGCCCTCGAGGTTCTCGGCCTGCCAGCCGTGGAGGGTGGGTGTGCCGGCGAGGCGCGGGTGCTGGGTCCAGATCACCTCGGTGAGCTGGGTCTCGCGGGCGCGGGCGGGCATGGCGAGTGCGGTGATCGCGACGTGATCGCCGAGGCGTACCGACGAATCGCGCGTGAACAGCAGGTTCGGCAGCGGATCGATAAGGAAGTCGTGCGGCTGCATCAGCGCGGTGACGAGGCCACGGCCACCGCGGAGCTCATCGTTGCGGATTCCGCCGATGACGAGCTCGGTGAGCTCGGCGGGTTCGGCATCGGCGAGCGCGCCGGCCAGATAGTGGCGCAGGGTGTCGCCGAGGAGGAGGGAGTCGAGGGTGTCGGCGATCACCTGGGCCCGCGCGGACGGGTCCTCCAGGGTTTCGGTGAGCAGGTCGGTGAGATAGAGCACCTCGACCCCGCGGTCGGTCAGTGTCGCGGCGAAGGCGTCGTGTTCTTCCTGCGCCCGCGCCACCCACGGAACCCCGTCGAACAGCAGGCGGTCGTTGTTGCGCGGGGTGAGCCGCTGCAGTTCGGGGCCGGGACGGTGCAGCATCACCGTGCGCAGGCGGCCTACCTCGGAATCGACCATCGTTGTGCTCCTGTCTCAGCTGTGATCGGGCTGGGCGCCGTGGTGTGAGATCACCCGGGCTGCGGATCGGGCGCCGGCTTCGAGGGCTGCCCGGCGGTCGGCGCCGCCGAGGAGGGCCGCGGCGAGGCCACCACAGAACGCGTCCCCGGCTCCGGTGGTGTCGACGACGGTCGCGTCGGCTGTCGGAACCTCCAGGTGACCCCACGTCGCGCCCCGGGCGCCGCGGGTGATCACGAGGCTCTGCGGTGTCAGGCCGGCGGCCGCGAGGCGTTCGGCCTCGCCCTCGTTGACGACGACCGGATCGGCGTACGCCAGCACCTCGGCCGGCAGGTCAGCGTACGGTGCCATGTTCAGCACCACCCGCGCCCCACGGTCGGCCGCGATCGCCACTGCCTGGATCACGGCGTCGAGCGGCAGCTCCAACTGCACGACCACGAGATCGGCGGCGGTGAGGTCCATGAGCCCGACCGCCACGCGCATCGGGGTCATGTCGGCGTTGGCGCCCGGGATGACCGTGATGGTGTTGGCGCCCTCGGTGTCGACCGTCACGATCGCGCGACCGGTGGGGAACCTGCCGACCATCGCGACCCGGGGGTGGACGCCCAGGGCTTTCAGGCGGGTCAGATAGGCGTGGCCCTCCGGGTCGTCGCCGATTGCGCCGACCATGACCGTCGGAGCCCCGGCTGCGGCCGCGGCGGCGGCCTGGTTGGCTCCCTTGCCGCCGAACCGCTGGATGAGGTCCTCGCCGAGGACGGTCTCGCCGGGGGCGGGCAGGTGGGGCGTACGCACGATCGTGTCGTGGTTGAGCGAACCGACCACGAGCACGCGCGGGATCCCGGGCGGGGGTGACCCAGCGTCCGTCATGTCTCTGCCTCCTCGCGCTCGGACTCATCCGCGTTCTCGGCCAGGTCGAGGTTGAGACCTTCGCGGGTGACGAAACCGGGCAGGCGCATCGTGAATTCGGCTCCGCCTTCGGCCGACCGCGACGCGCGCACCCAACCCCCGTGGCGCGCGACCGTCTGGGCCACGATCGACAGGCCGAGGCCGGTGCCGGGGGTGTGACGGGCCTTGTCGGAGCGATAGAAGCGATCGAAGATGTGGGGCAGGTCGTCCTCGGCGATGCCGGGGCCCTGGTCGGAGATGCGCAGCTGATCGCCCTCAAGGAGCACCCGGATGGTGCCGCCGGCGGGGGAGAACTTGACGGCGTTGTCGAGCAGGTTGGTGACAGCCCGCTCCAACGTGTCCTCTTCCCCCACCAGGTGGAGCGAGTTGAGCTCGACGTCGAAGGTGAGGCCGGGACCTCTGCGGCGTACGCGCTGCAGGGCCGATTCCACGACATCGCGCAGGTTGAGCGGGATGCGGGTCGTCTTGGCCGGGGCGCGGGTGAGCTGGACGAGGTCGCCGATCAGCGAGGTGAACTCCGCCAGCTGGGCTGCGATATCGCGCAGGATCTCCTTGCGGGCTCCCTCGGGAAGCATGCCCGATTTCTCGTCCGCGACCAGGAGCTCGATGTTGGTCCGCAGCGACGTCAGGGGCGTACGCAATTCGTGGCTCGCGTCCACGATCAGGCGGTTCTGGCGGGCGCGGGACGAGGCCAGCGAATAGAGCATCGTGTTGAAGGAGCGGGTCAGCTGCGACAGCTCGTCGTCGCCCTCGACCTCGATCGGGTCGAGCGAATCCGTCTGGGTGACGCGCGTGACGGCGCGGGTCAGCTCGCGGATGGGCCGCATCGAGGAGCGGGCGATGAGGGCACCGATGATCGCGCCCAGACCCACGCCGCCGGAACCGAACAGCACCAGGACGATCCGCAGGTCACTCAGGATGCTCAGCGTCGGCGCGAGGGGGCGCCCGATCACCAGGGCATAGCTGCCGTCGACGCGGGGGAGGGGGACGGCGACGATCCGATACAGCTGCCCGTCGCTGCCGTGTACCGTGCGGTGGGACACTCCTTCCTGGAGGCGGGCAAGCGCGAGTTCGTCGTCGCCGGTTTCGAGGCTCACCCGCTCGCCCGGGACGGCCGCGCGATAGCCGTCGGAGCGCAACAGGACCAGGTTGAGGTTCACCGAGCGGAGCGCCTGCTGGTCGATCCCGCCGAGGGCCTGGACGTCGGTGCCGATCGCATCCGACGTGAGGGTCGCGATCTGGGTCAGCTCACGATCCAACTGGTCATAGAGGGAGAACTGCGCGGTGAGATAGCCCGCGAAACCGGTCACCGCCACGGCGACAGCGACAGCGACCCCGGTCAGGATGCCGATCCGACGTTGGACCGACGGCAGGCTGAAGAAACGGCGGAGCCGTTGGATCATGGGGCGTTCTCGCGCAGGACATAGCCGACGCCGCGCACCGTATGGATCAGTCGCGCCTCACCCGATGCCTCGGTCTTGCGCCGCAGATAGCCGATATAGACCTCGAGGGAGTTGGCAGTGGTCGGGAAGTCGAAGCCCCAGACCTCGTTGAGGAGCCAACTGCGCTCGAGCACGCGGCGCGGGTTCTTCATGAAGGTCTGGAGGAGGGCGAACTCGGTGCGGGTCAGGCTGATGTGGCGCTGGCCGCGCAGCACTTCGCGGGTCTGGGCGTTGAGGCTGAGGTCGCCGAAGACGAGCGCTTCGTTGCCCTGCTCGTCGGCCTCGGCACCCGACCCGGCGCGCCGGACGAGCGCCCGGATCCGGGCCAGCAACTCGTCGAGCGCGAACGGCTTCGCCATGTAGTCGTCGCCGCCCGCATCGAGGCCGTCCACCCGGTCGTCGACCGAATCACGCGCGGTCAGGACCAGGATCGGCACGTCATTGCCGTTGGCGCGCAGCATGCGTGTCGTCTCGAGCCCGTCGAGGCGCGGCATCATCACGTCCATGATCACGGCATCGGGCCGGCCGGCGGCGAGCTTGGCCAGCGCCTCGACTCCATCGCTTGCGGTCGATACTTCATAGCCGCTGTATTGCAGCGAGCGCGCCAGCGAATCACGAACGGCCTGGTCGTCATCAACCACGAGGATGTGCATGGGTTCATTCTTCCATCGACGTCGCGGAAGATCGGCTGCGGAGGCGCTCGATCTCGGCCAGGAGGTTCGGCATGGCGCCTTCGATGCTCGCGAGGGTGTCCCCGAAGCCGGAATGATCCCCATACCACGGGTCGGGGACGCCCGCGCCCGGTGCGGCGTCGGGATCGAAGTGGGTGAGCAGGTGGATGTGGTCGGTGCGCCGGGGCTTCAGGCGGTGCATCCGGTCGACGTGGATGTCTTCCATCGCGATGATCAGGTCGGCACTGTCGATCTCATCGGCAGTGATGCGGTGGGCGCGGTGGTCGTCAGCCCGGTAGCCCGCCTCGGTCAGCCACTGCTGGGCCCGGCGGTCGATCGGGTTGCCGGTTTCCTCCGAGGACACCCCGGCGCTGGTGAGCTCCACGTCCGTGATGCCGGCTTCGTCCAGCCAGCCCTCGGCCACCCGCTCCGCCATCGGCGATCGGCAGATATTGCCCCAACACACGAAAATCACGCGCACCTGCTCGGTCATGCGCCTACCTTAGGCCGCCGCTCCGACAGAAATCGTTGGCGGGCGAAGGCGCCGAGCGTGGCAAGGACCGCGGCTCCGACTCCGACGGCTGCGGCGAGGCGGTTCGCTCCGGCGATGTCGGCCGCAGTGACCGGGCGGCCGGCGCCGAGCGTGCCCCGATCCTCGACCCTGTCGCCATAGCGATTCGTGCCGCCGAGGCGTACGCCCAGGGCACCGGCGAACGCCGCCTCGACCGGTCCGGCATTGGGGGAGGGATGCTTGTGGGCGTCAGCGCGGACCGTGTCGAATGCCGCAGCCGGTGAACCACCCACCAGGGGAGCGGCGGCCGCAGCCAGGCCGGCCGCCAATCGGGCGGGGATCCAGTTGACGAGGTCGTCGAGGCGAGCAGCGGCCCAGCCGAAGCGGTGGTAGCGCGGGCTCCGGTGTCCGATCATCGCGTCCAGGGTGTTGATCGCCCGGTATCCCAGCAGCCCCGGAATCCCCGCGACCGCACCCCAGAACAGAGGCGCGACCACGGCGTCGGAGCTGTTCTCGGCGACGGACTCGATCACGGCTCGTGCGAGTTCGTCGGCGGACAGGTGGGTCGGGTCCCGGCCCACGAGACTGCGGATGCGGTCCCGGGCGCCGTTGAGATCGTCGGCGGCGAGCAGCGTACCGACGGCTGCGGCCTCGCGCCGCAACGAGCGTCCGCCCAGCACGGCCCAGCAGGCAGCGGCGGTGAGGGCGAGATGGAGTACGCCCGGTCCACGCGGGTCAGGTCTGCGCGCGTCAGGTCGGTTCACAAGGGTCAGTCGCTCCAGAGCGACCCCTCCGAGGAGGGTGGTGCCGACGAGAAGAGCGACATGGGCCGCGCCTGCGGCACGCTGGTCGCGCCAGGTCTTCTGCTCGAGCGCCGAGGCCACGTGGCCGAAGCCTGCTACCGGGTGATACCGACTTGGGTCGCCGAGCCCCTCGTCCGCGAGCCAACCGACCAGAAGTCCCGTTGCAGAGGAACACAGCACACGCATCCGCGCATGTTAACCGCCCCCGGACTCCTTGATCTGTCAACTGCCCCGGACTCCGTGATCGTTGGCGAAACCCCCGGTCCGACACCGTTCGGGCATGCCAAGGCGCCCCGCAGGGCACAGGTGTGCCTTGCGGGGCCTCGCGGTTTTTCAGTGCTGGGGGTCAGAACGGTGGTGGTTCCGCGTCTGGGGGTTCGGCGGGTGTTGGGCCGGGCCTACCGGTGCGGGTGGGTCGGGAGGGTTCGGCCTGGTGGGCGCGTTGGAAGGCCTGTCGGGCGCGGGTGAGGAGGTCTGCGGCCTGTTGCTCCGGGGTCCGGAGTGGGGTGGGGTGGGCCAGTCTGGTCCGGGATCGTCCGGATACGTGCCGTGCGGGGTGACGGTGAACGTCTGCCCGGCCGGGGTGTGCCAGATGAACGTGCCGGGCCGGATCTGGGTCAGTCGGCAGGTCGTGTGGGTTTTCCAGCGGTGTGGCAGCCGGTCCAGCGGGCCGAGGTTCGCCTCGGTCGTCGGACCGTGCGGCCTCGGAACGGTGTGATCCATGTCGATGAACTGTGAGGTGGAGGCCCGGTCGGAGTACGGGAACACCACGGTCGGATTGCGGTACTGCACTCGTTCGACCATCGACCCCGGCGGGGTGTCGGACTCGGACACCGACACGGCCATGGGGTCGAGGACGGGTTTCACGATCAACCGGCCGCTGCGGGCGGCCTCGGCGAGGAGCTGATCCAGCAGGGTCTGGACCAGATGACCCAGGCGGGGTGTTTCCCCACCGGCGCCAAGGATCAGGTCGGCCGGGTTCACATGCACGATAAGCGACACTTCCCGCCCCGTCGGCACCCGCCCCGCGCCCGGCCCGGTCGTTTTGCAGCCACACCCGCCACCGGGGATGGGCGCGGTCGCAGGGTCGGGGGTGGCCGGGGTTGCTGGGCCGGTGACAGCAGCGATTTCGGCAGCGGCCGGGGTGCCGGGTGTCACGAACGCCTCGATCGCACCCGATGGGCCCGGTGCAGGTGCCGAAGGTGTCGTCACCGGGTCTGCCCCATCGCCTGCCCCGGGATCGTCGAGCTCCGAAGCCGTCTCGGGGCCGGGATCGTCGGCCTCGGTGTCGGCGGAGTGGTCGGTGTGGAGGTCAGCGGGTGGGGTGAGGCCGGTGATGTCGCCGGCGAGGACCCGAGCGGCGTGGGCGGGGTCGGCGAGGAGTTCGAGGCCCCAGGCCCGGCGGGCGTCGGGGGTGAGGTCGGGCCGGACCGCTTCCAACACTTCGGCTAATGCGTTCAACGTGGCCTCGAGGTCCGCGGCAGGCACGGCATCCAACTGGGCCCGCATGTGGAGCATGCCCGCGCCGGAGGGGTGGCGGTCGGCCCAGAACGACACATACCGCCGCCCGAGCTCGTCGCGGCGCCTTGCCTCGGCGGTGTCGGGGTCGAGGATCACGATGAGTTTGTCGGTCTGGGTCAGGATCCGGTTCGGGGTCCAGCCCGGCGCATACGGCGAGACCCGCCGATCCAACTCCAGACACAGCTCCTGTGACAGGCCCGCGGCGCGGGTGCGGCGGGCCATCTGACAGCCGACCCAGCCGAGCACCCGGCCGGTTTCGACATGGGCCCACATCCCGGGCAGGCGGTGACGCAGATCAAGCACATCACCGATCAACCGCGCCGCGGCCTCCGGCTGGATCCCGAGCGCCGGGCCGATCTCCAACCGCAGGAACTCCGAACACGCCGGCGAACCATCCGCACCGTAGAGATACAACCGCTCCCCATACAGCACCCCCGGCGAAGCGCCCGCGGCGCTGTCGAAGGCCGCGTGGTCGGTGGGTGGGGTGAGGAGTTCGTCGAGGAGGTCGTCATCGCCGGCCTCCGCGGCGGCGCGAACCCGGTCCCGGGTCGCGGCATCACTGATCCGGTCCGCCACACCGATCTGAGCGACGACGTCGTCGATGTTGTCGATCCACGACCACACCTCCGCAGCACGGGCGATCAGGATCAACTGATCGATCTTCGCTTCGCGTTCCCGCCGCGCTGCCAGCGTGAGCGCCTGGATGACCGAGAACCGATCCCAGCCCGTGTCCGGATCACACACCCGCGGACCCACAGCATCCGAGGGGTCCGTAGTGGGGGCAGGACCCGTACCGGTGCCGGTGCCGGTGCCGGAGGTAGGGCTGGTGGCGGCCGTCCCAGGGCTGACGTCGGCACCACCACCACCACCAGCCGGGGTGTCGGGCGCGCAGACCGTAGACGGGTCGGGCGCGGAGGCCGTAGACGGGTCGGTGGTCGGAAGACGGGAGGCCGAGGAAGCAGGAGCGCGCGAACCCGTCGCCGCGACCAGGTCAACGCCGGGAGGGTCGGGGGTGGGGAACAGGGGTTCGGGCCCGGGCGGGGTGGTGTCGAGGGACATCCGGGGCCACCTCCAGTCGCTTAAGGAATGGATCAAGCATTCGTTTCTTACAAACCCCATCCTGCCTGCCCGCTCTGACAATTTGCCGGACCAATTCCTGATCTGTGGATGACGCTCCAGGTCGCTTCTGAGCTGTGGATAACCCGCTTGAAATTGGAGGGTCTCGACGCGTTGGTAGCAGACGGTCGGAACTCCTGTCAGCGTCCAAGCTGGGCGGCGGAGGCCCTGTCGCCGGTGGGCAAGGAGGCACGCGACCGCGCGTACGTCCAGACTCGAAACCGACCGGTCGTGAGCCGATCGTTCCGCCCCCTGGCCGATAAAGGGAGGGGGAGCCAGAGGTGGCCTACGGTGAAGAGGGAAGGAGCGAGGAAATGTCGATGGTGTTGGATCGTTGCGCCGACCAGGATGTCCTGCCGGAAACCGATGCGGTGGAGGCGATGCCCAAGTGGCGGCTGGTGCAGGGCCGGATGCACCTGGTGGTGAAATTCGCGGACTTCCGACGTGCGGCCAGTTTCGTGGCGAAGATCGGCGAGATGGCCGAGGACGCCGATCATCATCCCGAGATCGACATCCGCTGGAATCGCGTACACCTGGCTCTCAGCTCCCACGACGTCCACGGCATCACGTGCCGTGATGTTCGCCTGGGCAACGCGATCGTGCCGCTGATCAAGATCTTCGACGGAGCGATTGACGCGGCGCCCTTCTCCGAGACCCAGATCACGATCGACACGGCCGATGTGGAAGCGATCCGGCCGTTCTGGGCTGCGGTCTATGGCTATCGCCCGCTCAATGACGGCGACCTCGTCGATCCGGCGCGCACCGGCCCCCGCATCTTCTTCAAGCCCGCCCGCGTCTCCCCACTCGAGCGCAACCGCGTCCACGTCGACATCTTCGTTCCCGCCGACCAGGCCGAGGAGCGGGTGGCGGCCGGGCTCGCCGCCGGTGGCCGCGTCGTGGACGATGCCCAGGCGCCGTCCTGGTGGGTGCTGGCCGATGCCGAGGGCAATGAGGCATGCATCTGCACCTGGCAGCCCGCCCCGAATGCCAGCGCTCCGGCCCCCACCGACGGATCGAGGATCATTCCCGTCAGCTGACCCAGCCGGCCCCGCCGACTACAGGACCAGCTGCCGCCCCGCGACGACCAGGATCACGTCGTCGCTGACGGCCGCGACCTGCTGGTTGAACCGTCCGAGCCAGTCGGCGAAAATCCGCCCGGACCGGTGCTCCGACACCAGCCCCAGCCCGACCTCGTTGGTGACCCCGACCAATCGATGCGGACACTCCCGCCACGCCTCGACGACCCCCGAGATGTCCGCCGACAGGCGACCCTGCCAACCCGCGGCCTCGTCCCAGGCGCCCAGCGCGTCGAGCCGGCCGGTCAGCCAGGTCCCGAAGCAATCGATCAGCGCCGCGGACTCCAGGGCACGGATGGCCCCGGCGAGGTCGGTGTTCTCGACCGTACGCCAGTGCGCCGGTCGCCGAGCCCGATGGGACTCGATGCGCGCGTTCCAGTCGGCATCGTCGGCCCAGGGCGGGCCCGGCGCTAGATAGCTCACCTGCGTTTCCGCCGCGAGGAGCCCTTCCGCGCAGGCGGATTTTCCGGAGCGTACGCCCCCCGTCACCAGCGTTTTCAACCCCACGCGAGCACCACCAGCATCGCGGTCAGGGCCACCTCGATCGCGGCCCCCAGGACATCCCCGTTCATACCCCCGAACCTACGCCGTGCCCGACCGCGTACGACCAGAGCGAGACCCAGGGCCAGCCCTCCCGCGAGTACGCCCAGCCACCACGGTCGTCCCATCGCGCTCGCGAGTCCGGCCAGGATCACCACGGCCAGCACCGGCCACAACCAGGCCTGCCACCCCGGCAGGGCCCGGGCGAAGACAGCGCCCAGCGATGACCCCGGCATCGCCGGTACGCCCCAGCAGGCCGGTCCCAGGAACCACCGGCTCAGTGCCACGGCCACCCCGACCAGAACCCAGCCGAGCTCCGTGGACGCCAACGCCCCGACGGACGCCGCCTGCAGCCCGATCACCAGGATCAGGGCGACCACGCCCATCGGCCCCACATCGCCGGACTTGAGGATGGCCCGCGCCCGCTCCGGGGTCCAGCCCCCGCCCAGTGCATCCGCAACGTCAGCGACGGCGTCCAGGTGCATCGCCCTGGTTCCGAGAGCGACCAGCCCGACGGCCAGGAGCCCGGTGACCAGGGCCGGCAGGCCGAGCCAACCGCCGAGCGCGGTGATCCCTGCCGCTCCTGCCGCGAGCGGCAGGACCGCGAGGGGGCTCAGTGCGACGAACCAGCGCACGGCCGCCGCGGTCGGGCTCACGGAGCCAGCGGGGATGATCGTCAGGGTGCCCAGGGCGAGGCGCCAACCGGACAGGGCGCTCATGAGTGGGTGCCGGGTCCCGGATCGACCGGGTGGTGGGTGCCGGAACCGGTAGGCAGTTGGGCCAGGGCGTCGGCCGCCGCCCCCAGGAATGCGTCGACCACGTCCACCCCGCGCACGGCGATCCGGATCCACTCGGGCCCGAGCCCGGGAAACGTGTCCCCGCGCCGGACGGCGTACCCCCGATCCCGCAGCGCCTCCCGCAGTCCCACCGGGCCCTTCGCCAGCACGAACGGTGCATAGGACGGCCCAGCCGGCGCGAGGCCGAGCCGCCCCAACCCCGTCTCCAGGCGATCGCGCGGCACGGAGTACGCGTTGGCCGCCGCCCCCGCCTCATCGCGCCCCCGCTCGGAACACACCGCCCGGATCGCAGCGAGCGCGAGCGTCGAGACCGACCACGGGGGCTGCTGCTGCCGCAGGCGCGCGATCAGTCCGGGATCACCCACGACATAGCCGACCCTCAACCCCGCCAGTCCCCACGTCTTCGTCAGCGATCGGAGCACCAGGGCGTCGGGCATGCGGGAGCCGATCATCGATTCGATCTCGCCGGGCACCGCATCCATGAACGCCTCGTCGACCACGATCGTCCGCCCCTCGCGCCAGAGATCCCAGAGTTCGCTGACGTTGTGGAGCACGCCGGTCGGATTCGTCGGATTCCCCACCAGCACCAGATCGACCCCGGGCGGGACCTGACTCGCATCCAGCCGGAATCCCGACCCCTCGGTCAGCACCAGGCGTTCCGGCCGCAGCCCGGCGGTGACCAGGGCCGCCTCCGGTTCCGTGAACTGCGGATGCACCACGCACGGCCGTCGCCCCAGCCCCGCCCGCGCGATCAGGGTGAACGCCTCGGCCCCGCCGGCCGTCGGCAGGACCATCTCGGGCGGCACCCCGTGGAAGTCGGCCAGCGCGGCGGTGGCTTCGCGATCGTCGGGGTACGCCCCCAGCCCCGCGATGGCTGCCTTCAGCTCCTCGGCCAGCCACTGGGGTGGTTCGCTGAGCCGGACGTTCACGGCCAGGTCCACCAAACCGGCGCCGAGTTCGCGGTCGCCATGAAACGTGAGGTCGGGATCGGCCGCGTCTACCACTCGATCCCCTTCTGGCCCGGTTGGCCGTTGTCGAAGGGATGCTTGATCTTGGTCATCTCGGTCACGAGGTCGGCGACGTCGATGATGCGCTGATCGCAGTCGCGGCCGGTGATGATGACGTGCTGATAGCCGGGGCGCTCGGTGAGGGTTGTCACGACATCATCCGCATCGATCCAGCCCCACTTCACCGGATAGGTGAACTCGTCGAGGACATAGACGGTGTGGGTTTCGGCAGCGAGTCGACGCTTGATCTCGGCCCAGCCCTCGGCGGCCTGAGCGGCGTGATCCTCCTCGGTGCCGCCCTTGCGTGACCATGACCATCCGGAGCCCATCTTGTGCCACTCGATCGGACCGCCCTCGCCGGTCTCCTCGTGCACCCGACCCAAAGCCTCGAGCGCCGCCTGTTCGCCGATCCGCCACTTCGCGGACTTCACGAACTGAAACACGCCGATCGACCAGCCCTGGTTCCACCCGCGCAGGGCGAGGCCGAAGGCAGCGGTCGACTTGCCCTTGCCGACGCCCGTGTGCACGGCCACGAGCGGGCGATGACGTCGCTGGCGTGTGGTCAGGCCATCCTCGGGCTGAACGTGGGTGACGCCTCGAGCCATCGGAAACTCCTTCGCGGGGATCTTTTTCGATCCTGCCAGAGCCCCAACAAAAAGAACTGGACCCGCCCCTCGGGGGATGGGCGGGTCCAGCAGATATTTTCTATCACTTTTCAGAGTTCAGTCCAGCATGCTTTCGTTCTTGCGCTGTTCTTGCACACGTGGAGTTTCGCAGAACCCTGATTCCCTTACTGATCAAGCAGCCGCGCGATTGATCGTCACGTTCGGCTTGACCTTCTTCGCCTTCTTGGCCTTCTTCTCCTTGCCCGACTTGCCCGGGCTGGTCTTGCCGTTGACCATCGAGGTGTCGTAGGCCAAGGTTCCGGTGGCATAGGCGATGGCCTTCACGTTGATCCCCAGCGCGGTGGTGTTGACGTTGCTGAGGTCATCGCCGGCGGTGTGATAGTTGGGATCCATCAGAATGCCCTCCCTGCCGCCGAACAGTGCCACTTCCTCGGCGGTCTTGATGTCGTCAGCCCCGGTGAAGAGTCCGGTGGAGGCGATGCCGTTCTCGATGAAGGCCGCATAGTCCGAGCGGCCGGAGAACTCGGTGTCGACCCACGGCTGCTTCGTGCTGTCGAAGTAGTCGGTGAACACCTTTTCCAGCGCCACCGAACCTTCCGGCACGGCGACCGGGGCGGGATAGGACGACTCGTTCGCGTCATAGACGCCGATGATGTAGTTCGGCGACGCGACCATGTCGAAGTTCAGGTATCCGGCGATGTTGGCCAGCTCTGCGGGGTCGTTCTCGACGAGATCGTTCACATAGTGCGTCGAACCGATCAGGCCCAGCTCCTCGGCGCCCCACCAGGCGAAGCGCACCTTGTTGTTGACCTTGTTCACCTTGCCGAGCTGCACGGCGGTCTCGAGGATCGCTGCGGAACCGGAGCCGTTGTCGTTGATGCCCGGGCCCTCGGGCGCGCCGTCGAGGTGGGCGCCCAGCATGACGACATTGTCGGCGCGACCCGTCTTCGTTTCGGCGAGGATGTTGAACGTCTGGCGCATCTCGATGACCTTGTCGAGGACGAAGGTTGCCTCGGTGCCGGCCGCGGCGACCAGCTCGGCTCCCACGGCCTGGGTGACGCCCGTGGTCGGGATCTGGCCGTCCGCGACTTCGCCAAGCGTGCCGTTCAGTGCGCCTTCAGCATTGTTGTAGATGATGACGGCTGACGCGCCGGCCTTACTCGCTTCCATGGACTTCTGGTTGAACGAGCAGATGCCGCGGCTCACCACGGCGATGCTGCCGGCGGGGAAGCCCGCCCAGTCGGTCGGGGCGCAGCCGGTGGCCACTTTCGGCGTGGCAAGCGGGCCGGTCACGCCACCGTCCGGGGCGGCCGGCGAATAGCTCATGGGCGTGTTCTCGATGGTCTCGCCACCCACGGTGAGGGACGTGTTGAGGACCTGCTCGAAGAAGAAGTCGAAATACTGACGCTCGGTTGTGTAGCCGGCAGCAGCGAGAGTCTTCTCGACATACTGCGCAGAGGCTTCATAGCCGGACGTGCCGGCCGCACGGTTGCCGTCATTGTCATCTGCGATGGCCTGGAAGGCCTGCAGGTGTTTCATCGTGTTCTCCACCGTGACAGCCTTCGCAAGCTTGTCCGGGGAGTTGGGGTTGGGGGCGGCCAGGGCAGGCGAGGCGGCCAGCGTGGTGCTGAGCACGATCGCCGCGGCTGCGGCACTTCGACGGTGAAGGCGCACGGTCTCTCCAATCGCGGGATGAACGGGATTCGCGCAATCTAGGCCTGCAACCCTCCGGTCGGATAGAGCCACAGAGATATTAGGAATCCATAAGGAAAGCCTTACCAAACTTCAAGAGGCTCCTGATAAGGGGAGATGGTTTGTGATCCGCGTCACGCGCGACCTGTGATTTTCTTGACGTGTCTGCAGGAGAACTTCAGGGATGGAGGCAGTGCCCGATGGCCGCAATCGAGGTCCGCCCCGGTCGCTCCGGGCCGCTCGCGCTGTGCAGCGATGGGCTGGCCGGCACGTGGCCGGACTGGCTTCCGCTGGCGGATGCCCTGCCGGGCGTACGCCTCATCGCCGTCGTTCGCCAGAACCCGGAGCTGGATGACGCGGCTGCCGAGCTCGCCGCGGCACTGGACACCCAACAGGCCGATCGCGCCGTGCTGATCGGGCACTCGATGGGTGGGTTCGTGGTCGAGGCAACCGCCCGATTGTGGCCGGAGCGGGTAAGCGGAATCCTGCTTCTCGACGGCAGCGTCACCCCCGCCGATCCGCTGGTGTCGGCGCTCGACCGCCTGGGCGGGCAGGTCCTGTCGGCCACCGTGGCGCGCGCTCCGGCCCTGGCCCGGATCGCGGGTGGCGTGAAGCGCGCGTTCGAACCGGCCGAGGTGCGCCACGACCCGGAACGGCGCCGCCTCGTCGATCCACTCGGAGCCCAGCCCGCCCAGTGGGGCGTGATCGCGCGCGAGCTGACGGCGTACGCCGACTGGGCCGCCCGCCTCGAGGCCATCCGCACCCAGCACCCCCTGCCGCCGGTGCCGATCCACGTGGTGACGGCGCATCAGGGCGTGTTTCGCGGATGGGTACGCCGACAGGCCGGGTTCGTCGAACGCCTCCGCGCCGATCCGGGTGGTCCGACGGTGCACCACCACATCGTCCGTTCGGGCCACCTGGTCCAGCTCGCCGCCCCCGAGGCCGTCGCGGCGCTGGCCGGTGACCTCTGGGACTGATCACGCCGACAGGTCGACTCCCGTCTCGGCCACCGCGAACTGCCAGACCCGCTCGGCGAGCCGCGGATCCGAGGCCTCGGCCGAGCGGCCGATCAGGCTGGGCCAGCCGTGCAGATGCATCCGCCCGTCGGGGCCGACGTATGACGCCGGCGGCAGGTCCATCGTCGCCGCGAACAGCGTGGTCAGCGCACTCTTCTCGGCCGATTGCGCGACCGGCGTGGTCGCCACGGTGATCGCGCGCCCGAGCCGGGGATGGCCGGTCGTGTTCTGCATGTTCGACATGACCCAGCCCGGATGCGTGAGTTGTACGCCGACCCCGCGCCCCCGCAGCCTGCGCTCCAGGGCCAGTCCCCACAACAGGTCGGCGAGCTTAGACGCTCCGTACGCGTCCGCCACCCGCCACCGGCGGCGCCGGAAATGGGGGTCGTCGAGATTCATCCGAGCAGCCGTGTGGGCATTCGAGCCCACGATCACCACCCGATCCCGCACCTGCGGAGCCAACAGATTGGTGAACGCGAACGGGCCCAGGAAGTTCACCCCCAGCATCCATTCGAAGCCGTCGGCGGTCTCCCGGCGCGAGGCGGTGATGCTGCCGGCGTTGTTCACCAGGACATCGATCCCGCCGATGATCGCCGCGGCAGCGGTGCGTACCTTCCCCAGGTCCGCCAGATCCAGGTCCACCACCTCGTGGCGCCGACCCAGCTCGCTGTTCACCGACTCCGCCCGGGCCCGGTTCCGCGCGGGCAACACGAGCGTCGCCCCCGCAGCGGCCGCCAGGCGAGCGGTGGCGAGCCCGAGCCCATGCGTGGCGCCGGTGATCAGCCACCGGCGGCCGGTCTGGTCGGGAAGGTCGGCAGCGGTCCAGCGCGCACGGTTGCTCACCCGCTCAGATTAGGGCCCCCGGGGCACCACGGGGCGGGATGGATTTCCCCGAACGGTCGGTTTCTGGTCCCGTGCTTGGGCAGGATGGATTCATGTCCGATCGCGTGCTCATCGTCGAAGATGTCGCCGCGGTCAGCCCTGCCGCCACCTCCGCCCTGCGCCGTCAGGGGTTTGTCGTGTCCTGCGTGGGGACGCGCCTGAATCTCGCCCGGGCCCTCGACCAGACGAGCCCCCACGTGGTGATCCTGAACCCCGAGCACGGCCCCCATCAGGACGCCCTCCGCGTGATCCGCCGGCACAGCCGGGCGGCGGTCCTGCTGCTGGCCGGGCGCGGCGTACCGCCGGGAGAGGTCCGAGGGGTCGACGAATGCCTGCGCCGACCGTTCACCATGGTCGACCTCATCGCACGCGTCCGGATGCTCGCCCGCCGCGGGACACGACCGCCGCCCACCCTCGAGATCGGCGACCTGGCCATCACCACCCGCGCTGCGACCGTGACCTGCAAGGGCAACGAGATCGACCTGACCCGCACCGAGCGCAAGCTGCTCTCCGCGCTCGCGGCCCATGCCGGCAAGGTGGTCTCCAAGAAGGAACTCCTGGCCGCGGTCTGGGGGCTCGAGAGCGGGGATCCCAATCTGGTGGAGGTCAACATCTCCACGCTGCGTCGCAAGCTCGAGCGGCATGCGCCGCGTGCGGTCCACACGGTCCGCGGCCAGGGCTATCGCCTCGGCGAGCCGCTCGGCTAGGAATCAGCCGGCCAGGAAGTCGCGCATGATCGGACCCGCGGTGCGGGAACCGGAGTCCCCCTCGCGCACCCACACGGCTACGGCGAGGTCGCCCCGATAACCGATCAGCCAGGCGTGGGTCTTCAGGGGCGTACCCGTCCCGAACTCGGCGGTGCCGGTCTTCGCCCCGTCGAGTACGCCGGCCAGCTGGGTCGCCGTGCCCTCGCTCACGGCGGCCGTCATCATCGACTTCAGAGCGGTCGCCTCCTCGGGGGTCAGGGGTGTCGACGCGGCGGGCGGGACGTAGTCGGGGATCAACTGCGGACGGACGGTGCGACCCGCGGCGACCGAGGCCGCGACGCCGGCCATGGCCATCGGAGAGGTCTCGACCGAGCCCTGGCCGATCATGGCTTCGGCTTCGCCGACGACATTGGGCGGATCCGGCACCGCGCCGAAGAACGACGAGAATCCGGCTTCCCAGTCTTCCCCGACCCCCAGGCTGGCCGCCGCGCGGCGGACATCGTCGGGATTGATCCGCTCGTGCTCGGCGATCAGGGCCGTATTGCATGACTGCGCCACGGCCTCCCGAAGGCTGATCCGCCCCAGTTTCCCGGCCGGATAGTCGGCGTAGTTCCGGAAGGTGCGACCGTCCACTGTCACGTTCTCGGTGCAGTTCACCGTCGAATCTGGAGTGAGACCAGACCGCAGCAGTGCGAGCGCCGTCACGACCTTGAACGTCGATCCGGGCGCAAAGTGCCCGAAGGTCGCATCCGGGTCGGCGCCGCTGCCGGGGGACACAGCCGCCGCCACAATCGCCCCGTCGGAGGGCCGCAGGGCGACGATCGCGGCCGATCCGGGCACTCCCTCCATGACCTGCTCCGCGCGGTTCTGCAGGGGCGAATCGAACGTGGTGACCAAGTCCCGCGCGGGGCTCGGCTGCACCTCGAACACCACCGGTCGCGGGGTCGGCGACGGGGGCGGACCGGGCGTCGGAGTCGCTGTCGGTGAAGGTGTTGGCCGCCGCCGCGGGGCGAGGGTGATGACGGCGCCGGACTTGCCGCGCAGCATCGGATCCTGCCGTCGCTGCAGACCGGACAGCCCGATCGCGTCCCCGACGAGGACGGTGGGGCCGGCCGCCTCGGCCTGTTCCTTCGACGCCGGTCCGACGAGCCCGATGATCTCCGGTGCGTACGCCCTGTCCACCGCCAGCGTCCGCTTTTCCGGAACCGAGATCGCGCCCGGGATCTCGCGCCAGTCCTCGGGAAGTTCGTGATCATGGCGCACGACGATGGCCTCGACGAAGGCTTCCGGCCCGGCCGCCTGCAGGCGCGCCACGAAGGTGTCGGCGTTCACGTTCAGGGCGCCGGCGAGGCGTCGCGCCGAGTCCTCCATCGCCTCGGGTTCGACCCGGGTCTTGTCGATGCCGACGCGCAACACCGCGCGCTCCTCGGTCAGCGCCCGTCCGGCGGCATCGAGAATCCGGCCGCGTTGCGCCGGTCGGGGCGTGTGGACGAGCCGGTTCTGGGACGTGAGCTGGGGATGGATCATCCCGGCGGTCCAGTTCAGCCGCCATTCGGTGCCGGTCCAGTTGAGGGTCCCCGTCGACGTGTACTCCCACTTCGACGCCTCGAACGGCCACACATAACTCAGCGGGATCTCGGTGACATCGCCGACCGTGCGCAATTCGCCATGGGTGACCGTCGGAGTGATGCCGTCCATCCCGGCGAGGATCTGACTGAGCTCGGCCTGGGCGTCCACGGTCGCGGGGAATCCGGTCAGGTCACCCCGGGAGAGAGCGCTGACGAGGGCTTCGGCGGCCGGGGCCGGGTCGGGCGGTCCCGGCGGCGGCGGGGGCGTACGCCCGGCACAGCCGGTGAGCAGGACCGCGGCGAGGGCCAGCCCGGCAGCTCCACGGGGACCCATGTCAGCGGGCGGCAGTGGCGACGCGGCGCGCGATCTGGGCGGTGGTCGTCGAGGTGTTCTTGTCGTCGGTCAGGACGACCGCAAGCGCGTAGTCGGTGCCGAACCCGACCGCCCACGAGCGGCCGTCGGCCGTGCCGGTCACCACGCGGCTCAACGGGGAATATGAGCCCGCGTTCGTCCGCATCAGGTCATCGAGCGCCTTGACCTCGGCATCGGTCAGGGGCACCGCACCCTCGGTGCGGAACTCGCGCCCCGGAACCACGAACGGCACCACCGGCTGCTTCGCCTTGACCGACGCGGCCATCGCCGCCAGGCCGATGGCCGAGGCCTGATAGCCCTCGTTCGTGCCGAGCAGGGCCTCGGCCTTCGCCACGTCGCCGGTCGGGGCGGCAGCCTCGCCGAGGTTCATCGGGACGCCGATGTCATAGGTCGCTCCCAGGCCCAGGGACTTGGCTGCTTCGGGGACCTTCGCCGCATCCAGGCGGGTGTGTGCCGCGGCGATGGCGGTCTCGCACTGCACCGCGATCGCCCGGGCCAGGGTCATCTGGCCGTTGCCGCCGCGGTAGTTGTCGGCATTCTCGATCGTCCGGTCGCCCACGACGACCTGCTTCTCGCAGGTCACCCGTTCGTTCAGGTCGACGCCCGAGCGGATGAGGGCGAGCGCGGTGACGGGCGAACCGGCCAGCCCGGGCCGAACCGGCTGGGTCATCGAGGCATCGGTCCGGCGTGCTTCGGCGGAGTCGGCGGCCGCCAGGATGGCGCCCGTCTCCGTGTTCACCACCGCGACGGAGGCGGGCACCTTCACCGAGGCCAGGGCCTCTTCGGCGGCGGTCTGCACGTCGTCGTCGATGGTCGTCGACAGCGACTGGCCCGGGACATCGGGGAAGTCGGCCACGATGTTCGACGTGGTCGCGCGGCCCGCCCCCGGTGCCTCGGCCCGGTCGGCCAGGAACACCCGGTTGCCGGTGCTGCCGCGCAACTCCTTGTCATAGGTCTTCTGGAGGCCGCTGACACCGATGATGTCGCCCTCGTTGACCGTGTTGCCGACCTCGGCCGCCTGCTCGGCCGTCGCATAACCGACCCGCCCGAGCAGGGCCTGGGCGAACCCGGTGGTCTTCGGGGCCGGGACCGTGACCGTGCGCATCGCCGCCCCCTTGATGGCGAGGAAGTCGGCGGGCAGCTCGCTCTGGCGCACCGGCGTGGCGTCGACGAACGCCGTCGGGCCGGCCGCATGGACCTTCTTCAGATAGGCCTCGGGGTCGATCTTGGCCTTGTCGGCGACCCTGCGGGCGGAGTCCTCCACGGTGGGCTGATCGAGGCCGGTCTTGTCGAGCCCCAGCATCTGCACGGGCAGGGCCTCGACCAGCACCGCGCTGCCGAGGCCGGTGATGTTGCCCCGCTCGGACGCCTCGCCGCGCTGGCGCTCCAGTCGGTTGGTCGACGTCAGTCGGGGGTGGAGGACCGTGGGCGCCCAGTTCAGTTTCCAGTTGTCCCCGTCCTTGACCAACACGGCCTCGGTCTCATAGGTCCACGGGGAGGACAGCGGCCAGGCGTACGCCAGCTTCACGGTGGCGACGTTGGGTGTCGGGGAGACGTGGGCGACGGAGACGGCGGGCAGGAGCCCGTTCATGCCGCCATAGACAGCCTCCAGATCGGGGTCCGGCTCGCCCTGGTTGATCTGAATCCCGTCGAGGTTTCCGGCCGAGAGCGCGGTCGCGAGGCTCGTCGCTGCATCCTTGGCCGTCGATGCCGGCTGGCTTTCGCCCCCGCCTGCGCAACCGGCCAATAGCATCAGACCAGCTATCCCGGCCATTCCTCGGCGTGCCCACATGCGGACAGAGTGTAGTAGGGGTCGGAAGGTCGTTCCGGCTGTCGGTGCACAGGGCAGGGGAAATGCAGGGTCCGGTTTAGGCTGGTTGCCGTGACGATGACATCTGCGGGAGGCGCCATGACCGAAGCCACTGAGCAGGGTGTTCTGTCCCCCGACGAGTGTTGGGATCTGCTGGGCAGCCGCGAGTTCGGCCGGCTGGCGTACGTCGTCGACGGCGCGCCCCACATCGTCCCAGTCAACTATCGCGTCGATGGTGCCGACCTCGTTTTCCGCACCGCCGACGGCCAGAAGCTCCGCAGCATCCTGCGGGAGAACCGCGTCGCCTTCGAGGTCGACGAGGTCGACGATGCCAACGAGATCGGGTCGAGCGTCGTCGTGCGCGGTGAAGCCCGAGTGTTGCCCGAAGCGGAAGAACTTCGCTTCGAGCAGGTGGGTCTCCGCGCCTGGCTCGGCACCGACAAGCCCGTCCTCGTGGCCATTCGCCCGAGCGAGCTGACCGGTCGGCGTTATCACCTGCGTCGGCCCTGGCGGCGCATGCGCCGCGTCTGATCAGGGGCGCATGCGCCGCGTCTGAGCCGGTCCTCTCAGAGGCCCAGGCGGTGCGCTCCGGCGTACACATTGAATGACGGCGGCCGCGTGAAGCCCAGCAGGGTCTGACCTGCTTCCGTCGCGAGTTCGACGGACAGTGAGGAGGGGGCGGAGACGGCGACGAGAGCGGGTACGCCCGCCATGAGCGCCTTCTGCGTCAGCTCGAAGCTCGAGCGCCCCGACACCACGAGCACGGTCCCCGGAGCGGGGATCGCATCGGCGAGCAGCGCCGCCCCCAACACCTTGTCGACGGCGTTGTGGCGGCCGACGTCCTCGGCGGCGTACAGAATCTCGCCCTCCGCAGAACACAGCGCGGCCGCATGCAACCCGCCGGTCGAGTTGAACGCTTTCTGGTGCTCGCGCAGCCGGTCGGGCAGCGACACGAGCACCGCAGGATCGAACGTCACCGGATCATCCGCGACCGGCCAGCGGATCTGTTGGCGGATCGCGTCGATGCTCGCCTTGCCGCAGACCCCGCACGACGACGTCGTATAGAAGTTGCGGCTCGGATCCACCGCCGGCGGCGGCACATCGGGAGCGAGCTTGATGTCGAGGACGTTGAACGTGTTCTGGGGCTGTCCGGACTCGTCGTCGACGACCGATCCGGCGCAATAGCGCGCGGTGGTCACATCGTCGAGCCCGCGGATGATGCCCTCGGTGAGCAGGAAGCCGTGGGCGAGGTGAATGTCGTCGCCCGGCGTACGCATCGTCACCGCGAGCGGCGTCCCGTTGACCCGGATCTCCAGGGGTTCCTCGGCGATCAGGGTGTCGGGTCGGCGTGCCGACTCGATCGTCTCGCCCACCGTCACCCGGACCACCGGCCGGCGAACCGTGATCCTGCCCATCAGCGCGTCCTCTCCATGGGGGAAGGGTACGTGGCGAGGCCGTACGCTGAGCCCATGGCTCACCCGCCCCGCTTTCGCGACGACGATCCGCTGCTCGCCCGGGTCCGCGCGATCTGCCTCCCGTTCCCCGAGGCGGCCGAGAAGATCTCGCACGGACATCCCTGCTTCTTCACGAAGAAGGTGTTCGCGGTCTTCGGTGGGATCGTGAAGGGCGACCACGCGGACGACACGTTCAGCCAGTCGATGCTGTTCCTGCCCGACCCGCTCGAACGCGAGGCACTGCTGGGCGAGGAGCGCTTCTTCGTGCCGGCGTACTACGGTCCCTCCGGATGGCTCGGCGTGAACCTGCGCCTCGATCCGGACTGGGCCGAGGTCGCCGAACTCGCCGACATGTCCTATCGCAACACCGCAGCGAAGCGGCTCGTCGCGCTGCTCGATGCCCAGACTCCGGAGGAACGTCCATGAAGTCCGCCACTCGCGCCCAGGTGCCGCCGTTCGAGGTCATGACGGTGCTCCACAAGGTCTCGGAGTTGCGGGCGCAGGGGCGGGAGGTGATTTCGCTGTGCGCCGGGGAGCCGGCGTCGGGTGCCCCTTCGGGCGTACGCCGCAGAGGTGCGGAGGTGCTCACCGACGGCACACCGATGGGATACTCCCAGGCCCTCGGTCTCACCGAACTGCGGCAGGCGATCGCCGGGCACTATCAGCGCAGCTACGGACTCGATATCGGCTATGGCAACGTCGCGATCACCACCGGCTCCTCGGGGGCGTTCCTGCTGGCGTTCCTCTCGGCTTTCGATGCGGGCGACCGGGTGGCGCTGGCCCGGCCGGGCTATCCGGCGTACAAGAACATCCTCACCTCCCTCGACCTCCACGTCGTCGAACTCGACTGCGGGCCCGAGCAGCGGTTCCAGCCGACCGTGGAGCAGCTGGAAGAGGCGCACAAATCGATGCCGCTGGCCGGCCTCGTCGTGGCGTCCCCTGCCAACCCGACCGGCACGATGTTCGCGCCGGGGCAGCTCGCCGAGATCGCGCAGTGGTGTGCCGACAACGGCGTACGCCTGGTGAGCGATGAGATCTATCACGGCATCACGTTCGGCCAACAGGCCGGGGAAGAGACTGCGGGCTGGGGCGGCGACTGCTCCTGGGCGACCGATCGGTCCGGGTTCGTGGTGTCGTCGTTCTCGAAGTTCTGGGGCATGACGGGCTGGCGACTCGGCTGGGCGCTCGTGCCGTCCGACCTGGTCGCCACGGTCGATGCGCTGGCGGGCAACCTCGCGCTCTGCCCGCCCGTGCCCGCGCAACATGCGGCGCTGGAGGCGTTCAGCGAGGAGTCGTACGCCGAGGGCCGGGTCGCCCTCGCCGAATATGCCGAGGCGCGCACGGTCGTGCTGGATCACCTCGACGAGCTCGGCTGGGTCGACGTGGCCCCGGCTGACGGGGCGTTCTATGTCTATGCGCGGATCACGCCCGTTCTTGGGGAGTACGCCGACTCGCGCGCCTGGAGCGATGCGCTGCTTGAGGCGGAGGGGGTGGCCGTGACCCCGGGCGTCGACTTCGATGCCGTGCACGGCGACCAGACCATCCGGATTTCGCTCGCCGCGGGCAAGGCCGCGATCACCGAGGCCATCCGTCGGGTTCTGCGGTTCCAGGGCACCTGAGCGGGGTTACGCTGGCGGCGCATTCGCGAAGGAGTATTCATGCGCACCCGGCTTCTCGGCGGCCTCGCCGCCCTCACCCTCACCGCGACTCTCGCCGCCTGCGGCACCCCGCCGGCGCCGCAGACCGCTTCCGATCCCGCCGCTTCCGATCCGGTGGCGGCCACGTCGGCCGCGCCCACGCCGACCCCGTCGCCAACGCCCTCGGTCGATCCCACGGCCCTGAAGCCCGGCACCAACCACAGCAACGCCGCGGCCGCCTATGCCTACGAGGCCAAGGACATCCAGGCGTGCCTGCTCGTGCCGCAGGCCTCCGGCAGCACGCCCTCGGCCGGCGCGGCCTCGGCGACCGCCACGCCGGGGCGTACTCCCACGGCGAACCGCACGGCGAGCGCGGCCCCCGAGGTCGCGGGGACCTGCCCGTCGGACCGGAAAATCGTGTTCCTGACACTCGACGACGGGCCGAACGACCGGATCACGCCGAAGGTGCTGGATGCGCTCAAGGAGGCGAACGCGCCGGCGACGTTCTTCTATGTCGCGAACTCGACGGGCCTGGAGGGCTCGGATCCTCAAGTTACGAAGCGCACGATCGCCGAGGGGCATTCGATCGACATCCACACCTACAGCCACAACTACAAATACCTGTATCCCGGTGGCCGTGGGAATGCCGAGAACATCCTGGCCGATCGGGAGAAGGCGGTGGCGTCGATCAAGAAGGTGCTCGGGGACGACTATGCGGTGTCCGGTTATCGCTATCCCGGTGGTCACATGTCGTGGAAGAACCTCGACGAATCCAGTCGACGGCTGGCGGCCGAGGGGGCGTACTGGCTCGACTGGAACGCCATGAACGGGGACGCCGAGCAGTCCGCGCCGACCTCCGTCGAGGGGCAACTGTCGATGGTGAAGCGCACGATGCGGGAGTCGGGCAATCCCAACGTCGTCGTGCTGCTCATGCACGACCACCTGTATGCGGATCTCACGGTCCAGGCGATTCCTGAGATCGTGAGCTACTACCGCGAGCAGGGGTACGAGTTCGGGGTCCTGAACTAGGACGTGTGACCCGTATCTCGCCGCAGAGCGGAACCTACGGTTGCGTAACTTACGGCGCCGTAGGTTACCCTTGATGATGTGACCTCATTCCGGAGTCTTGTCCGACACCGCGTCCGCCGTCTCGCGCACCAGCTCGCCACGCCGCTGGTGCCCGCAGACTTCCTCGACATGATCAACCCGCTCCGCCCGGGCGCCGACCTGTGCGGGCGGATCGTCGCGGTCGAACGCGAGACCCCCGACGCGGTCTCGCTGGAGATCAAGCCCGGTGCCGACTGGCGCGGGCACGTCCCCGGTCAGCACGTTCGCGTGGGCGTCGATGTCGATGGCGTACGCCATCACCGGACCTATTCGCTCACCTCTGCGCCCGGCGGCCCGACGATCCGGATCACGCCCAAGCGCATCGAGACCGGACTGGTCAGCACCTACCTGACCACGCAGGCACGGGTCGGTGACCTCGTGCATCTCGGCCAGGCCGAGGGTGACTTCCGGGTTCCGGCCCCGTCGCCGGACAAGGTCCTGCTCATCAGCGCCGGCTCCGGCATCACGCCGATCCTCGGGATGCTGCGCTCCGGGCTGGCCGGGGTCAGCGATGTCGTCCTGGTCCACTCCGATCGCACGGCCGCCGACATGATCGCCGGCACCGAGATCCGGGAGCTGGCCGCGATCGGTGCGATCCGGCTCGTGGAGCGACACACGTCAGCCGAGGGGCGTCTCACGCTGGCCGCCCTCACCGCGGCCGTGCCCGACTGGGCCGAGCGCGCGACCTGGGCCTGCGGTCCGGCCGACCTGCTCGACACCCTGGAGGCCCACTGGTCCGAGCACGAGCTCGACGACCAGCTCCACACCGAACGCTTCGTGCTGCCGACATTCGCCGCGGTCGACGGTGACGGCGGCGCCGTGACCTTCGCCGACAGCGCCATCGAGGTCGAGGGTGCCCCCGGGCAGACGATCCTCGAGCTCGGTGAAGAAGCCGGCGTACTCATGCCGTCCGGCTGCCGCATGGGCATCTGCCACGGCTGCCTGACCCCCCTTCGTTCGGGCGCCGTTCGCGACGTCCGCACCGGTGATCTCGTCCAAGCCCCGGCGGATCAGCCCCTGCCCATCCAGACCTGCATCACCACGCCGGCCGGCCCCTGTCAGCTCGACCGCTGACCCGGCGACCCCCGATTCCGAAGGACTCACATGAGCCTGGTTCTCTCCCGTCCGGCACCCCGGACCCCCGAATCTCTTTCCGACGCCGAGATCGAGCAGATCGGCGCCGACATGGACGCGATCCGCGCCGAGGTCATGAATGACCTGGGGGCTGCGGACGCGGCGTACATCCGGAAAATCATCAAGATCCAGCGCAGCCTGGAGGTGACCAGCCGCGGGATCCTGCTGTTCTCACAGTTCCCGCCCGCGTGGATCCTCGGCACCGTGGGCCTCGCCATCGCCAAGATCCTCGACAACATGGAGATCGGCCACAACGTCCTGCACGGCCAGTGGGACTGGATGCGGGACCCCAAGATCCACTCCACGAGCTGGGAATGGGATCACGTCAGCCCTGCCGCCCAGTGGAAGGCCTCCCACAACCAGATCCACCACACGTGGACCAATGTCATCGGCAAGGACGATGACCTCGGTTATGGCATCCTCCGCGTCGACGAGAAGCAGCCCTGGACGCTCGGCGCGCTGGCGCAGCCCGCCGTGGCTGCGGGCAATGCGCTCGTCTTCGAATATGGCATCGGCGTCTATGACGCCAAGGTCGGCCCGATGTTGCGGGGCGAGGTGACGCGCGCCGAGGCCGCGCCGCTCCTCCGCGACCTGGGTGCGAAGATCCGCAAGCAGGCGGCCAAGGACTATCTGCTGCACCCCGCGCTGTCCGGTCCGGCGTTCCTGCACACGGCCGCCGCCAACCTGGTCGCCAATGTCATCCGCAATATCTGGAGCAATGCGGTGATCATGTGCGGCCACTTCCCGTCGGGCGTGCAGACGTTCGCGACCGATTCGATCGAGGGCGAGACCCGGCCGCGGTGGTACATCCGCCAGATGCTCGGCTCCGCCAACATCACCGGTTCGAAGCTCCTGCACATCATGTCGGGCAACCTGTCGCACCAGATCGAGCACCACCTCTTCCCCGACATGCCGAGCAACCGACTCGCACAGGTCGCGCCGAAGGTGAAGGCCGTGTTCGAGCGCCACGGCCTGCACTACGAGGCCGGCCCGATGCATCGCCAGCTGGGCTCGGTCTGGGCCAAGTTCTTCCGTCTCTCCCTGCCCGAGCCCGAGCTGGGTCGCTCCCGCGCGGCGATCATCGCCAGTGCGGTCGGCGAGGCGGCCGGCGGTCTCCGCACGCGGGTTCGCGAGCGCGTACGCCAGCTCGCCGGCCCGGTTGTCCCGGCTCTTCCGGCGCTGGGTGCTGCCTGAGCTGACCTCTCAGCTCACAGGTGTGCGCCCAACCACTCGGCGAGCCGGTCGATGGCGGGGTCCACATAGTCCGGCACGTCGTAGAGGTCGATGTGGTTGGTGGTGTCCAGCCAGAGGATTTCCTTCGGCGCCGGAGCCTCCGAAGTTACGGTGATCGAATGCCAGCGTGGCGAATCCGCGTTCGGCGAGGCGGCGGGCATACAGGCCTGTCACCTGCTCCTTCACGCCGGTGAACGGGCCCGTGAAGACCAGGCCGGGGACGGGGCCGTCGGTGTTGGCAGGGAGATAGAGGTGTCCGGCGAGTTCGACCTCGCGGGCGGGGATGGTCACATCGATGGGCATTGGGGTGTCCTTCGCTCGGATGGGGGACAGCGCGCGTTTCGGGTGCGCGTCCGACCGAGGCCCGCGATGACGATTGAATAACCCCCATGACGCACGACTTCGATCAGGTGGATGTGTTCTCGAGCCAGAGATTCGGGGGCAACCCGCTCGCGGTGGTGCATGCCGCCGATGACCTCGACGACGCGACGATGGCGGCGTTCGCGCGGTGGACGAACCTCTCGGAGACCACGTTTCTGCTGCCGCCGACCGATCCTGCGGCGGACTATCGCGTGCGGATCTGGACGCCGTCCGGGGAGTTGCCCTTCGCGGGGCATCCGACGCTCGGAAGTTGTCGGGCGTGGTTGGAGCGTGGCGGTGTGCCGAAGGGCGAGCGCATCGTGCAGGAGTGCGGCGTCGGGCTGGTGGAGATCCGCGGCGACGGTGAGCGGCTGGCGTTCGCGGCACCGCCCTTGCTGAGGTCGGGGGAGGTCGATCCGGCTGAACGGGAGTCCGTCCTGGCTGCGCTCGGGGTGGATGCCCTCGCTGTCGAGTGGATCGACAACGGGCCGGGGTGGGTCGGCGTACTCGTCGCCTCGGCGGAGGAAGTCCTCTCCCTAGCCCCCGACTGGAGTCGCGGGACGCACAAGGTCGCGGTCATCGGGGCGTACGCCTCCGGCGCCCATGAGGCCGACGTCGAGGTGCGGTGCTTCTTCGACGGATTCGAGGACCCGGTGACCGGCAGCGCGAACGCCGGACTGGCGCTGTGGCTGATCGGTGCTGGAGTGCTGCCCGAAAGCTATGTGGCGAGCCAGGGCACGGCGATGGGGCGGACCGGTCGGGTCTTCATCGACCGCGACGAGGAGGCGACCTGGGTCGGTGGGTACGCCCGCCCGACCATCTCGGGTGTCCTCGCTGGTTGAGCCTGACGGAACCTAATCCGCCTGGTCCATTCCCACGACGACGGCGACGACCTGCCCTCCGTAGTAGTCGAACGTCAGCTCCGGGCCCTCCGGCCCGGTCTGGCAGGAGCGCAGGCAGATCGGATAGTGCGCGGCCTCATAGGCCAGCATGGCGAGTCGGCCGCCCTGATTGCGGACGAGCACGCGCGTGCCGTCGGCGAAACAGATCCGGGTTGCCCCGGCAACAGGTGCGGGTGCGATCGCGCGAATCGGCGAGCGGCGGTTGATCACCCGCTGCAGGCGAGCGCTGAGGGCAGCGGATTCGCCAGGATTCGTTCGCCGCTGCTCGGCGGTGATCGCCGCAAAACTGGCGGTCACTTCGGCCAGGTCGTTGGGATCGAAGACATCATCCAGTGAGGTCGGCCGAGGCCGCATGGCGGCACGGATCGAACGGGACCGTCGCGACCCCAGAAGCACCATGAGAGTCACCGCGAGGCCCACCAGGAAGATCACCGTCAGGTATCCCGCCGGCTGCATAGATCCAGTATGCGTCGGAGATTGCGAAACGGCATCAGTTGCCCAGGATGCTGTCCGAACCGGCTGGTCAGGATTGTGACTGGCTAATGTACGCGTGTCCAAGTTTGCCCTTGGATGCCCAACCCACTTCCTGGAGTGTGAACAACCATGACCAATCCTCCGATGTACGCCCGCCTCTGGGCGGAGTTCCTCGGGACGTTCTGGCTCGTGTTCGGCGGCTGCGGCAGTGCCGTGCTCGCCGCCAAGGTCCTGAGCGATGACCCCACCCCCGTCAACATGGGCATCGGCTTCGTCGGTGTTGCGCTGGCCTTCGGCCTCACCGTCCTGACCGGTGCGTACGCCCTCGGTCACCTCTCCGGTGGCCACTTCAACCCGGCCGTCACCATCGGCGCCTTCTGCGCGAAGCGCATCGAGGCCAAGGCCGTTGCGCCCTACATCATCACCCAGGTCGTCGGCGGCATCGCCGCCGGCGCTGTCCTCTTCCTCATCGCCTCCGGCCAGAAGGACTGGACCGGCATCGGTGACGGTGCGGGCGCGTTCGCGACCAACGGCTTCGGTGACCTTTCGCCGAACGGCTACAGCCTGCTGGCCGCGCTCGTCATCGAAATCGTCCTGACCGCGATCTTCCTGTGGGTCATCCTGGGCGCCACCGATGTGCGCGCCCCCAAGGGTTTCGCCCCGATCGCGATCGGCCTCGCCCTGACCCTGATCCACCTGATCTCGATCCCGGTCACCAACACCTCGGTCAACCCGGCCCGTTCGCTGGGCGTCGCGGTGTTCAACCCGGCCGCCCTCGGCCAGGTCTGGCTGTTCTGGGTGGCCCCGATCATCGGCGCCGCCATCGCCGGTGTCAGCTATCGGTTCCTGCACGCCGAGGCTCCCGAGAAGATGGAGCTCGTCGACAGCGCCGAGACCCCGCCGCAGCCGGCTGCCTGATCGCTCTGATCAACCCATCACGCACTGCCCGTCCGGAACTCCCGGGCGGGCAGTACGCATTTTCCGGGCCTCAGGCTTCCAGAGCCTGGGCGAGCTGGTCGAACAGGACCGCAACGCCGGGTGGGCCGTCCACGATGACATCGGCGAGCTCCACGAGCGCGTTCTGCTCGGTCGATGCCGAACAGATCAGCAGTCCGTCGATGTCCCCGGTGTCCCGGAGGCTGCGTACGGCCTCGAACGCCGGCACATCACCCAGGTCGTCGCCGGCAAAGACCACGGTCCGCGGCCGGACCTCGTCGATGAGTCGGCGCACAGCATCGCCCTTGTCCACGCCGGGTGCCCGCAACTCGAACACGAACTTGCCCGGCTCGATCCGCAGGCCATGGCGATCGGCGAGTTCGCGGAGCGGGATCTCGAGCGTCGCCAGCGCACCGTGGGGATCCTCGAGCTCCCGGGTGTGGACACCGAGCGACAGCCGCTTGTCCTCGAGGCGGGCGTGGGCGAGGCCGAGTCCCGCCAGTACGCCGGGCAGTTCGGCCTTCGCGGCCTCGACTCCGTCGGGGGCGTACGGCTCGTCGAACTCGCCGGTGGCGGCGTCCCAGCGTTCGAAACCATAGAGCCCCAGCACCGACATCGACTCCAGGCCCGCCTGCTCATCCAGCTTGCCCAGCTCGACGGCCTTGCGGACGAGCCGTCCGGTCACCACCGCGACCTTGCCCACCTTCGTGCCCAGCCGCGCGAGCCCGGTGACGGTTTCCTCGGCTGCCCAGGCCTGGTCGGGGTCGCGGACGATGGGGGAGAGTACGCCATCGAAATCGCTGCAGAGGAGCGTTGAACCGGGGTCGGCGACGATCGCGTTCCATGCCCGGCGGCCGGCGTCGGTGAGGTCGAAGGGACGGTCCGTCGTGAGATCCATGTCTGTGGCTCCTGCCGAAGGGGGGTTTGGGCGAATCCCGCGTTGGGTAGGTTGGAGGCGGAGGCGATATGTCGAGCAAATCCGAGTCTAGGCAGCACAATCCGAAGGCCGCATTCGTGGTCATCGCCAACCGATTGGCGGTTGAGCGCATCACCGACGACGACGGCGAACCCGCGTGGCGCACCTCACCGGGTGGCCTCGTGACGGCACTGGAGCCGATCATGAAGTCGAAGGAAGGGGCGTGGGTCGGCTGGCACGGGGCGCCCGACGAAACCCTGGAGCCGTTCCACCACGACGGCATCGACATGGTCCCGGTCCCACTCTCGGCCGAGGAGGTCGAAGAGTTCTATGAGGGCATGTCGAACGCGACCCTGTGGCCGCTCTATCACGACTCCGTGGCCTTCCCCGAGTTCCACCGCGAGTGGTGGGACGCCTATGTCGCGGTCAACCGGCGCTTCGCCGATGCCGCCGCGGAGGTGGCCGAAGAGGGCGGGGTCGTCTGGGTGCAGGACTACCAGCTGCAGCTGGTCCCCCAGATG
The DNA here is from genome assembly GCA_039565995.1 of Propionibacteriaceae bacterium ZF39. Lineage (GTDB taxonomy): Bacteria > Actinomycetota > Actinomycetes > Propionibacteriales > Propionibacteriaceae > Enemella > Enemella fulvus. The sequence continues at coordinate 3,631,000 of CP154795.1, read as the reverse complement.
CTGCGCGAGCAGCGACCCGACCTGAAGATCGGCTTCTTCCTCCACATCCCGTTCCCCCCGCAGGAGCTGTTCCAGCAGTTGCCGTGGCGGCGCGAGGTGTTGCAGGGGCTCGCGGGGGCCGACCTGGTGGGCTTCCAGGTGCCGGGTGGCGCAGCCAACTTTCTGCGTCTGGTCAAGGACCGGTTGGGTTATGAGACCCGCCGCGGGGAGTTCGTGCGACCGGACGGGACCAAGGGACGAGCTGGCGCATATCCCATCTCCATCGACTCCCAGGGTTTCCAGGATCTGGCCAACGATCCCGCCACGATCGCCCGGGCGCAGGAGATCCGCGACGACCTCGACGCCGAGATCGTGTTCCTCGGGGTGGATCGCCTGGACTACACGAAGGGCCTGCGGCAGCGGATCCGTGCGTTCGGTGAGCTGTTCACCTCCGGCGAGCTCGACCCCGAGAAGGCCGTCTTCCTCCAGATCGCGACGCCGTCGCGGGAGCGGGTGGAGGAATACAAGCGCCTGCGCGACGACATCGAGCTCCTCGTCGGCCGCATCAACGGCGACATGGGCCGGATCGGGCGCTCGCCGATCAACTATCTCCACTCGGGCTATCCGCGTCAGGAGATGGCCGCCCTCTATCGGGCCGCGGATGTCATGGTCGTGACGCCCCTGCGCGATGGCATGAACCTGGTCGCGAAGGAATACGTCGCGTGCCGCGGCTCCGGCGATGGGGCCCTGGTGCTGAGCGAATTCGCCGGTGCCGCGCGCGAGCTGAAGCAGGCCTGGCTGGTCAATCCCTATGACATCAACGGCATGAAACAGGCGATCGTGGATGCCGGGTCGGCCCCGGCCGCTGATAAGCGCCGCCGCATGCGGGCCCTGCGCAAGCAGGTCTTCACCCACGACATCGACCACTGGGCCGAGACGTTCCTCAAGGACCTGGGACTGGAGGCCTGATCAGGAGATCGGGCCCCGGTCGGTCCGGGTGAGCGCCTCGTTCACCTCGAAGAACAGCGCGCGGATGCCGGTGACGCCGAAGCTCTGCAGCCGCGCAGTGTGCATCTCGGCGTACGCGTGCGCCGACGCCATGTCGTCGAACAGATAGATCCCGCCGGCCATCTTCGTTTCGGCGTTCTCGGTCCAGATCTTCCAGCGCAGGCCGGGCTCGTTCGCGATGGACTCGGCGAGCCCGGCGTACGCCTGCGACATCTCCTCGCCCCACGGGCCCTCGGCGGGGAAATCGAACTGGGCAATGACGGCCATGGTGCTTCCTTTCGAGTACGCCGGGTTCGGCGTTCTCCGCCGATCCGGTGTTCCCACCGTAGTGCGGGCTAGGATTCCGGCATGTCTGAGCCCGCGCCGCGCCCTCGGTGGATGACGGTGGCTCTGCTGTCGGGATCCGGCGCGGCGTTCGGGGTGCTCACATCCCTGGTGAATCACGGCTTCGGGCCCTCGCCGGGGTATGTCTCCAAAGTGCTCGGCGTCGACGTCGGCTGGCTGGTCGCCGGATTCGTCGCCGCGTGGGGCGGCCGGACCTTCGGGAGGGCAGCCGCCCGGGCTGCGGTGTTCCTGGTCGCGGCAGTGGTGGGGTACTACGCGAGTGACTCGGCGCTCGGCGTCTATGCCTCGATCCCCTATGATCCGCGGAATCCTGACGCCTGGGACCCCAACGCGGAGCCTGTTTTCCAATGGGGCGGAGTGCTCCTTGACTTGGCGTACTGGACGGTCATGGCCGGAGTGACGGCCCTTTTGCTGGGGTTTGTTGTGTGGCTGATCCGGCGCGGCGGTTTGCGAGCGCTGGTCGGCGTGTTGGTGGTGCCGACTTTCATCGCGCTGTTGTCGTGGCAGAAGTACCGGTTGTTGATGAACTATCGCCTCGACTTCGACCCCGAGGGCAAGATCATGGCGCTGTGGACCGCCATTGCGGCGGTCGTGGCCGCGGTCGTGGCGGTGGTTGTCTGGTGGCGATATCTGCGTACGCCTCAGACCAGCCGGGAAAGCAGTTCGTCGAGATAGCCCGCGATCTGGTCGGCCACCGAAGCCGTGACCGTGGGGTGCCACGCATAGGAATCCGGGAGGTCCGCCTGGTTGGCCTTGGTCTGGACGGTCGCCGCGCACGCATCGGCGAGGCCGTGGACTGTCACATCATGGGTGAGCCCGCGGGCGACGCCAGCGGCGAAGCCGAGGCTGAAGGTGTTCTCGTGCCAGGCCGGCCAGTGCGTGATCAGCATGAGCTGTTGGCGGCGGGTCATGGTCAGGACGACGTCGGTCTCGTCCAACATCTCCGGATCGACCTGGCGGGAGCGGAATCCGCCCGGCGACCCACCGCGTCTGGTCAGTTCCTCCGCGAGACCCTGCTCCATGCCCGCACCCGGAAGGGCGTCCAGCCCGGCAGACTCGAACGTGAGGTCGCGACCGAGCTGACGCGCGCGGAGCTGGGCGTACCGCTCGGCGAACGCCGACCGCCCGATATTGCCCGAGCACAGGAACAGGACGTTGGCCACCCGGTCACCTTAGATCAGCCAGGCTGCGGGCCCGGGCGAGGTAGCCGGCCGGGTCGGCCCAACTCGGGTCGGGGACGCGCTCGAGGAGTCCGTCGCCATAGACCTCGCTAGCGCGCAGGTCGTCGAGGTGGACATAGCCGATATGGCAGTCGCACACCGGCCGCGGACAGGGCTTGTCGGTGAGGATCTCGTCGAGGGGGTCGGCGTACAGATTGCCGAGCACCTTGGGCAGGAAATGGCACCGGCGGGCGGTGCCGTCGCCGTCGATCGCGAGGACGGTACGCCCGGCAGCGCACGTCCGGCCCCGGCTGGCGAAACGCAGCAGACCGACCTCGAACAGCGGGTCGACCGCGGCGAGCCGGGCGATCGTCTCCGCGTCGTAGTAGTTGCGCCGCACTGGCCCGCCGTCGACCGAGAACGCGTTGACCCACATCGGCGTCGCCGCCGGGAGCTCGGCGCGGAGGGCTTCGATCTCGGCGACGCGGTGGCGTACGCCGACCACGCCCACGCTGTGGCTCACGCCCAGTTCGCGGAGCCGGGCGACGTTGCGGAGGAACCGGTCCTGGCTCACCTCGGTCGGGTGCCAGGTGGCCCAGATGCCGACCTTGTCGGGATGCGCGTCGGCCAGCCAGTCGAGTGAGCCGGCGAGGTTGGTCTGGATGGCGACTTTGCGTACGTGGGGGAGATGGCTCAGCTCGATGATCGCCTCGCGATAGCGCGCGTGGTGCAGCGCCTCGCCCCACGGGGTGAAGAACACCGAGACAGGCCCTGCGTACCCGCGGATCCACCCCAGGAATCGCTCCAGCGCGCGCTCGTCGGCAGCCTTCTGCTTGGGCGTTTCGGGTTTCTTGGCGAACGGGCAATAGCCGCAGCCGTAGTTGCACGAGTCGAGCGGCCCGCGATAGATGAGCGTGAGATCAGCGGAGGTCATGGTCGCGGCTCAGGTCGGTGACGCGGGCGGAATAGAGCATCGGCCCGATCGCGTCGGAGAGGGCGAGGCCGTCGGGGGTGAGTTGTACGCGCCCAGCGGTGCGGGTGGCCAGGCCGTCGGCGACAAGTCGATCGAGGGGGAGCGTCTCGGGATCGGCTCCGGTGGTCGCACGGCAGGCCTCGACATCGAGCCCATCGATATGGAGCAGCGACTGCAGCACGAACCGGCGCATCCGCTCGTCCGCATCGAGCCGGAAACCGTGGCGCGCGACCCGGAGGTCGGCATCGGTGAGGTTCACATAGTCGTCGATGATCGCCTTCACGCCCCGACGGCCGACCGCGTACTCGCGCGAATAGTGCAGCTCCCGCGTATACGACCTCGCCCCGCACCCGAGCCCGACCATCCCGTCGGACTGGCAGGCGTACTCGTCGTCCACCTCTTCGATCCCGCGCCGTCGGAATCGGCGCATCGACGTCTGCTCATAGCCCTCGGCGAGCAACAGGTCGCGACCCAGGCGATAGAGCTCGGGGCGCATGTCGGTGGGGCTTGCGCCGACGTGGTCGAGACCGGTGAGGGGACGCACATAGAGGGGGTACGCAAAGACTTCCTCCGGGTGCCAGCGCAGTGCCTCGCGCAGGGTGGCGAGCCAGGTGTCGGGGGTCTGGTCGGGGAGGCCATACATGAGGTCGATGTTGAGCACGGGCGGGCCCAGGGTGCGGAGGGTGTCGAGGGCGCCGCGGACCTCGTCGTCGCGCTGGCGCCGACCGATGCGATGGACCTCGGCCAGGTCCATCGACTGGATGCCGATGGAGATGCGGCGGACGCCGGCGTCGGCGAGAAGAGTGGTGCGCTCGGGGGTCGCAGTCGCCGGCGACGTCTCGATCGAGGTCGGGACCTCGGCGACAGCCCGGCCGAAGACGCGGGGAAACACCTCGAGCAGGCGAGCGAGCTCGGCGGGCGGCAGATAGGTCGGTGTGCCGCCGCCGATGGCATAGCGCGCCGGCGTGGCGGGATGGATGATCTCCGCGGTCGCGCGGGCCTCCCGTTCGAGCGCCTCGAGATAGCGGCCGACAAGGTCGTCGTGGGGGTTCGCCGTGGTGAACAGGTTGCAGAACCCGCACCGCATCTCGCAGAACGGCAAGTGGACGTAGCCGAACAGGTTGGACCGGTCCTCAGTGGCCCACAGCGGGGCGAGTTCGGCCGGCGGGTCGAGGCGGCGGTACGCCGTCTTGTGGGGATAGCCGTAGGTGTAACCGGCATAGGGATTGGTGGTGAGGGCGAGCGTCATGTCAGCACCACTTCGGCGTACGGCACCGTCCACACCAGCGGGTGCGCAATCCCATGACCCCACCAGCCGTCCTCGCCGAAGCAGTCGCCGTGGTCGGAACACACGATCAGCACGGTCGGGCGGCGCAGGGCGTCGATGACCCGGCCCAGGTGCTCGTCGGCGTACGCCAGCGCGGCGGCCTGGGACTCGGGGGAATCTCGGCGGGCTCCGGGCAGGTGATAGTGCGTGGGGGTATGGGTCGCCGCGATGTTGAGCAGCAGGAACAGGCGCCGGTCGTCGGGCTGCTCGGCGAGCACGCGGACGGCGACATCGGCCTGGGCCTTCGCGGAGTCCTTGTTCCTGGGACCCGTGGCGGGAGACCAGTGCGACTCGTCGAACAGGTCCGGGATCACCGAGCCGAGCGCCCCGCGGCGGGAGAAGAAACCCACGCCGCCGAGGCAGACCGTGTGATAACCGCGGGCGCGAAGGGCAGCGGGCACATCGGCCTCGTCGAACACCAACGTCCCGGGCCGCGCGCCGATCGAGTGGTCGAACGAACCCGCGAACATCCGCGCGGGACGGTCCTGGCCGGGTGGGGCGGGCAGGAAGCCGCCGAGGAACGCCAGGTGCGCGGGATAGGTGAAGCTCGCGGGGGAGTGGCGTTCCTCCCAGCCGGTGGTGGGGAGGAAGCGGGCGAGGTGAGGGGTACGCCCCGCCGCCCAGGCCTCCTGCGCCACGTCATAGCGCAGCGAATCGAGGGTGATCCACACGATGTCGTGGGTGCCGATGAGGTCGGCGACGGGAATCATGCGGTCACCCCGATCATTGCGGCGAGCTGGGCCTGGTAGGTGTCCTTGCCGTCGACCTCGATGCCCTCATGGAAGTCGCCGAAGGCGTTCACTTCCCACACGACGGCCTCGCGGGAGGGGTGGACGAGACCGACGTCGACGCCGGCGTACAGCGCCTCGGGGAAGCAGGCCGCGGCTGCCTCGGCGGTGGCCCGGATGCTTGCCCAGTTCCGCTCGCCGAAGTGGGCCCGAAGCAGTTCGAGATCACCACGCTCCGCGCCGAGGTGCAGGTTCGTGAACGGGCCCCGGCCGATGCGCGCCAACAGGTGCTGCGCCCGACCTCCGATCACCACCACGCGGAAGTCCACCGGCCCGGTGGTGGAGCCCGGTGCTGTCACCTTCGGCAGCCAGCGTTCCACGTGGAACGGGCCGATGGCCTCGACCACCTCGGCGATCTCGGCGTGGGTCGAATAGCGGACGGGGCGGCGTACATTCACCGCCCGACCCTTCGTCCAGGCAACCGTAGAGAATCCAACGACCGAATCACCCCACCGCGCCGCCAGGATCCCGGCGGCGGAAGAGCCGTAGCGCGCCTTGACGAAGACCTGGTTCCAGCCGCGGGCGCTGGCCTGCTCGACGACCTCGGCCCAGGTGGAGGCGTCGAAGGACTCGGGAACGGGTACGCCAGCAGCCCGGAGCCGGGCATGCGTCGCCCGTTTGTCCATCATCGCCAGGATCGACGGCGTGTGCTGGAGCCGATGATGCGCGGGAGCATCGGCCAGCCAGGCCTCGACCCGACCGAGCAGCACGGTCAGGCCCCGGTGCCAGTGGTCGGAGCGGATCAGTTCGGTCGGCGCCTCCGGGCGTACGCCTCCGCCCAGCGCCACCAACTCCGCATCCACCCCCGGGTCCTCACTGGGCGACTCGAGCCGAACGATCGTGCCGGGCGAAACCCAGTCATCCGCCGGACCCGGCGTACCCGTCAGGAAAACCCGTTGGTCGAGCACCCGGGCCGGCGGGAGCGCGGCGCGGGCGAGTGACGCCTGCACCGCCTGCGTGCGCTTGCCCCCGGCCGAGCCGAGGATGAGGAGATCACTCACCGATGGCGACGTAGCGAAAGTCGTCCACGTCCATGCCATGCATCGGGTCGGACAGGTCCACCGAGATGCCGAGATCGCGGAACCTGACTGCGACCGCATCGGTCATCCAGTGGTGTTCGAGGTTGAGGAAGCCGAGGTTGCGGACGCGGGGCTCGTTCAGGAGGGCCTTGCCGCCGGCATCGGTGAGGATGCCGAGGGACAGGTCGAGCACCTGCAGCCGATCGAGCAGCGGGGACTCGCACATGGCGATCGCGATGTCGTCCTGGAGCTCGGAGTTCTTGAGCCCGAGATAGGTGAGCTTCGGGAAGGCATGGCCCGAGATGATCGGGGCGAGGTCGGCCATCGTGACGGTGGCGCCGTAGTCCTCGGCGCCCGTGTATAGCTCCAGGTGTGTCAGCGACGGCAGCTCTGCGTCGAGGAGCTGCTGGACCACGCTGCTGTCGAGACCGCCGGTCTGCACGACGAGCGTGCTCAGCTGGGGCAGGCGGAGCCCGGTCAGGCCGAGGTGGTTGCCGCCGCGGACCAGGAGAGCCGTCAGGTTCGGATAGGCGTTGACCATCGGGCCGAGTTCGGAGTTCTCGATCCACGAGACCTCGGCCTCCTCCATGGAGAGGTCCCCGAAGACGAGCGTGTTCAGGTTGGGCAGCCGCGGCGCGGCGGCGGCGACGGCCAGGGCGATGTCGGTGGAATCGTTCTCGTAGGGAGCTCCCCACGCGCCGACCGACAGCCCGCGCAGATGGGCGGCCACCGGCAGTTCGAGGAGCGCGCGGAACTTCTTGGTCCACTCCTCCGGATCGTCGTCATATTCCACCGCGATCCGCGGCATCGTCTTGGTCGGGTCGAAGGGGAACGTGTCGTTGAACGGCTCGATCGCCAGGCCGCCGAACGCCGTTTCGTTGGAGAAGGTCATGGGGTGCCTCGCTCGCGTGGGGGGACGTGTACGCCAGCCTAGGGCGCGGATCGGGTCTTCTCCGGATCGGTCGGCTCACCGGGCACGCCGCATCAGAGGGGGCTCCCCAATCCGTCGGGATCACTTGACAGAATGGGCCCATGACCGAGCCTGCGCCGACGCTGCCCGCCCTTCCCGATGCCGACTGGACGCGGATCCTCTGTGTGGTCGCGCATCCGGACGATATGGAGTATGGCGCGTCGGCAGCGGTCGCCCACTGGACCCGGCAGGGCAAGACGGTGGCCTACCTGCTCCTGACCTCCGGCGAGGCCGGCATGCAGATCCCGCCCGAGGAGGTCGGGCCGCTCCGCGCCCAGGAGCAACAGAAGGCGTGCGCCACCGTCGGCGTCGAACAGCTCACGATCCTCAACCATCCCGACGGGATGCTCGTCTATGGCCTCGATCTGCGGCTCGATATCGCCCGGGTGATCCGGGAATTCCGGCCCGATGCGGTGGTCACGGCCAACTTCGACGTCGAGGCCTACGGGAGCTTCAATCAGGCCGACCACCGCGTCGCCGGTCTCGTCACCGTGGACGCGATCCGCGACGCCGACAACACCTGGGTCTTCCGCAAGGAGCTCGCCGAGGCGGGGCTGCCGAAGTGGCCGACGAAGGCGCTGCTGATCGCGGGGCATCCGCAGCCCACGCATGGCGTACCCGTCGATCAGGAGGCCGTCGACGCGAGCGTCCGGTCCCTGGAGTCGCACGAGGCCTATCTCGACGCCCTGCCCAACCACCCGAAGCCGGCCGAGTTCATCCCCGAGATCCTCCGGGAGGGGGGAGCGGCCATGGGGACGAAGTACGCCGTCGGGTTCCGCGTCTTCGATATGGGCGGTTTCGGCGGTTCCGAGGACTGACGGAAACGCAATGGAGAACGGTATTTCAGCGGTTTCGACCGGGCTTCCGGGCCTCGACCGGGTGGTCGACGGGCTGCGGCTCGGCGACAACGTGGTCTGGCAGGTGGACTCGATCGAGGACTACCGCCGGGTCGTGGACCCCTATGTCGTTCAGGCGCGGGCCGACGAGCGCCGCATCATCTACGTGCGGTTCGCCACCCACCTGCCGGTGATCGACGACCTGACCGGCGTGGAGATGGTCGAGCTGGACCCGGCCGAAGGGTTCGAGTCGTTCGCGACCGCCGTGCACCACCTGATCGCGCGCGAGGGCGAGCGGGCGTTCTATGTCTTCGACTGCCTGTCCGACCTGCTCAAGCACTGGCATTCGGACCTGATGGTGATGAACTTCTTCCGGGTCACCTGTCCCTGGTTGTTCGACCTCGACACCGTCGCCTACTTCGCCCTGATCCGGAATCTCCACAGCTTCGCGACGGTCGCCTCGATCAGGGCCACGACCCAGGTCCTGCTCGACCTCTATCTCATCGATGACCAGACCTATGTCCACCCGCTGAAGGTGTGGGACCGATATTCGCCGACGATGTATTTCCCCCATCGCATCACCGGCGACAAGGCCGTCTCGATCACGTCATCGGGCGCGACCGCCCGGCTGTTCGCGTCGCTGCATCGCGGCACCGAGCAGCCGGATCCGTGGCACATCATGCTCGACCGCGCTCGGGACGCGTTGTTCGGGATGCCGTCGGAGCAGGAGGCCGCCAAGGACCTGCTGATGGCGATGCTCATCGGTCGCGAGGGGCCGATGGTCGACCTCTGCCGGCGCCACCTCAACCTCGCCGACCTGGTCGCGATCGCCGACCGGGAGATCGGCACGGGCGCGATCGGCGGCAAGTCGGTCGGCATGCTCGTCGCGCGCGCGGTGCTCGAGAATCACTGGGCCAACTTCTCCGACCGCATGGAGCCCCACGACTCGTTCTATCTCGGTGCGGACCTCTTCTACACCTATCTGGTCGCCAACGGCTGGTGGCGCCTGTGGTCCGAACACAAGACCACGGACGGCTATCTGACCGCCGCGGCCGAGCTGCGCGAGGTGATCAGGACCGGCAGGTTCCCCGCCAGCATTCGTGAGCAGTTCATGCGCATGCTCGAGTATTTCGGGCAGTCCCCGATCATCGTCCGCTCGTCGTCCCTGCTGGAGGACAACTACGGCAACGCGTTCGCCGGCAAATATGACTCCGTCTTCTGCGTCAACCACGGTTCGCCGGACGAGCGGCTGAAGGCCTTCGAGGAGGCCGTGCTCACGGTCTATGCCTCCGCGGTCTCGGAGGATGCGCTGACCTATCGCATGAACCGCAACCTGGTGGAGCGCGACGAGCAGATGGCGGTCCTCGTCCAGCGCGTCTCCGGCGACCATCGGGGCGACCTGTTCTTCCCGCACGCGGCCGGGGTGGGCAACTCGTCGAATCTGTATGTCTGGAGCTCCGAGACCGACCCGAGTGCGGGGATGGTACGCCTCGTCTTCGGCCTCGGCACCCGCGCGGTCGACCGCATCCTCCTCGACTATGCCCGCATCGTCGCGCTCGACGACCCGACCCAGAAGGCCCTGGTCGACTCCGACGACGAGGCGCGCTGGTCCCAGCGCTATGTCGATGTCCTGCACCTGCGCGAGGGTGACCATCGCTCGATCCCCTTCACCGCGATCGCCCACACCGACATCGGGGCGCCGTGGGAGCTGTTCGCCCGCCCGGACTATCAGCTCATCCGTCGCCTGCGTGATCGTGGCCGACGGCCCAAGCAGACGCCGATGCTGCTCGACTTCCCCGGCCTGCTCGAGGGTGATTTTCCCGAGTTCCTGCGGTTGTTGCTCAGGACCCTGCAGGAGGCGTACGCCTATCCCGTCGATATCGAGTTCACGCTCAACGCGACCCAGGACGGGAGCTGGCGCATCAACCTGGTGCAGTGCCGGCCGCTGCAGACGCGTGGTCTGGGCAAGTCGGTCACCGTCCCCGAACTCGAGGACCCCAAGGACTGCCTCCTCGCGACGCAGGGCAACTTCATGGGCGGCAACGTGCGTCTGCCGTTGCGGTATGTCGTGGCCGTACGGCCACAGAACTATCTCCAGCTCGGGCAGCAGGCGCGTTTCGCTGTCGGCCGCAGGATCGGCGTACTCAATCGCAAACTGAAGGGCCAGGACTTCATGCTCATGGGCCCCGGGCGGTGGGGGACGACGACGCCGTCGTTGGGCGTGCCCGTCACGTTCACCGAGGTCAGCAACGCCTCGGTGCTGTGCGAATTCACTTATACGAAGGGGAACTTCCAGCCCGAGTTGTCCTACGGCAGCCACTTCTTCCAGGACCTTGTCGAGACCGGCGTGTTCTATGTGGCCTTGTTCGAGGGCGTACCCGGGACGATCCTCAATCAGAGCTGGGTCCTCGACAAGCCGAATCTGCTCACCGAGATCGATCCCACCGCGGGGGAATGGTCCGAGGTGATCCATGTGGCCGAGTTCGACGGGCTGGAGCTGTATTCCGATGTCGTGAGCCAGCGGCTCGTCTGCCGTTGAGCCGAACCCTCGACCGGGGCTTGACCCCGGTCTGGAGGGGTACGCCCGGTCGTCTGCGGGGCGGGCGGTTCGTGCTCTGGCTTGGGATTCTGAGGAAATCACATAATGGTGAGTTGCAGGTGTGACGGACGGGGTTGGTGAATCCCGGAGTTGTGGACGTTGCTGATGTGAATGAGGATGCCGGGGAATGTCGTCCACTCCTGAGGAAATCCATGGGTACGCTGCGCCGGCTGCTGATGCTCTGTCTGACCGTGGTCCTGCTCGGATCGGCCCTGTTCACCGGGTCCGCCTCCGCAGCGCCGACCCCGACGCCGAGTCCGACGCCGGAATGGTTCGTGCCCTATGCCGTCCCGACCGAAACCGGGACGCCCACGCCGACTGCGACTCCGGTGCGTACGCCGACGCCGAGTGCGACTCCGACGCCGAGTGCGACTCCGACACCGAGCACGACCCCGACGCCGAGCGTCACCCCGACGCCCACGCCCACGCCGTCCGAGACGCCCACCGAGGAGGTGGCGACGCCACGGGCGGCGCAGGATGATGCGATTCAGGCGCTGTGGCGGGGTCAGGGCGGCGAGCGGGGCTGGCTCGGCCGGCCGACGATGCCGATCGTGTGCGGCCTCACGGGCGGCGGCTGCTTCCAGCACTTCGCTGGCGGCTCGATCTATTGGACATCCGCCACGGGAGCCCAGTTCATCCGCGGTGCGATCCGCGGGCTCTGGGCCGGCCAGGGCTGGGAGCGCAGTGGATTGGGTTACCCCACGTCGAGCGAGTTCTGCGGCCTGCGTGACGGTGGCTGTGGTCAGCGGTTCACCGGTGGCCTGGTGCTCTGGTCGGGCGCCGCGGGTGCGCATGCGATCCGCGGGGCCATCGGGACGGCCTTCGCCGCGCAGGGCTGGGAAACCGGCGCGTTGGCGTACCCGACCTCGGGCGAGTTCTGCGGACTCGCCGGCGGCGGTTGCGGACAGCGGTTCGCGGGCGGCCTGATCCTGTGGAGCCCGGGTGCGGGCGCGCACCCGATCACCGGTGCCTTCCACACGCGCTATGCGGCGGAGGATTTTGAACGCGGGCGCCTCGGCTATCCGACGTCCGGGCGTTTCTGTGGCCTCCGTGACGGCGGCTGCGGGCAGCGGTTCAGCGGCGGATATGTCTATTCGCAGGGGGCGGTGGGAACGCATGCGGTCCTGGGCTCGATCCGCTTCGCCTACGAGGGCTCGGGTTGGGAGGGCGGCCCGTTGGGCTATCCGACCGGCAACGAGTTCTGCGGTTTGCGGGACGGTGGGTGCGCGCAGCGGTTCCAGGGTGGGTTGATCTATTGGTCACCCGGCACGGGCCCGCATCCGGTGCGGGGCGCGATGCTGGCGCACTATGCGAGCACGGGTTATGAGCGCGGGAGCCTGGGCTACCCGATCAACGCCGAGTCGCCGGCCAGTGGGGGCGTAATCACGCAGTCATTCCAGACCGGGCAGGTGTCGTTCGACCTGGCCACCGGCCGGATCGGCGTGCCGAACGCCTCGTATCCCGATGCGGATGCCGTCCCCTGCGGCAGCTCGTGGTGCAAGAACGGAGCTCGCTATTCCTCGCGCGGTTTCGCGTTCCGCAACTGCACCGACTTCGTGGCCTGGAAGAAGGGCATGAACTGGGGCCAGATCAACGGCGGCGGAGACGGCAATGCCCGGGGCTGGCGCCAGGGCTGGATCGACCGCGGCCGGACCGTGAGCAACGTGCCGCAGGTCGGCTCGATCGCCTGGTGGGGCACGAGCCGTGGCGGTGGCTACGGCCATGTCGGCATGGTCATCGGGGTGAATCCGGACGGGACCGTCAACGTCGAGCACTACAACTACGACGTCCGCGGCGGCTATTCGATCACCCGGAACATGCGCGCGGAGGCCTATCTCTACTGAGGGCCTCGGAACTGTCGACGCGGCCGCGTACGGTGGAAGGCATGAGCTCGAGCAAGGTCATCCCTGCCCCCGACTCGGTGTGAGGTGAGAGCCATGCGTGGCGGCGTCCGAAAGCCTGCGGTTGCGGGAATGTTCTATCCGGGAGATCCGGACGAGCTGGCCCGGGAGGTGGATGCCCTGCTGGCCGACGCCCGACGCCGGCTGAAGAGCGACGAAGGGGCGTCTGGACGCCAACCGAAGGCCCTGATCGTGCCCCACGCCGGTTATGTCTTTTCAGGAGCGACTGCCGCCAGGGCGTACGCCCGGGTGATGCCCGTGGCCGGGTCGATCTCGCGGGTGGTGCTGTTCGGGCCGGCGCATCGGGCTCCGGTGCGGGGGCTGGCGCTTCCGAAGGCGACGGTGTTCCGCACGCCGCTCGGCGATATCCCGATCGGGTTGTTCGATGCGACTGGTCTTCGGCAGGTCGAGGTCAGCGATCAGGCCCATGCCCAGGAACACTCGCTTGAGGTGCAGTTGCCGTTCCTACAGCGGATGCTGGGGGAGTTCGAGCTGGTGCCGTTCGTGGTCGGCGGAGCGAGCGCAGCGGAGGTGTCGGCGGTCGTCGAACGGTCCTGGGGCGGTCCGGAGACCCTGTTGCTCTTCAGCTCCGACCTGTCCCACTACCACCCCTATTCCGACGCGCAGCGGTTGGACGCCGAGACCGTCGACCGCATGCTGGCGTTCGACGGACCGATCGATCCGCGTCGCGCGTGCGGGGCTCACCCGGTCAACGGTTTGCTCCTGTCGGCCGCGCGACGCGGGCTCTCCAGCGAGCTGATCGACCTCTGCAACTCCGGTGACACCGCCGGCGACAAGGACCGGGTCGTCGGCTATGCCTCGATCGGAGTCGGCTGATGTGGCCCGGGGATGCCGGCGCCGTGTTGCTGCCGCTGGCCCGGGAGGCGATTGCCGTGACGTTGGACGTGCCCGTGGAATCGTCGCCCGAGCCTGTCGACGCCTGGCTCGATGAGCCCGGTGCTTCGTTCGTGACGCTGCACCTCGCGGGTCGGTTGCGTGGCTGCATCGGGACGCTGCAGGCGTATCGGTCGATTCGTGATGACGTGCGGGGCAACGCGCGCGCGGCGGCGTTCGAGGATCCTCGGTTCGGCCCGCTGACCCGGGAGGAGTACGCCGGGATCGACCTCGAGGTGTCGTTGCTCTCTCCGCCGGAGGAAATGCCGTGGAGCAGTGAGGCCGAGCTGCTGCGGGAGGTGCGCCCGGGCGTCGACGGGCTCCTGCTCCAGGCCGGCAGCCATCGCGGGACCTTCCTGCCCCAGGTCTGGGACCAGTTGCCGGATCCGCAGGTCTTCTTCCAGAACCTCAAGTCCAAGGCCGGGCTCGGTCGCAAGTCCTGGGGACGCGACTGGCGGGTGTTCCGCTACACCGTGACGGCGTGGGCCGAGCCGTGACCGCCGACTCGGCGTACCCCGCTCGCTATTGGCACCCCCTGCCCGACGGGCGCCTGCAATGCGACCTCTGCCCGCGCGAATGCCGGTTGCGCGACGGGCAGCGTGGCTTCTGTTTCGTGCGGCAACGGGTGGGCGATGGCCTGGTGCTGACGACCTATGGGCGCTCGTCGGGATTCTGCATCGATCCGATCGAGAAGAAGCCGCTCAACCATTTCTATCCCGGCACGAGCGTGTTGTCGTTCGGGACCGCCGGGTGCAACCTGGGCTGCAAGTTCTGCCAGAACCACGAGATCTCGACCGCGCGACAGATGGACGCGCTCGCCGACGAGGCGAGTCCGGCCGACCTGGTGGCGGCGGTCCGGGCGTGGAACTGTCACAGCATCGCGTTCACCTACAACGATCCGGTGATCTTCGCCGAGTACGCGATGGATGTCGCTGCGGCCTGTCGTGAGGCAGGGGTGAAGACCGTAGCCGTGACGGCGGGCTATCTCCAGGGGGAGGCCCGCAAGGATTTCTTCACCGACATGGATGCGGCCAATGTGGATCTCAAGGGCTTCCGCGACGACTTCTATCGCCAACTCACGGGCGGACGGCTGGGGGTCGTGCTCGACACCCTGACCTACCTGCGGCACGAGACCGAGGTCTGGTTCGAGATCACGACGCTGCTGATTCCGGGGCACAACGACGATCCGGGCGAGCTGAAACAGCAGAGCGAGTGGATCGTCCGGGAACTGGGACCCGATGTGCCTGTGCACTTCTCGGCCTTCCATCCGGATCACCGGATGCCGGACGTCCCGGCGACACCGCCGGCGACGCTCACGCGGGCAAGGGAGATCGCGCTCGATGCGGGTTTGCGGCATGTGTATACGGGCAACGTGCACGATCGTGCCGGCGACACCACGAGTTGTGCGGCGTGTGGGGCCGAGCTGATCGTGCGGGACTGGTATCGGATCCTGACCTATCGGCTCACCGCTGATGGGTGTTGCCCCGACTGCGGGGAGGCGCTGGCCGGCCGGTTTGCTGCCGAGGCCGGCGATTTCGGCGCGAAGCGCATCCCGATCCGGATTCACTGACAGGGTCGCCGACCTAGGTGCCGACCGCGATCTCCGGGCCCAGCTCCCACCCATCGGCGAGCGGAAGATGGTCACCGCTCCAGAACTTGCCCGGGTCGTACCAGTTCGCCGGGTATTCCTCCGGCAGCAGCCCCATCTCCTCGAAAGTGAGGGCGACAACTTCGGCGCAGTAGGCCACTGCCGGGCGCATCGGATCGGGCGCCGCCCGCTTGCCGACCAGAGCCTTCGCCCGGGTCGAGCGCCCTCGAAGCCAGCGCCACGCGAGCCGGCCCGTGCTCGGGAACGACACCCCGTCGAGGCGCGCGATCACGCGGAGCAGTGCGTCTTCCTGTTCCCGGCCGACGTCCGGCGATAACTGCCGGAGCCAGGCCTGTTGCTTGTAGAGCTTCTGCCACCGCTTGACGGCGGCCTCGAGATCGTGGAGTTGTACGCCCGGGTGATTGCCACCCGTCCAGACGTCCTGGAGCGTCTTGCCGAGCTCCGCATGCCACATCAGGGGAGGGAGGTCATCGATCGCGACGGTCATCCCGACATGGTTGACCGGTGCATTGGTGAGGGCATGGATCGCCCGGTCGGCACGGGCGGTGCCGCGGAAGATCCAGATGTCCCCGGTCCGAGTCGCATGCAGGGCCTCGTCGAGCGAGAGTGTCGGCATGGGCACAGTCTGCCGGGTCAGCGTGCCCACGCGTCCCGGTCTCCCGGGCCTGCCGGTTGGGTGGGATCGGTAGGTGTGGCCGGTGGGTGTTGTGATGGTGACGATGTGGCCGTGGTCGGGGTCCTGGCTGGGGGTGCAGGTCCAGCCTTCGGCTTGTTTGGTGTAGTTGCAGGCTGCGCACAGGCCCTGGCCATTGGGAACCGAGGTGTCGCCGCCATTGGAATGGTCGATGACGTGGTCGGTGTGGCGGATGCGGGCGTTGCACCAGGGCATGCGGCAGCGGTGGTCACGGATCCGGATGAGCTTCTTCATGGCCGGTGACATCTGCCGGCGGTGGGTTTCCATGCGGGTGGTGCGTCCGGGGTCGCGGAACAGCCGCCGGACCATGATCCGCTGATCGGTGTCCTCCGCGTCGGCGATGAGGTCCCGCACCCAGGCTGCGGGGACCGGGCCATAACCATCCACATGGGCCGGTTCCTCGGTCTCGGAGAACAGGGCTTCGTCACTGATCACGACCATGAGCTCGATATCGCACGGGGCCTCGGCAGGGCGGGCGGTGATGCGTTCGACGAGCAGGTCGGCCATGATCACGCCCTTGCCCCGGGTGTCTCCTTGGGCGATCGCGGCCTCGGCCGCTTTCAGCAGCGTGGCATACAGCGCGACCCCTTCCTGCAACTTCAGGACCGCGGTGAGCTGGACCATGTCATCGGGCAGGGGCCGGGTGGTGACCCGGCGTCCGCCGGCTGCTTTGCTACGGCGCCGCACCTCCGCAGTTTGGTCGATCTCGGTGACCTTGCGACGGATTTCGGCTTCCAGGCGGGTGTCACCGATCGAGGGATGATCCTGCAGATAAGCGCCGAACCAGCGATCCACGATCCCGCGGTCCTCCACGCCGAGGCAGGCGGTTTCCCTGGCGATGATGCTGGCCCGCCATTCGTTCAGATCACCGTTCTCCAGCGCCTGCAGGGTGTGCGGCAACTCCTTGACCAGAGCTTTCGCCAGACCGAGATGACGTCCGCCCCGAAAGGGTGATTCACGCCGGGCGAGGGCGATCTCAGCACCGACCCCGATCCCACGGCCCGAAACCGCGATCCCACGGTCAGCTTCGGCCTGACAGCGGGTGGCATCGAACGCGACCGCAGCCCGGGCCTGGACCGCCGCGGCGCAGGACTTGAGATCTTCCAGGCCCCGGATCAGATCGATCAACGCACCCTCGGTGCCGGGCAGGCGCGCCGACGCGAGCCGGTGCATCCAGGCAGCGATCTCGGAGTCGTCGAGTTCGCCCGGCTCCCAGCCGAGTTCGCCCGGCTCCCATTGGCCAGCATCTTCTTCCTCTTCGGCTGAGTCCAGCGGCTCAGGATTGCCCTGGGCAGCGAACCAGGCATCGTGTTCGCGCCACTGTTCGAGCAGCCAGGGTGGCGGCTCGGGAACATCGGAAGAAGCGGAGGTTTCCACCTCGCATAAATCGATCATGTGATCTATTCTAGGTGACCTGCGTCACGTTTTCCAGACCCCCATTGCACAAACCGGAAACTTCCGCCGGGGAAGGTGGCCGGGGCTATCCGTCACCAGAAGCCTAGGGTTGAGCTGTGACAAAAAAACGTGCCCGCACCAAGCGCCCTTGGATTGGGCAACTCGCCAAATGGCTCGGCCTCGCCGGGTTGGTGGGCGTCGCCGCTGGCGGCGTACTCGTCGCTCGCAACGAACGCGAGCGCCGGGCCTACACGCCGGATGAAGTCCGTGACCGCCTGCGTCAGCGGGCCGCCGAGGCCGAGTCGGTCAACTCGAGTCACCCAGCAGGAGCTCCCGCACCCGGCTCGTGAGGCTCGCCCAGCCCGGGGACTGGTCGAGGCGATAGGTGGTGACGAGGGCGTACGCCCGGTCGTCAGTGTGGAGGGCGGCTTCGTGCTCATAGTCCACGGACCCCAGACGCTTGATCAGATCGACTGTTCTCCGTGCCACGTCATCGATCCGTGGGTCGTCACCCGCCCAGTCGTAGGCCTGATCGGTGAGCAGATAGAGCTCGAGGTATTCCGGATCTTCCAGAAATCGCAGCTGCGTCCCGACCCAGCGCTCCATGAGCTCCGGATACAGCGTCGACGCCAGGATCCAGCCCTCGCGCTCCATCTCCAGGGTCCGCGGCGACACGCCGGCCTCCGAGGCCCGCCGACGGATCTCCTCGTGCACCTCCAACAACTCGGGAGGCAGGAACGGCTCGTCCAGCGCCAGCGCGGCAAGGGCTTTCCGGGTCGCCTGCAACTTGCGTACCTGTGCCCGCAGGTCGCGGTCGATCTCCGCCACTGCCTCGCTCAACTCGTCCGGCGAGGCGTGCATGAGTTCACCGATCCGCTTGAGGGGTACGCCAGCGTCCGCCAGCACCCGGATCCGCTTCAGGTCCACGACCGACTGGGCGCCATAGCTGCGATAGCCCGAGGCATCCCGCGCCGGTTCTTCGAGCAGCCCGACCTGGTGATAGTGCCGAATCGCGCGGACGGTCGTTCCGGCGTACTCAGCCAACTGGCCGATGGTCAGCATGTGTCTCCTCCTCGGCCATGGCCCGAAGGTACGCCCGCAGGCTCGGCGCGAGAATGGCCCACACCGAGACGGCCGTCCAACAGGCGGCGAGAATCCAGGCCGTCACGCCGAGGTTCGTGCCGGCGACGGCTGCCGCCATCAGGCCCAAACCAAGGGGCGCGGCGATCATGCCCAGCGCGGCGTTGAGGCCGAACACCCGCCCGCGCATCGCATCCGGCACGGCCCTGGTCAGGATCACCATGACGATCGGCTGCTGGAAGCCCGAGCCGACTCCGATCACGAGCATGCCGATCGCCACCGGCCAGAACCCCGCGAGCGTGGCGATCGACACGAACCCGGCGGTGAACAACACGTTCGACACCACCCAGGCCGTCAGCCGCCGCTTCCCGAACAGCGCGCCATAGAGCGCGGAGCCGACCATGGTGCCCAGGGCGTACGCCGAGAGGCTGAAGCCGAGGAACTCGGGCCGCGCCAGCTCACGGAAGTGCGCCGGCAGCAGGACCGACAGCAACGGCGCGACCAGCATCATGATCGCGACCGAGATGAGCATGAGGGTCAGCAGCATGCGGTTGTTGCGGACCAGGCGCCACCCGGCGAGAGGCGAGTCGTCCGAAGCCGAATCGGAAGCGGCGGGCGGGCGCAACGGTATGACCAGGATCGCGACCGCGGCGAGCGCCGAACAGGCAGCGGTGAGCCACACCACATGGATGTCCGGCAGGACCGCCAGCAGTCCACCTGCCACCGCAGGCCCGGCCAGGAACGTCAGCCCGAACACCGTTCCGCGCGCCGCCGCGACCTTGTCGAGGTTGACCCCGGAGGTCTCGGAAACCTGCGCGAGCATTGTCTCGCGCGCGGTCATGCCGGGCACATCGAACAACGCGCCGAGGATTCCGAGGACGATGAACCAGGTGACGTTGAGCCCGACCGTGAGGTCCCCCACCGCCAGGCCCGCGACCGAGAGGGCGGAGCCGACATCGGAGATGACGCAGATGGTACGCCGGCCGATGCGATCGACGAGATGTCCGCCGACGAGCGCTGCGACGGCCGACGGAGCCGCGCTGGCCGCAGCGACCAGGCCCGCCATCGCCGGATCGCCCGTCCAGCACCAGCCAGGGCAGCACGATCGAGATCGCCGAGTTGCCGAACAGGCTCGTGCCGGACGCGACCAGATAGAGCGGCAGGGTGAGGCGCGAGGTCATGCGACCAGTGTCGGACCCTGACGTTGCGTCAGGGTCAAACCGCTCAGGCGACCCGCGTGACCGTGCCTCCCGTCAACGCGACGAGTTCGTCGAACGTCAGCGGGAACACCGCGTGCGGGATCCCGCCCGCGGCCCACAGTTCAGGGAACTGCGCCAGATCCTCATCGATGAGCGTTGTGATCGGTGTGGGGTGCCCGACCGGTGCCACACCGCCGATCGGCTGGCCGGTATGCCGGCGTACGAAATCCGCATCCGCCCGGCCGATCTTCTCCCCGATCACCTCCGCGACCACTTTGGTATCGACCCGATGCGCGCCGGACGTCATCACCAACAACGGCCGATCCGACGCGGTCCGGAAGATCAGGGAGTTCGCGATCGCCCCCACCTCGACCCCGACCTGGTCGGCGGCCGACTGTGCGGTGGGCGCGGCCTCGGGGAGGATGCGTACGCGACCCGCGATCCCGGCGGCCTCGATGATCTCGTTGACCCGGACGCAGCTCGGATGGAGAGCCGTCACAGCGTTGCCGTGTCGATCACGAACCGATAGCGCACATCCGAGTTCACGACGCGGTCGTAGGCCTCGTTGATCTTCTCGGCTCCGATCACCTCGACCTCGGCCGCGATGCCGTGCTCGGCGCAGAAATCGAGCATCCGCTGGGTCTGGGCAATACCGCCGATGTTCGATCCGGACAGGGAACGGCGGCGGCCGATGAGCGTGGGCAGGACCACCGGCAGCGGCTCGGTCGGCATGCCGACGTTGACCATGACCCCATCGCGACGGAGCAGTCCCAGATAGTCACCCAGGTCGATCCCCGCCGACACCGTGTTGAGGATGAAGTCGAACGACTCGCGCAGTTCCCTGAACACGGCGCGATCGGCGGTCGCACGGTGCGCGACCGCGCCGAATCGCTTCGAGTCGTCGGCCTTGCGGTCGCTCTGGGACAGCACGGTCACCTCGGCACCCAGGGCATTCGCGATCTGTACGCCCATGTGGCCGAGCCCGCCCATGCCCACGACAGCCACCTTCGAGCCCGGGCCCACGCCCCAGTGCTCGAGCGGCGAATAGGTCGTGATCCCCGCACACAGCAGCGGGGCGGCGTTCTCGAACGGGATCGACTCCGGAATGCTCAGCGCGAATCGTTCGGTGACCACGATCTGCTGCGAATAGCCGCCCTGCGTGATCTCGCCATCGGGATAGCGCGAGGCATAGGTCCAAACAACGCCATTCGTGCAGTACTGCTCCTCGCCCTCCGCGCACGACTCGCACTCGCCGCACGAGTCGACCATGCATCCCACGCCGGCCCGGTCGCCGACCTTGAACTTCGTGACCGCCGAGCCGACCTCGGTGACGATGCCGGCGATCTCATGGCCCGGAGCGATGGGGTAGGTCTGCGCACCCCATTCGCCGCGGACCGTATGGATATCGGAGTGGCAGATGCCGGCGGCCCTGATGTCGATCCTGATGTCGTCGGGTCGCAGGTCGCGGCGCTCGATCGTGATCGGTTCCAGCGGTGCCCCTGCATCCGGGGCCGCCCACGCGCG
The DNA here is from genome assembly GCA_039565995.1 of Propionibacteriaceae bacterium ZF39. GTDB lineage: Bacteria > Actinomycetota > Actinomycetes > Propionibacteriales > Propionibacteriaceae > Enemella > Enemella fulvus. The sequence continues at coordinate 3,609,700 of CP154795.1, read as the reverse complement.
GACGGTGGTCGTCATGGTTTCTCCTCGACTCGGGTTCGGATTGCACGCTACTCGGACTGTCGAAGTTTTCGGTCGTACGCTGGCAACCATGACCGATGCGCTGGTGCTGGCCGACCTCGTCGAGGCGCTCCCCGACGGAGTGCTGACGACCGACCCGGACATCCTGGCGACCTACAGCATCGACCGGGCCATGTTCGTCGAGCCCGGGCGGGCGCTCGCGCTGGTTCGCGCGCGGGACACCAGCCAGGTGCAGGCCGTGATGCGAATCGCGACGAAACACCGCGTACCCGTCGTGCCGCAAGGGGCGAGGAGCGGGCTCTCCGGTGCTGCGATCGCCAGCGACGGCTGCATCCTGCTCAATGTCGAGCGGATGAACAAGATCCTCGAGATCGACGTGCCCAACCGGCTCGTCGTCACCCAACCGGGCATCTTCAACGCCGACCTGTCCCATGCGGTCGCGGAGCACGGGCTCTATTACCCACCCGACCCCGCATCGTGGGAGTTCTGCTCCATCGGCGGCAACCTGTCGACCAACTCCGGTGGGCTGTGCTGTGTGAAGTACGGCGTGACAACGGACTATGTTCTGGGCCTGGAACTCGTCCTCGCGGACGGACGCCTCCTGCGCACGGGCCGGCGTACCGTCAAGGGAGTGTGTGGCTACGACCTGACCAAGCTCATCGTCGGGTCCGAGGGCACGTTGGGCATCATCACCGAGGCCACGCTCATGCTCCGGCCGAAGTCGGAGCAGCCGCTGACGATCGCCGGGCTCTATGAGTCGGTCGAGGCCGCCGCTGCAGCGGTGTCGGCGGTGGTCGCGGCGGGGATGGTGCCATCTCTGCTGGAGTTCATGGATCGCGCGAGCATCGACGCGGTCAACGAGTCGTTCCACATGGGGTTCGAGGACCACGTGCAGGCGGTTCTGCTCGCCCAGTCGGATGCCGGTGGTGAGCGGGCCCGGGCCGACATCGAGCAGTTCGCGGCCATCTTCGAAGCGGCCGGCGGTGAGGTCATGATCGCCGACGACCCCGCCGAGGGGGAGGCGCTGCTCGCCGCCCGACGCCAGGTGCTCACCGCCTTCGAGCGATTCGGCACGACCATGATCGACGATGTCTGCGTCCCCCGCGACCGGCTCGTGGACCTGGTGCACGGCGTCCAGGAATTGGCGCGGGACTATCGCGTCATGGTCGGCGTCGTCGGTCATGCCGGTGATGGCAACTTCCACCCCACTGTCTGCTTCGATCCGACCGATTCCGACGAGATGCAGCGGGCCAAGGAACTCTTCGACGCGATCATGGTCCTCGGCCTCGAGCTGGGCGGCACGATCACCGGCGAGCACGGCATCGGCACCATGAAGATCGACCTCCTCGAGCGGGAAGTCGGCGAGGTGTCCCTCGAATTGCATCGTCGCGTCAAGGCCGCGTTCGATCCGCTCGGCATCCTCAACCCGGGCAAGGTCTTCCGACCGCTGGCCCACTAGGGAAGAAACACTTGGCAACCGGTGGCGCGAGGCAGGGGCACCGGGCAAGGTCGATTGGAAACCCCTGCCCAGAAAGAAGATCAAGCACATGCAGCTTCGCGAAGACGCCCAGTGGTCCCTCGCCATCGCCACCTCGATGGGCATCCGGATCACCCCCGAGAATCACCAGCCGGTGCACACGAGCAGCCGCTACATGATGCATGCAACGTCGGCGGAGTCGAACGTGGCGAGCGTGATCTCCTATCTCGGCGAGCCCACCATGGTGCTGACCAACTTCGTCGCCGACAGCCCGATGTCCGCGTTCATCAAGTCGGACCTCCGCTCGCGCGGCATGAACTTCCGCGGCCCGGACAAGCCGCAGGGGGATGCCTGGGGTTATCGCCATCAGTTCAACATCGCCGACTCCGGCTATGGCGCCCGCGCGCCACGGGTCTGGAACGACCGTGCCGGTGAGGTCGGCCTCGACCTCGATGCCGCCGACTTCGACCTCGACCGGCTGTTCGCCGACGAGGGCGTCAAGATCGTGCACCTGTCGGGCCTGGTCGCCGCGCTGTCGCCGAAGACCACCCAGTTCTGTCTGGACGTGGCGGAGAAGGCCAAGGCCAACGGCTGCGCCGTGTCGATGGACATGAACTATCGGGCGTCGTTCTGGAAGGACCGCGAGAAGGAACTGCGGGAGGCGTTCCTGGCGATCGCCGAGAAGTGCGACATCCTCATCGGCAACGAGGAGGATTTCCAGCTCTGCCTCGGCATCGAGGGTCCCGAGGCCGGCGGAGAGGATCTCGAGGGCAAGATCGACAACTTCAAGGAGATGATCGGCCGGATCCGCAAGCAATATCCGCAGGCCCAGTTCATCGCCACCACCCTCCGTGAGGTCATCAGCGTCAACCGGCACATGTGGGGAATGATCGTGTGGGGCGACGGCGACTTCCATGTCGCCATGCCGCGCGAGATCGGCGTCCTCGACCGCATCGGCGGCGGCGACGGGTCGGTCGGCGGCATGCTCTATGGCATCATCCGCGGATGGGAAGCCGAGAAGTGCATGAAGTTCGGCTGGGCCACCGGCGCACTCGCTGCGACCTCGATCACCGACTACGGCGCTCCCGCCGATGAGGACCAGGTCTGGACCATCTGGGAGGGCAACGCCCGCGTGCAGCGGTGATCAGTCGCCTAGCCTGTCTTCCATGGATCCTGTCCCGTTCCCCAGAACCGGGGCCCCGGCCTTGCGCGCGCTCGTCTCGGCTGGTTATGAGCATCTGGCTCAGCTCGATGGCGTACGCATGTCCGACGTCCTCGCATTGCACGGCATGGGCCAGAAGGGCATCGGTGCGCTGAGGCGGGCGATGGCAGAACACGGGTGGGCGTTCGCCGAGGACGATCCGACCGTGGGAGCGGTTCAGGGTGGACGGGTGAAGGTGACCGAGGGGCGCCAGCCGGAGCGCAACGACAGCGCGACCGCGCCCACCGAGGTCTCACCGAAGGAGTGGATCGCCGCGCTGCCGAAGCCCCGGCAGCGTGACGACGGGGCAACGCTCCTGGCGATGTTCGACGAGGTGACGGGCGAGACCGCGACCATGTGGGGCCCGTCGATCGTCGGATATGGCGAGCTGCACTATGTCTATGAGTCCGGCCGCGAGGGCGATATGCCGCGATTGGCGTTCAGCCCGCGCGGGGCCAACAACGTGCTCTATGGCGTACATGGCCCGGGGTCGGAAGAGCTGCTCGCCCGCCTCGGGAAACACCGGTTGAGTGTGAGCTGCCTGTACATCAACAAGCTCGCCGATGTGGACCTCGACGTCCTGCGGGAGCTCGTCGAGCTCGGCTGGCGCACCAACGCGGCCACCTGACAAAAGGCGAAAACCGCCCGCCGCCGGCTGCGACGGGCGGTTCGCCCCCACCCCCGAAAGGCACCTCCCACGTGGATTGCGGGAGGGCCCGTGGGTCACTTGATCGCCACGAAGACCTCGTCGGCGATGAATCCGGGGCGCACGCGCAGGGCGCCGGCATCGTCCTTGGGGATCTGCAGGAAGATGTTGCCGGTGGCGCTGGCGCCGTTGTACAGCTCGTTGGAGGGCAGTTCGTCCGGGCCCAGGACCGTGGCGTCATAGGTGTTGACGGTGTTGCCGCTGGCGGTCACATAGCTCACGTTGATCTCGAACGGCGTGCCCGAGGTCTCGCCGATGTAGGTCACGGTGACATTCGCCATGGCATACGTGTTGCCGTCGGCGGGCTGCTTGTTGAACTCGTTCTCTGCGAGGACCTTCTTGGTGGCGTCGGCCTCGAACGAGTTCACCGTCACGGTCCAGTCCTTGCTGGAGATGGCGGTGCCGAGGGGATAGGGATTGGTACGCGTGCCCTGCTCGCCGCTCGCGTCGGGCTCTGCTCCGCCAGTCGTGGCCGCATCGCCGGACTGCGCCGGTGCAGACTGCCCGGGCGGGGCAGCGGTGACCTCGGTTCCGCCGAACGAGTCGTTGAAAGCACGCGCCGCCGAGGCCAAAAACGCGATCGGGGCCGCGATGCCGGCGATGATGCTCACGATGAGCGCGGTGATCGCCAGTTTCTTGGGCTGGAACTTCTGGACCAGCGCGACGATCGACAGCACGAGCGCGATCGGGATCAGGATCCAGCCCACCAGATAGGCACCCTCGATCACCGAGAACAAGAAGGCCAGGACCGCCACCACCAGGGCGGCGATCGCCACCACGTTGGGCTTCTTCGGCGGCTGCGGGGCGCCGGGCGGGTGGCCCTCCCAGCCGGGCGCGGGAGTCGTCGAGTACGCCTGCGAACCCTGGGGGTTGAAGTGGGGCTGTGGGTTGGGGTTCGGGCCGGGCTGGTTGGTCATGATTCCTCCTGGTTTCGGGTTACCCCAAGCTCACCGCTTCGGACCCCCTCTCCACATGGCCCGAACGGGCGTTCCGTACCCCTCCGATCGGATGGTTTCCGCCTCGGGCCGACCAGCCGAACGAACCATGAAAACTGTCGGAGGACCGGCCTACGATGAGGATCGTGGTGAAGTTCGAGGTGATCGGTGATGGCGGGCCAGCCCCCTGGTGGCGGTCGGTTCTCTGGGTGCTCCTGGGCGCCGTGGCCTCGCTCGTCAGCCTCGTCTTCTCACCGGAAGGGGCGGCGACAGGGCCGGAGATGGATTCCAACGGCCCCATGGTGCTGGTCATCCTCGGCTTCGGGGTGGGCATCACGCTGCTCGTGGGCCTTTTCTGGCGCCACCGCGTCCCGTTCCTGCTGGCGCTCGGAAGCGCCGTCGCCTCCATGTTGCTGTCGATCGGCAACGCCATCCCCCTGCTCGCACTGGCTGCGCTGATCGGGCGCCGCAAGGGCCCAGCCGTGTGGTGGACCGCGGCTTTCACCGCCTTCACGTCCAGCGCGGTCGTGATCGCTGATGCGACTGAAAACCCGCGAGCCGCCTCTGTCCAGAAGTCGCTCTTCGCGGCCGTGGACGCCGCCCCCACCGACGTGGTCCCCGGCTCGCCGCTCGTCGCCGTGCTGTCGATCGTCATCGGGCTGGCGGTCGCGGTGGGCGGTGGGCTCCTGATGAGGTCCCAGCGCGAGACCCGGTCGGCCCGGGTGACGGCGGCCGAGGAACGCGCCACGAGCGATCGCCTCGGTGACGAGGTGGCCCGGCGCCAGGAGCGTGAGCGCATCGCGCGCGAGGTTCACGACGCGATGGGCCACCGGCTATCGCTGCTCAACCTGCACGCGGGCGCGCTCGAGGCGAATTCCACCGATCCGCGGGTGGCCGAGTCGGCGCATCTGGTACGCACGAGTGCGACTGCGGCGATGGATGATCTCCGGTCCCTGTTGGCGGTGCTGCGCGATCCGATGGCGTTCGAGAACGCGAATGTGCCGTTGTCGAAGCTCCCCGAGGTCGTCCGCGAATCCTTCGGCGCCGGACAGTCGCTCAGCTCCTCGATCTATATCGCCGATCCGGAACGGGCCGATCCTGCGCTGTCGCGAGGCGTCTATCGGATCGTGCAGGAGCTCCTCACGAACGCCCGACGCCACGCTCCGGGCGAGCAGTTGTTCCTCACGGTCGAGGGCAGTCCCGGCCGCGGCATCGTGATCGATGCCCGCAACCGCTATGTCGGTGGCCGCACCAGCGAGGCCGGGGGCTCACGCGGCCTGACGGGCATCACCGAACGTGCCGAATTGCTGGGCGGCCAGATGACCTATGGCCTCGACGACGGTGGCCAGACCTTCCGGGTGCATGTCGAGCTGCCCTGGCGAGAAGCCTGAATCTGTCGGAGCGGGCCCTTAGGATTCTCGGGTGTCCACCCCCATCCGGCTTCTGCTCGTCGACGACGATCCCCTCGTGCGATCGGGCCTGCGGTTCCTGTTCGACAGCACGCCCGATGTGACCGTGGTCGCCGAGGCCGGCGATGGGGCCGAAGCCGTCACGGCCGTGCACGCCCATGCTCCGGATGTCGTGTTGATGGATCTGCTCATGCCCGGCGTCGACGGCATCTCTGCGACCGCCGAGATCAAGCGCAAACCGGCGTCTCCCCATGTCATCGCGCTGACTACATGGGATGTCAACGATGCGGTCATCAGGTCGCTCGAGGCCGGTGCCTCGGGATTCCTGCTCAAGACCGCGCCGCCGCCCGACATCATCGCGGCCGTCCGGGCGGTGCGCAACGGTGATGCGGTCCTCTCACCGCGGAGCACGCGCCAGCTGCTCGACCACCTCCGCCGCGACGAGACCGTGCATCACCGGCGTGCCGCTGAAGAGGCGTTGGGCAGGCTCACCGATCGGGAGCGAGAGGTGTGTATCGCCGCGGCCCGGGGACTCTCCAACGCCGAGATCGCCGGCCGGTTGTTCATCTCCGACGCCACCGTGAAGTCCCATCTGTCGGCGATCCAGGTCAAGCTCGGCGTCGGCAACCGGGTCGGGATCGCCGTTCTCACCGAACGGGCCGGTCTCCTGCACCGCGGCTGATCAGCCCACCAGGGCGACGACTCCCTCGCGGAGCTCGGGCAGGCCCGCGTCCTTCAGCGCTCTCCGGACGTTGCTGTTCGTAGGATCCCAGAGCTGGTCGTTCGCCAGCAGGGCCCGCAGGAACTCCCGTTGCGGTTCCCCGAGGTCAGAAGCTGATCCAGGCGGGTTGTCAGGATCGAACGCCTCGTCCAGCAGCAGGCCCCAATCGTGATTCACCGTCCACTGGTCGGCGACACCGGCGATCGCCACCGCCACCGGCAGCAACTCGGCGAACGACAGGCCGTGGGTCAACAGCGCAGGCAACAGACTGAACCGCACCTGACCCGCGAACTGCTCCGGGCGATCGGAGAACCACGCATCCGCCACCCTGGGCTCCCGCAGGGCGCTGAGGAGTTCGCGCGTACCCGCCGCATCGTCGACGAAGATCGCCGCACAGGCTCGGATGGCAGGGTCGGGATGTCCCAGCCAGTCCCGCACCTCGGCGCCCACCTCGCCCAGCGCCAGCACGCGGGCCGCCAGCTCATCGCGTCCGATGCCGGCCGGAATCACCGACAGCTCCTCGACGATCGCGGCCTGCGTCGGCTCGTCGACGAAACAGGTCCAGGCCGCCAACGCGGCCGCCGTGACCGACCGAAGACGGGCATCCGGGCTCGCGAGCAGGGGCAGGAGCACTGCCACCACGACCGGGCCGGACGACCTCAGGTCATCGATGCTGCGCCGCGAGTCCTCTTCGGCCTGCGTGCCCACCTCGACCGACGCACTCACCCCGGATTCTTGCAGGAAGCGGACGAGTTCGATGACGCGGTCGATCGGCTGGGACTCCAGCATCCCGCACACCACGCGTACATCCATCATTGGCTCCTTCTTCCGATACCGAACGGTCCGGCGCTGACGCGGCCGGGTGAGGCGATCGACCAGAACATGCCGGCCCAGAAGACGAGGCCGAAGACCCCGGCGATCCCCATCGCGATGAGATCGTCGCGGGTCGGCGTGCCCGACGGCGCCCACGCAGCCGCGACTGCGATCAGGGTGAAGGCGACGGCGAGCTGGCCGAACAACCAGATGCCTGCCCAGCGGCGGAAAGTGCCGTCCGGGTTGGTCAGAACCTTTGCCAGCGCGGGGATCTGACCGGCAAGGGCCAGGGCCGGGGCAAGAAACAAGAGGCCGGCGCCGATCCCGCCCAGCCAATCGCGTGGGGATTCGGCCAGAAAGGGTGTGGCCACGAGGGTGCCCAACCCCAGCAACGCCAGGAGTGGGGTCGCCACCGCCCACCGCAGCGATCCGAATCGTGTGCGACGCAACGACATGACGCACCTCCCGCAAGGAGGTTAACCGGCTCAGCGGCCAGAACGCGTGGTGCCGCGACGAGCGGGGGCGGTCAGCGGGTCTTCCGGCCACGGATGCTTCGAATAGCGACCCCGGTTCTCCGCGCGCACGCCGGGATAGGCATTGACCCAGAACGACGCCAGATCGTCGGTCACCGCCAGTGGCCGACCGGCGGGGGAGAGGAGATGGAAAAGGATGGGTACGCCCGCCACCCGTGGGGTCTCCGTCAGCCCGAAGCACTCCTGCAGCTTCACCGCGAGGACGGGACGATCGGCCGGGTCCGTCGGATAGGCGATCCGGATCTTCGAGCCCGTCGGCACCTCAAGCCGTTGGGGGACCATGGCATCGAACTCCCCGGCCTGCGGCCACGGGAGCAACCGCCGCAACGCCGCTGCGAGATCGAGCGACCGGGCCGGCGTACCCTCCGCCAACCGCAGTATCTCCGGCCCCAGCCATTCGTCCAGCCGGTCCAGGAGGGCCTCGTCGTCAATGGCCGGCCAGGGCGTCCCCAGGTGCCGATGCGCGAACGCCATCCGTCGCCGCAGGCCGGTCGCGTCCTCCGACCAGACCAGCGTGTCGAGACCTTCTGCCGCCAGCGCAGCGCGCACCGCCTCAGCGCCCGCAGCGGCATCGGGCCGGAACGGCGTCCGCGTCAGCTCGATCGCCCCCAGCCGGCGTACCCGCACGCCCGCGACCCGCCCCCCGCGCCACGTGACCTCGTCGGTGTCCGTGATCAGGTGAGCACCCGAGGCGAGGGCTTGGTCTTCGTTGAGATGGGTCGCCGAACGGATCAGAGCTCCGCTCGCGACCCGGTCGACCTCCGCGATCGCCAGCCACTCCTGGTCGCCGAGCGCGTGATCGCGGGGGAGTTCGGCGGCGGTGCCGGAGGAGAGGAGGTACGCCGGGCTGCCCGGTTGGCGGCGTCGCGCGATCCGGTCCGGGAACGCGGCGGCCACGACGGGGCCGATCTCGGCAGAGTTGCCCGAAATGGGTGCGACGTTCCCGCGGGAACGTTCTGCCTCCAGCATGCGCGCCAGCCGATCGGACTCGGTGCGCCAGGCCCGGGCACCGGGGCTGCGGTCGGACCGCAACAGGCGCAGGAGCGCGCCGAGATCCGCGCCGGGGGCCCGTTGGTCGGATTCCAGGGCGGCGACGATCTCGGCGGAACGCTCGACCCCCACGGACTCGGCGCCCAGGAACAGGGCCCGCGCCAGTCGGGGATCGGCCGGGACCCGCGCGAGCCGAAGGCCCAGGTCGGTCACGGCTCCGGTGCCGTCGATCGCGCCGAGTTCGCGCAGCGTGTCCTCGGCCCGAGTGGCCGCAGCCGGCGGCGGCGGGTCGAGCAGTGCCAAGCCCTCACCGCGGGGCGCGCCCCAACAGGCGAGATCCAGCAGGGCACGGGTGAGGTCGGCGGTGAGGATCTCGGGTGCGGGAGCAGCCTCCAGCCGGGGCCAGGTCTCGGCCGCGAAGCAGCGGACGACCGTGCCCGGGCCCTCGCGTGCGGCTCGGCCGGCCCGTTGCTCGGCCGACGAGCGGGACTCGGTGCGCGTCACCAACCCCGTCATTCCGCGCGCGGCATCGAATCGCGGTTCCCGGGCCAGCCCGGCATCGACCACGAGGCGGACTCCCGGAACCGTCAGCGACGACTCCGCCACGGACGTTGCGACGACCACCCGCCGACGCGGCCCGACCGCCAACGCCCGGTCCTGTTCCCGAGGCGGGAGCCGACCGTGCAGCGGGAGGACGTCGATGTCGCTGACCGGGTCCGCAAGCAGACCTGCCACGCGCTCCACCTCGCGTACCCCCGAAAGAAACACCAGCCCATCGCCCGTCCCGCTCGCGAGCGCCTGCTGTGTCGTCGCGGCCACATGGGCAAGGAAGTCGTCGGTCACGCCCCGGGGCCCCAGAGCGGTCACCCCGGGAGGCGGCGGTGCCCAGCGCACGGTCAGGTCGTGGAGTGTCGCCGCGATGTCGACGACGGGTGCGGGCGCGGACCCGCCGAGGGCAGCCGCGAACCGGTCGGCCGCCAGGGTCGCCGACATCGCCACCACCCGCAGGTCATCGCGCAGCCCCGCGACCTCGGCCACCATGGCGAAGGCGAGGTCGGAGTCGAGCTGACGTTCGTGCACCTCGTCGAGCACGATCGCCGACACCCCGGGCAGATCCGGCTCGGCGAGCAGGCGGCGTACCAGGATTCCCGTCGTGCAGAATTCGACCCGCGTCCGCGCAGAGACGCGCGATTCCCCGCGGATGCGATAGCCGACGAGGTCACCGAGGGGTACGCCGGCCAGGGCGGCCAGCCGCGTTGCGGCTGCTCGGGCCGCGACCCGGCGCGGCTGGGTGACGATCACGCGACCGGGAGCGGTGTTGGCGAGCAGGGGTGGGATGAGGGTCGTCTTGCCCGTGCCCGGCGGAGCCTGGACGACGGCGCGACCGGATTCCTCGAGAGCAGTCCGGAGCGCGCCCAGGGCGGTGGCAACAGGGAGCCCGGCGCCGATGCGTTCGAGATCGAAGGGGTCAGCCACGCCGGATCAGGACCACGAGCGCTCGATGCGGAGTTCGACCGTGGCGGGCACCTCGGCGAGCTCCCAGGCCCAGCCGGCGGATTCGGCGATCTCCGGCGTACGCGCCCAGACCGTCACGACTCCGAAGCGGTCACCGTGGAAGATCCCCGAGATCCAGGATCCCCGGACTGCGGCGGTCAGGCCTTCGAGTGCGGGGCGGGCCGCGAGGAGCAGGGCGGGCGAACCACTCAGCCAATAGCGCGCATCACCGCCCTCGACCTCGATGTTGAACGTGATCGGCGGCGTCGCGCTGGGGTGAACCGGATCTCCGGTGCGCCGGGGCAGGTAGGTCTCCCGCTCACCCAGCCGCAGGTGGTGCCACAGCACGGGGAGGGCGGCGGACTCCGTGTGGAGCAGCAGCGTGGCTCCGGGCGCATCGGCGCGGGGCGACAGGGCCGTGCCGGCAGTCAGGCGTTCGTCGGCCATCAGCTCGGCCCAGTGGGATCCGACGGTCGGTCCGCCCGCGTGCGGGGCGAGGATGATGGCGACCCGCGCGCCGAGGGACAGGGTCCAAGGGCGTGACCCGCGCCAGTTGACCCAGCGGGTGATGAAGTGATCGACCTGCGTTGCGTGGGCGTCCTCGTCGAGCTCGGCCACCACCGACAGACCGGTGAACAGACCGGCTCCCGGGTCGTTCTCACTGACCTCGGTGACGGATCGGATCACCTGTTGGGCCGTCAGCCAGTCCCGGATGCGGCGGCGATAGCGGTCGGGGTCGATGACCAGCGCGATGGTGTCGACCTCGGGTGTGGGCGGCTCGCCGGTCATGGTCCTCCTTCCGCGGGTGTGCCTCGGGGTTGGATCCATCCTGCCATTCCGGTGAGGAATTGCTGGTGTCGTGAACCGGAGCAGGTCAGCCGGTCACGAGATCGGGATGGTGCCGGGCGGCGACGTCGGGATGGGCGCGGAGGCGAGCCTTGAGCATGTTGTCGCCGAACACGGCGGAGATGACATTGGTCGGATCCTCGGTCACCCCCGGTGCGGCGACCGCCAGCTCCGCGGGCAGCGGAACGAGCGGAATCCGGGAATCGAGCCGCGGGTTGAAGAAGAACGGCACCGACAGTCGCTCGTCACCCTCCGGCGGCGACACCACACGATGCATCGTGGCCTTCAGGTAGCCGTTGGTGGCGACCTCGAGGAGCTCGCCGATGTTGACGACGAATGCACCGGGGACGGGTTCGACGGCCACCCAGGCACCGTCGACCTCGGCCTCCAGGCCGCCCTTGCCGGGCTCGACAAGCAGCATGGTCAGGACCCCGGGATCCTTGTGGCCACCCACGCCCTGTCGGGACTCTCCCGCCCTGACTCCGGGATAGCGCACCAGCTTGATGAGCGTCATCGGTGCCTCGGCGAAGGCCGGCTCGAACAGATCGGCCTCGGCGCCCAGCGACAGGGCCCACTCGCGCAGCAGCCGGCGGGAAATGTCGGTCAGCCGCTCCTGCCAGCCGGTCGATCGTCACCCGCAGCTCGGGCAGCTCGGCCGGCCACTGGTTCGGTCCCTCCAACCGGAGATAGGGCGGGGCGGCGGTGTCCGTCACGGCTGCCCGCTCCGACGCCAGATCGATCTGCTCACGTTGATCCTGCGCACCCTGGGTGTATTCACCGCCGTTGCGCGTCCAACCCCGGAAATGGGGACTGTTGGTCATCTCGAGAGCACGCTTCGTGGCCTCCGGCAGAGCGAAGAAGCGACGGGCGGTCTCGAACAGCTCGGTCACGGTGTCGTCCGGGATGCCATGACCGATCAGATGGAAGACACCGACCTCGTGGGTCGCCTCTCTCAACTGTTTCCGGAAGCCGTCCGGCCGGTCGTCGGCGTCCCGCAGGTCGAGGATCGGGATCGTGCTCACTGATGCTCCTGGTGGGTTCGGACCGCCGGGTATGGTGGCGCGGTGACTCTGCGCGTTGATATCTGGTCCGACATCGCCTGCCCCTGGTGCTATATCGGGCAATCCCGCTTTGCCAAGGGAATGGCCGAGTTCGAACACGCCGACCAGGTCGAGGTCGTATGGCATTCCTATCAACTCGATCCGACACTTCCGGAGCGTTTCGACGGGACCGAGGCCGAATATCTCATGCAGTCGAAGGGGCTGCCGAAGCCCCAGATCGACCAGATGCTCGGGATGGTGGCCGATGCCGCCGCCGGTGAGGACCTTCCGATCGACTTCGAGGCCGTGGTGCCCGCCAACTCACTACGCGCGCACTATCTGCTGAAGACCGTTGCGCGCCACGGCGGCGACGTGGACGCGGCCGAGCATGCACTGTTCGCCGCCCACTTCGCCCACGGCGAGGCGATCTCCGACGATGAGGTGCTGGTCCGGATCGGCACCGAATGCGGCATCACCGCCGAGCAGGCCCGCGCCGGGCTGGCTGACGAGACGATCGCCGACGAGGTGCAGGCCGACATCGCGACCGCGCGGTCGGCCGGGGTCAGCGGCGTGCCGTTCTTCGTGTTCGGCAGCAAGTACGCCGTGTCCGGCGCCCAGCCGCCCGAGCTGTTCCTGGCGGCCCTGGAGAAGACCTGGTCGGAGCTGCAGCCCGAGAAGCCGGCGTTCATCACACTCGACGGTGCCGGCGGGGAGGCCTGCGGCCCGGAGGGGTGCGACTAGGGTCACGTCCCGCCACGCGGCGGAATCGGCCGGGCGGCGGCCTCGTCACCTATCGTTTGGTTATGAAAGAGATCGCTGCGGGAAATCAGTTGGTTCTGCCGTTTCTGGGCATGCTGCTGGAGCAGCCCCGGTCGGCGCGGGAACTGATGGGTCACCTGGGGCCCGGCTCCCGGTTCGAACACCTGAGCCCTCACTCGGGGACGATCTATTCACTGATGCTCACCCTCGCCGAAGCCGGCTGGCTCAGCTATGCCGATGATGAGGCCCACCACCTCGACCACGTCTGCGTGATCACCCCCGCGGGGCGCGAAGAACTCAAGCGCCGCCTCGGTGAGGCGATCATCAATACGTCCTGGACGTCCGGTCACCAGTTCGTGACCGCGCTGCCCTATCTCGACCTGTTCGACCGGGACGAGGCCGTTGCCCTGCTCGACCAGCGGGCGACCCGCCTCCGGGCGCGTTCGCGCGAGTTCGTGATGGCGGCAGAGGCCAAGGACCGCAGCGTGACCGAGGTGGCGAAGGACGACTATCTCGACACGCGCACGCAGTTCGAGATCTCCTGGATCGAGACCTATCGCGACCGGGTCGCCGCCTCGCAGTGGCCGCCGGTCGACCGGGTCATGGGGGACACCGTCACGCAGCGAGCCTGACGGCTGAGCAGGGGCGCGACCCGGCGTACTCCTGGGCTCGGGGTAGTTTCGGTCCATGACAGAGTACGCCGTCAAGACTCCGCCCCAGCATGGCGCCTGGAGTGACTACCTCGACGTCTGGAAGGCCGCGGACGACATCGAGGTTTTCACGCACGCGTGGAACTTCGATCACTTCTATCCCCTGGTCGGGGACCCGAAAGGGACCTGCCTCGAGTCCTGGACGATGCTGTCTGCGCTCGCCCAGGCGACTCGACGCATCCGCATCGGTTCCATGGTCAACGGCATGCATTATCGCCATCCGGCCGTCACGGCCAACGCCGCCGCGACGCTCGACATCATTTCGGGTGGCCGGTTCGCGCTCGGTCTCGGCGCCGGCTGGATGGAGGCGGAATCCAACGCCTACGGCATCGAGCTCGGCACCATCCGGGAGCGTATGGATCGCTTCGAGGAAGGCACCGAGGTCATCGTCCGGCTGCTGAGCCAGGAGACCACCGACTTCCACGGGGCCTTCTATGACCTCACCGGGGCCCGGTGCGAGCCCAAGGGAGTGCAGACGCCGCACCCGCCGATCGTCATCGGTGGCCAGGGCCGCAAGCGGACGATGCGCATCGCCGCGAAGTGGGCCCAGCAGTGGGACGCCGTGTTCTGTGAATCACCGGAGCTGTTCGTCGAACTCAACGGAGTGCTGGACGCCCACTGCGCCGATGTCGGCCGTGATCCCGGTGAGATCACGCGGTCGGTTCACCTCGCCTGGGGCGCCGACGCCGACCCGAAGGAACTCGCCGATCGGGCGGCCGAGTTCGTGGCCGTCGGGGCACACCAGGTGATCTTCTCCATGCGCGCGCCCTATCGGGCCAGTGCGCTCGAGCCGCTCGCCGAGGCCATCACGGTCGCGCAGGGTTGAGATCGCGCCTCACCACAAGATCTCCTCGATCAGGATCTCGGCAGTCCCGTCGGGGTGGATGATCGCGGTCTCGCACCGGCACGAACAAGCTGGGGCGCAGCCAGGCAGATCGAAGCATTGGTCGCAACAACTGCAGGTTGGTCCCGGCGTACGCGGGTCTGGCTCTCCGGCGGCAACCAGGGCGTCGCAGTAGGCATCGCGGTGGGCCTTCTGGCGTGCGCGCCGTTTCTCGCTGCGGGCGGCCTTCTGGCGCGCCAACTCGCCCTCGGACGGGTGATCGGACAAGGGCGGAGCATCGGTGGCGGCCCGGAGACAGTCCCGGTATTCCCGACGGGCCGCCCTTCGCGGGAATCCTTGTCGGGGGCGGTCATATCGCACGCGATAGGGCCCGATCTCGTCGAACCCGATCAGGTCGAGATGGGCCGGGTAACGCCGCCCCTGGCGGTCACGGGCCGCATCCCCTCGCATGGGTTGGATGGTCTCGTGGGACTCCGCGCCCGCAGGGTCGACGGCTTCCAGCGTCCAACCGGCGAGCGCGAGGATCCGCGCGAAGGCTCCAAGGGTGGGCTCAACCGCATTCGTCTCCCACCGGGCGACCGTGCTGTGGTGGACCCCCAGCCGCTCGGCCAGGTCGCGCTGGCTCAAGTCGCACACCCGGCGTACTCGTCGGATCAGCCCTCCCGCATCGAAGGTGGCGGCAACGTCGGAACCTGGGCGAGAAGGGGCGATGGCGGTGGGGTGTGCGCTCATGCCTCCACGCTGTCAGTGAGGTCTGACAAAACCGACCACCCGTGTCGGAGTTCGGGCAGGTCCAGCAGGGTGGGGTGTTCGGTGCTGGGACTGTGCTGCGCCCCACGCAGCACTGTCCAAGCACCTGCACCCCACTGTCCCCGGACCCCAGAAAATAGCCCCCGGGGGTATCATTCGTAAGAATTGCGATCCGGAGGTGTCGCCTGCCCTGCGGAGCCCGGGGGTGGGGCGGGTGAGGTTTTCGTGGGTGGCGTGGTCGCCGCTGAAGGCGCGGCGCCCGTGGAGTTGGCGCCCGGGGGTTTGGTGGCGGCCGTGGGTTTCACCTGATTCGGGGGCGGGGCAGGGCTCGTCGGTTGGGCAGAAGTATCCGGGGCGGGGCGGGGGCGGAGCCTGCGGACAAGCGCGCCGAAACGAGTGCGGGGTGGCTCGGCTGCAGGGGCTGCGGCTGCTGCGGCTGGTTCGGCCGGGGTCGGGGGCTCCTGCTGCGGATCCTTGTGGTGCAGCAACCGCGTGCGGAAGAGACGGGAGAGCTGCGCTGTTGCCGCTGCCGCGAGAGCGCCATCGGGTGTGACGACGCGAATGGTGTTGGGGTCCCGCTCACCGGAGATGACATCGATCTGTTCGCTCAGGTAGCGCAGGAGAACGAGGGCCGTCGCAACGACGGGCACGGCCAGGAAGGCCCCGACCAGGCCGAAGGTGGTGCCACCGATCGCGACCGACACGAGGCTGATCGCCGGATGCACGTCGACGCTCCGGCGCTGCAGCACCGGGAAGACGACGTTGCTCTCGATCTGTTGCACCGCGAGCACGATGCCGAGGGTCCACAGGGCGGCGGTGAAGCTGTTGGAGACGAGCGCGACGAGGACGGCCAGGGCCCCCGCCACCACGGCGCCGACCGTGGGGATGAACGAGAACAGGAAGGTGATGATCATCAGCGGCATCACCAGGGGCACCTGCAGGATCATCAGGCCGAGCCCGATGAAGATCGCGTCGATCGCGCCGACGACCGCCTGGGTGCGGATGAATGCGCCGAGGGTGTTCCAGATGCGGGCGAGGACTTCGCTGAGATGCTGCCCGGCCCGCCGACCGGCGAGCTGGCGAACCGCAGGCAGGAAGCGATGACCGTCCTTGAGGAAGAAGAACGTCAGCATCAGCACGAGCAGGAAGGTGATGAGAGCGCTGCCGAGCGTGGACACGCCCGTGACGAAGCCGCTGGCGATGTTCGCCGCCTGACCCTGGAGCCAGGTGGTCACCTGGGTGGTGAGTTCCTGGAGCTGTTCGTTGTCGATGTTGAGCGGCGGGCCGGCCATCCAGCGTTCGAGCTGCTGCAGGCCGCGCGAGGCCTGTGAGACCACGAGGCTGATCTGCACCACCAGGCCGGGTGCGACCGATGCCAGGAGGCCGCCCACGATGGCGACGAACAGCAGCAGCACGATGGCCGCGGCCAGTCCGCCCGGAACCTTGATGCGCATCAGTGCCCGCTTCAACGGAGAAAGCACCGTGCAGATGATGATCGACAACATGATCGGGATGATTCCGACCTGTAGGCGGGCGAGCAGCCAGAAGATGGCCGCGGTCGCGACCATGATGCCGATCAGGCTCCAGCCCCAGCGTCCCATCGACTTCACGGCCAGCCCGATCACCGTGCCGCGATCGATATGGGGATCCGAAGCGGCGTCGGCCGGCAGCCCGAGAGGGCCGCGTTGGGACGGCCCATCGAGCTCGGGCGGGAAGGGCTGTTCCGGCTCCGGCTGTCGGGGGTCAGTCATCACGGCTCCCTGGGGTCATACCCCCGACTCTATGCTCCGGGAGCAGAACGCCACGGGAGCGGGGACCCGGGCGTACACCTGGATCAGATGATGTATTCGGGCATCATGTCCTCGACGCGGAGGTCCATGGTCTCTCCGGGGCAATCGGACGGCTTGTTGATCCGCACGACCTTCGCGGGTACGCCCACCACGGTCGCGTGCGGCGGCACATCGGTCAGGACGACGCTGCCGGCGCCGATCCGCGAGTATTCGCCGACCTTCACGTTGCCGAGCACGATCGCGCCGGCAGAGATGAGGCAGCCGCGGCCAACCTTGGGGTGACGGTCACCGCTTTCCTTGCCGGTGCCGCCCAGGGTGACGCCCTGGAGGAGCGAGACGTCGTCGTCGATGACGCAGGTCTCGCCGATGACGATGCCGGTGGCGTGGTCGATGAACACACCGGTGCCGATGCGCGCGGCGGGGTGGATGTCCATCGCGAACACTTCGGAGATCTTCGACTGGATGAGGAAGGCCTCGGTCGTGCGGCCTTCGTTCCAGAGCGCGTGAGCGACTCGATGCATCTCCAGGCCGAGGAAGCCCTTGGCGAAGAGATAGGGGATCAGCGGGTTGGGATAGGCGGGGTTGCGTTCCACGCTCGCGATGAGGTCGATGCGGGCGGCGCGGCCGATCTCGGGGTGGAGCGTGAGGACGTCATAGAACATCTCGTGCAACGGCTGCTCATAGGTGTGACCGTCGGAGGCGGCCTGGGCCATGCCGGTCGCCAGACTGTCCTCGAACGACGCGCGGCTGGTGATGCGGAGGTGCATCAGCGACCGCAGGCTCGGGGAGGACTGTTGCAGGCGCGCCTCGTTGATCAGATCGTCCCAGACGCCGTCGACGGCCTCCGGGTCGATCGTTTCGCGCAGCTCGGTCTGTGTCATCTCGCTCCTACCTCGTGGGCGGACCCGGATACAGGTTAGCTCCATATCAAGGAATCCAATAACCCCATAGCCGATTCGGCCAACTTTGGGCTGGTCGGGTTAGGGTGCGGTGGTGGACATCGATGGCGTACGCACGGCCCTCCGGCGAGCTGCCGTGGACCGGAGCGCGGCCGCTCTGATCGCCACACCCGACACGGTCGCCGAGGTCTCTGTCGCGCCCGGTGGCCGCTGGGTGGTCCGCAGTCACTCGATCGAATGGATCGGCGGCCCCGACCGGCTGGAGTGCTGGCAGGTGCTGACCGCCGGGGCGCGGCCGGTCACCCATGCGAAGCCACCCGGCTGGACCCACCCGGCGGTCGGCATGCTGTGGCCCGAGCTGCTGCCGATCTGGGGCCGGATGGCCGATTCGCATCGTCCCGACCGGATCATCGATGGTGCCCAGGGGCCCGGGCAGCTCGTTCTGGCCCGCGTGGACCGTCCGCGGAACGCTCCCGAGCCCCGGCCGGACGGGTGTTATCTCGAGATCGACCCGGTGCGGTGGCTGTGTCTGCAACTCGAGCTGCCCGGCAAGGTCTGGACCCTGCAGGAGTATCACCCGAGCTAGGTCGTTGCTGCGCGCCTCAACTCTTCGCGATCACCCGCTCGCCCTCGCCCGGTTTGGCGAGGACCACCTCGAACTTCCCGTCGCGGATGCGCGCCGCGGCACCGCCATGGACGTCGCAGCGGAAGAAATGATCGAACGTCTCCCCACGCAGATCGAAGCCCGTCCGGGCGAAGAGATCCTCGGCGAACGCCTGATGCAGATTGGGGTCGGCAATGTCGACGACCACGCCCCAGAGCTTGGCGTCGTCGTCCTTCACCTCGGTGTCGACCGTCGCGGTGTGGACGGTGAACCTGGGATCACGTGCCAGGTCGTCGAACTTCCGGGTGTTGGGCATGCCCACGAGGTAGAGGTCGCCGCGGAAGAACACCGGCTCCACCGGTGAGATCCGGGGCCAGCCATCGGCGCGCAGCGTTCCCAGGAAACAGAGCTGACCGGTCGCTGCGTGGCGGCGCTCGAACACTTCGCCGACGGTCGGTGCCTCGGCGCGGAAATCGGTCCAACGTGTCATGCATTCAACGCTAGAGCCCGGCTCCGACAGTTCCTAGACTCAGCGCCATGCCAGAGTTGCGCATCCGCAGGGCACGGCGCATCGCGAAGACGCTGGAGATGGTGCGCCAGAACTAGTCGGCCTTGAAGCCGATCTTCTCGTGCGTACCGTCGCAGAGCGGCTTGATGCTCGAACCACCGCAGCGACAGAGCGAGACGCGCTGGCGGGTTTCGACGTCGTCGCCGCCCTTGATCTCCATGGGTACGCCACCGGTCACTACGTAGGGCCCGTCGGGCACGATGCCGATGCGGGCGGAGCCGTTGGACTCGACGTGCGGGGCGTCCTCGCTGGGCCGATAGGTCAGCGCTCCGGACGGGCACCGATCGATCATGTCGGTCATCTCGTTGCGGACGGCCTCGTCCTCGGTGCGCCCCACCATCTTCCACACGTTGTCGCGGTGCTTGGCGCAGAAACCGGCGTGGGCGCAGATCGAGCGATCGTCTTCGACGACGACCCCGCTGCCGCCCAGCACCTTGGCGCGGTCGGCATAGGTGCCCTCGGGATGGTTCGGCGTACCGTCGAAACCGATCTCCCGATGGGTCAGGTCACAGAACGGCTTGGTCTTCGAATGACCGCAGCGACACAGCCAGACATCGCCGTTTTCCTTGGCGTACTCGCTCGCGTCGACCTCGTCGCCGAAGTTCCAGGCCACCGGGTGCTTCTCGTCGACGACGATCTCGGCGCGGACCAGCGGGACATCGCCGGAGACGATGAGGGGGCCGCCGGTCACAGCGATCTGGGGGCTGGTGGGCTGCTCGGACATGGTCAAAACCTCCTGGCCTGGTCGCGGGTTCACCGCTCCTGCTGGTCCGGGTCCGCGTCGACCCGACGGTGCCAGCCTATGCAGTCGCCCCGGGGGAGTGGGCAGACCCTCGCGGAAACCAGCGGAAGCGGACCCCGTCGCCGGGCCGGGCCTGGGCCATCAGGTCGGCGGAGGCGGGGGTGAGGACCCCGATGACCGGATAGCCACCGGTCACCGGGTGATCGGCGAGAAACACCAGTGGCTGCCCGCTCGGGGGCACCTGGATCGATCCGCGGACCATGGGTTCGGACGGGAGTTCGCCCGTGTGGTCCTGGTGGCGGTCGAGGACCGGGCCGCTGAGGCGTACGCCGACGCGATTGCTTTCCGCCGTGACCTCCCAGCGCGCCTCGACGAGCCCGGCTGGATCGGCGAACCAGTCGTCGCGCGGGCCGCGGATCACGTCGAGAACGGCAGGAGTCGCCGAGGTCGATGGCGGCGCAGCGAAATCCACCGGGGTGAAGTCGAGCTCGGCGGGCACAGGACCGATGGTGAGCACCTCGCCCGGCTGCACCGCAGGCGGCCCCAGCCCGCTCAACACATCGGTCGACCGGGACCCCAACACCGGTTCGGCCCCGAACCCGCCGCGGACCGAGACATAGGTCCGCAGCCCCCGCTCGGGCAGGCCCAGGCGCAACTCCTGACCCGGGGCGATGACGAACGCGGCGCCATGCCCGACGGGCCGCCCGTCGAGCGTCGCCTGCGCGTCGGCTCCGGTGAGGGCGACCCACGCGAGCGCGGTGGCCCGCAGGACCAGCCCCCCGAACGTCACCTCCAACGCCGCGGCGTGATAGCCCTGCCCGAGGAGCCGCTGGCCGAGTTGGTACGCCGATCGATCCGCCGCACCGGATGCGCTCACCCCGACGCTGGCGAAGCCCTGTCGGCCGGCGTCGACGAAAATAGCGAGCGGGCCGGTCGCAATCACCTCGAAACTCATGTCGCGACCACGAATCTGACCTCTGTGCCGGGGTGCAGCAGCGCAGGAGGCGTCCGGTCGGGGTCCCACAGAGGCGCGTCGGTCGTGCCGAGCAGTTGCCAGCCACCGGGCGACTCGCGCGGATAGATCCCCGAGAACCGGCCGGCCAACCCGACTGCTCCGACCGGCACCTTCGTGCGCGGTTCGGCTCGCCGGGGCACCTCCAAACGTGCATCGCCGCCGACGAGATAGGCGAAACCCGGGGCGAACCCGCCGAAGGCGACCCGCCAGGGGCTGCTCGTGTGAGCGTTCACCACCTCGGCATCCGTCATTCCCGTGAGCCGGGAAACCTCGGCCAGGTCCGGGCCGGCGTACTCCACCGGAATCGTCACCGTCCTCGTCGGCTCGGGCAGGGCTCCGGGATCGGCGGCCTCCGCGACCCGGGCGGCGACCCGGCGTACCCACTCCGGATCTGTCCCCGCCGGCCACCGCACCAGCACGGTCCGGGCCGCCGGCACGACCTCGAGAGCGGGGTCGGCTCCGCGGAGGGCGGCTTCCAGCGCGAGTACGCCCGCCAGTGCCCGATCGGAGTCCGCGTCCTCGATCTCGATGAGGAGGGCATCGGCGCCGCAGGGGAGGAGCCGGATGGGTACGCTCACGCGAACGCCTCGAGGCCCACCTGCGCTGCGGTCAACGCCTCGCCGACCCGCCGGGCGATGTGGAGGGCATCGGGGGAGTCACCGTGGACGCAGATCGACGCTGCGTCGATCCGCACCGGGGTGCCGTCCACCGACGCGATCTCGCCCTCGGTGACCAGGTGGACCATGCGCCGGGCGATGAGGTCCGGGTCGTGCAGCACCGCGCCGGGATCGCGGCGGCTGACGAGGGTGCCGTTCGCGTGGTACGCCCGGTCGGCGAACGCCTCGGCCACCCCTGTCAGCCCCCGTTCCGAGGCGAGTCGAAGCACCGCAGAGCCCGGGAGCGCCAGGATCGGCAGGCCCGGCTCGAAGGCTGCGATGGCATCGAGGACGGCCCCGGCCTGCGCCTCGTGATGCACGATTGCGTTGTAGAGGGCACCGTGCGGCTTGACATAGCGGACGCTGGTGCCGGCTGCCCCGGCCATCGCGGAGAGCGCGCCCAGTTGATAGAGCACATCGGCCGTCAACTCGTCGGGTGACACGTCCAGGAAGCGCCGGCCGAACCCGCGCAGGTCGGGA
This sequence comes from Propionibacteriaceae bacterium ZF39, assembly GCA_039565995.1. Taxonomy (GTDB): domain Bacteria; phylum Actinomycetota; class Actinomycetes; order Propionibacteriales; family Propionibacteriaceae; genus Enemella; species Enemella fulvus. The sequence continues at coordinate 3,587,700 of CP154795.1, read as the reverse complement.
TAGCTGACGTGCGCCCCGATACTGACGCCACGCTCGGCGGCGGCAGCGACGGCACGCCGCATGGTCAACGCATCGCCGGCATGGAATCCACAGGCGATGTTGGCGCTGGTGACGAGGTCGAGCATGGCGACGTCGTCGCCCATCCGCCACGCTCCGAACGACTCACCCAGGTCGGCATTCAGATCGATCCGCATGTGCGCACCCCTCGCGCGACCCGCTCAGGTGTCGCGATGCAGCGGCGCGTCGTGTTCGCGGGCCAGGTCGTCGGCGGTGAGGTCGTCGGACTCGTCGAGTCCCTCGACCTGGGGGCGGACGCGAAGGTTCACGATCGAGGCGACGAGGCCGCCCCACAGGATGATGATCGAGATGACCAGCATGACGATGGCGATGGGGCTCATGAGCGGTTCTCCTTCACAGGCGGCCAGGCGTTGAACTGGGCATCCGAGAATTCCTTGCGGCGCCACGGAATCAGCGTGAACACAACGGAGACGATGAAGACGAAGGCGATGGTGCCCCACCCGAAGACCCCGATATACCACCCCGGATAACCCTCATAACCCTCGGTGATCAGGGTGATGACGCGCTGGACCAGCATGAACCCGAGGACGACGGGACCGAGGATGCCGACCAGGACCGTCCACCACGGACCCACCTTGAAGGTCGAGACCGCGTTGAGGTGGATGCGGAGCTCGCGACCCCGGCGCATGATCCAGATCGTCAGGATCGACATGACGATCGCGGACAGGACGATGCCGATGTTGTTGCTCCACATGTCGACGGTGTCGAGGGCGATGAGGCCGGACGTGGTCGAGAAGAGGAACAGCGACACCGCACCCATCAGGATCGACACGATCAGGCCGGCCTTGATGCGGTCGATGCTGAACTTCTCCTGCACCGACGCCGAGACGCCCTGCATGATCGAGATCAGCGAGGTGACGCCGGCGAGGACGAGCGACGCGAAGAACAACATGCCGAAGATGTTTCCGCCGGGCATCTCCGCGATGACCTTCGGGAAGGTCACGAACGACAGGATCGGACCGGTCAGGCCCTCCAGCTCGCTCACCTGGGTATTGGCCTGGTGGGCCATGAAGCCGAGGGTGGCGAAGACGCCGATGCCGGCCAGCAGCTCGAACGAGGAGTTGGCGAAGGCGACCACCAGACCGGAGGACGTCATGTTGGCCTTGCGGCGCTGATAGGACGCGTAGGTGATCATGATGCCGAAGGCGATCGACAGCGAGAAGAAGATCTGGGCGTACGCCGCGATCCACACGTTCGGGTCAGCCAGCGCGGCCCAGTCCGGGGTGAAGAACGCGTCCAGGCCGTCGAGCGCGCCGGGCAGGAACAGGGCCCGGATCACCAGAGCGGTGAAGATCACGACGAGCAGCGGGATGAAGATCATGTTGAGCTTGCCGATGCCGTTGGCGACACCGAGCAGCAGCACCACGAGCATCAGGATCCACACGAGGGCCATCGGGATGAGTACGCCCCAGACCGGGGTCGTGGACACCACGGGGTCGCCCACCTGGAGATATTCCGAGACGAAGAAGGTCGCCGGATCATCGCCCCAGCGGAGATCGAAAGAAAAGACGAAGTAGCTCATCGCCCAGGCGATGACGGCGGCGTAATAGATGCCGATCACGAACAACAGGCCGGTCTGGAACCAGCCGAGCGGTTCGGCCCACTTGGCCATGCGCCGGAACGCCAGCGGCGGTGCAGCCCGGAATCGGTGGCCGATCGCATAGTCGAGGAAAAGGATCGGGATGCCTGCGGTGAGCAGGGCGATCAGGTAGGGAATCAGGAACGCGCCCGAACCACTGCTGTAGGCGACGCCCGGGAAGCGCCAGATATTGCCGAGGCCCACGGCGGAGCCGATAGCGGCGAGAATGAACCCTGCCTGGTGGTTCCATTGTTCCCGCGATTCCTGCGCAGGCTGAGCCATTGCGGTTGCCACAGGTCACTCCTTTCGTCGATCGGTCAACGTTGCCCGACGTGCTGTGGCACAGCAACAGAATCTGTCACGGGGGCGGGGATTGTAACTTTCATGAGACCAATTTCGATTTATTTGTCGGAGAAGCCGGCGAACTCCTGATCCCGACCCGTGAGCACCGCAGCGGCTGCCTCGGTCGCGGCGAGCCGGGCCTTCGTGGGTTTCACCCACCAGTCCACCAGGATGCGTAAGGCCCGGCCTTTCGAGCGTGGCCGCCACGTGCCGACCGGGATGCCGTCGGCGACGATCACGCCGGGCCGGCCGAGAATGGGCCACAGTTGCTTGTGGCGAGCGTTGTCGCCGTCGGTGAGCAGGTGGCGGTCCTTCGCGGCGAGGAAGAGATCGAAACCATTGAGAAGGCGGATCTGATCAGGCTCGCCGGGGGCGGCCGCCTCTGTCAGGGCGTCGACATCATCGGCCAGGATCCATGCCTTCTCTCCGGCCCGATCGACCTCGACCAGGCCCTCGGTGGGCCAGAGCTTCTTGGCCTCGCCGACCGTGGTCTCGCAGAAGGCGGCCAGGTCTTTCGGCGTGGCCGGCCCGAGGAAGTGGAGATAGCCCTCCGCGAGTCGGTGGCGGGAGTCAGCCGTGAGGGGGTCGTCCGGAGCGGGCTTGCGACGCCAGCCGGGAACGCGACGCAGGTTCGGCGGGTTGGTGCCCGGTTCCAGCTCGACTCCGCCATGGATCGTCGCGATGCGGAGCAGCTGTTCGTGGACGTGGGTCACGCCGCACGGGCGGCAGTCGACGAGCAGTTCCGGTGGCAGGGTCTCGCGCGTGGAGGCTGAGACCTCGCCCTTGGTCATCGGCTCACTGAGCGCCGCCCGCACGTGCTCGGCGATCGTGACCATCCCCGCCAAGTGATCGATCGGGTCTCTGGCCGCCCCGGCCGATCGCTTGGCGGCATCGGCGGGGGAGACGGGCCAGACCGCGCGTTCCACATCCCGGAGATCGTCGCGGCGATAGAAGTGTGGGGCTCCCCGGACCGACCAGACGAGGGCCAGGTCGTCGGTGAAGCCGGTGGTGACGCGCTGGGCTTCGTCGGAGCTCACCCCGCGATTGCGCAGGGCCAGCCGGCCGGCATCGCCGGCGCCCGACTGAACGCCGAGGTCGAGAATCGCGACGTCGGTCGCGGATCCGACCGAATCGGGGGCGGCGGACAGCTGTTGGACCCGCCAGCGGTGGCGGAGGGCCTGGTCTCGGGTGACCTTCATGGGAAAAGGCTAAACAGGCCCTCCGACATTTTCTGCGGAGCCGTTGGATCAGTCCTCGCCCCGCGCACCGGCGACGGCGGGTCGATCCTCGAACGAACGCACGAACACCGGCTGGCCTGCGGTGGAGGCCTTCTCGTCGAAGTGATAGCCGGCTGCGTCGAAGTCGCGCAGCTGGGATTCGCGGCGGACCCGGTTCTGCACGAGCCAGGCAGCCATCTCGCCCCGGGCCCGCTTGGCGAAGAACGACACGATCGATCGTTTGCCGCGGGCGTTGGTGTCCTCGAAGCGAGGCGAGATGATCGGTGCCCCGACGACCCGGGGGCGTACCGATTTGAAGTATTCGTCGGACGCGAGATTCACGATGATCTCCGCGCCGGGTGAGTCGGCCAGGTCCTCGCGCAGGAGGTTGCTGATCCGGTCGCCCCAGAACTCATAGAGGTTCTTGCCGTGTGCGGTGGAGAGCCGCGTACCCATCTCGAGGCGATAAGGCTGCATGAGATCGAGCGGTCGCAGTACGCCATAGAGCCCCGACAGGATCCGCACGGTTTTCTGGGCTTCGGTGAAGTCGCGCTCGTCGAAGCGCTCCTTGGCGTTCATGCCCAGGTAGACGTCGCCGTCGAAGGCCAGCACGGCAGCGCGGGCGTTCTTCGTCGTGAAAGGCGTCTGGAACTCGGCATAACGGTCCGCATTGAGCGCGGCCAACTCATCGGAGATGTGCATGAGAGCACCCACATCGGCGACGGACTTCTCGCGCATCACCCCGATCAGTTCCTCGGAGCCCTCGAGGAGCCTCGGTTCGGAGTGTTTGCGAGTGGCCAGCTTCGACTCATAGTCCAACGACTTCGCCGGGGAGAGCAGGATCAGCACCGGTTCAGCCTATCTCCGGGGCTCCGACGGGGGAGACTGCTGTCATGACAAGGACAATGCCGTCCCGGGAGTGGTTCGCCCACGCGGGAGAGGGTTTCGTCGAACAGGTACGCGGGGTGGGCGCGGCCGATCTGGATCGTCCGGGGCTGGGTGAGTGGACGGTGCGGGAGCTGATCGGACACACGAATCGTGCCTTCACAACCGTGGTCGACTATGTCGGGGTGGGGGCGCCCGATCCCGAATCGGGGGCTTTGCTGCGGGACGCGGGGGCATACTTCGCCGCGGCTGCCGGCGGCAAGATCGACCATGCTGCCGTGGCCGAACGTGGGCGCGTGGCGGGTCGGGCGCTCGGGGACGATCCGGTCAGGGTCGTCGTGGACGCCCAGCGGCGGGCCAACCTGGTGGTGGCAGAGAACACCGACGCCAAATTGGTCGGCACCCCGTTCGGGCCGATGCGGCTCGTCGACTATCTGGAGACGCGCGCGTTCGAGCTGACGGTGCACGGGTTGGACCTGGCGTACGCGCTGCGGCGGGGCGTTCCCGCGGGAACGCGGACGAGCGTGCCGCAGGCGTTGCGGTTGTTGGCCGATATCGCGGGCCCGGACGCAGCAAGCGCGGCGGTCCGGGCTCTCACCGGACGCGCCGCGCTTCCCGCGGGATTCAGTCTGTTGTGATCAGGCGGCGACGCGCGCCTTGTCGAGAACATCGCGGCAGGCATCGATCGCGAGCGCACGCATGACTTCGCGGGCATCGTCCTCACCGACATTGACCGCGATGGCGATCTCGGCGACCAGCGGAGCCGAGGCCTCCTTGAGCAGGTCCTTCTCAGCCAGGGAAAGGCCCCGCTCCTCGCGGCGACGCAGGAGGTCGCGGACGACGGCGGCGATGCGGACGGGGTCACCGGTGGCGACCTCCATGCGCTGCGCCTTCATGCGACGGGCCCACTGGGTCTCCTGGGCGCAGCTCGGGCTGCAGAGGACGTCGGCGAGCTGATCGAGCATGCCGGTGCCGGCAACGGCGCGAAGCCCGAGCTCTTCGACCTTCTCGAGCGGCATGCACACCGACATCCCCGTCGCCTGGATCTCCAGGTTGAGGTATTCGACTGCCGCGCCTCGCACCGTGCGAACCATGGAGCCGGTGATGACGGCGGGTCCGTGGTGGGGATGAATGACAGTCTGGCCCTCGTTGAACTGCATGCGTTTCCTTCGCTCGACGGATGCACGACCCTGCACCGGCGCGATGGTTCACTTGGACACAGCGCGTCGGGACCTCAGGAAGAAGGCCCGGAAGGTGATGGTCGGTAATACTGATTGTAACATAGGGAAACTCTCCAATTCCAACCCCTCGTTCCACATATGGCCTAGTCACGTCCGGAATGAGGGAAAGGTTGGCCGCAATGCGGTTGCTGAATATTTCCGTCGCCGATGAGTCCACGCTGTCTGTCCGGTCTGTCAGGAAGACGGGTCGTGAAGCGCGGCCCGCTGACCCGAGAGGGAACGATCGTGAACCATCGAATGATTTTTGTGAACCTGCCCATCGCCGACCAGGAGCGAACGCGGCGGTTCTATACCGAGTTGGGCTACAGCTTCAACGACAAGTTCTGTGACGCGAATGCCCTCTGTCTGGAGATCGGGCCCAACAGCTATGCGATGTTGCTGAACCGCGAGTTCTATTCGACGTTCCACCACAAGCCGGCCGCCGATGCGACCCAGGTGTCCGGGGTGCTCCTGGCCGTCGATGCACCGAGTCGGGAGGCGGTCGACGAACAGGTCGAGCGCGCCGTGGCCGCCGGTGCGACCGAGATCCGGACCGAGGACCATGGATTCATGTATGGCCGGTCGTTCGACGACCCCGACGGTCACACCTGGGAGATCACCTGGATGGATCCGGCCGCCGCGCAGGACAGCCCGCCCCGGTCATGACCGTTGCTGATCCCGGCTCCGCAGCCGATCCGGCCGAGTTCGAGCAGGCGACCGCCCGGCTCCGTCCCGAGTTGATCGCGCACTGTTATCGCATGCTCGGATCCCTCAGCGATGCCGAGGACCAGGTGCAGGAGACCTATCTGCGAGCGTGGCGGGCGTATCACTCGTTCGAGGGTCGGTCGTCGGTGCGGACGTGGATGTATCGAATCGCCACCAACGTCTGCATCAACGCCGCCCGGGCAGCGTCGCGACGGGTCCTGCCGACCGGCCTGGGCCAGCCGGCCGGCGATCCCGATGCGCCCATCGAGGCACGGCATGATGAGTCCTGGCTCGAGCCGCTGCCGGATGCGGTGCTGTGGGGCCGGGCCCAGCCGGAACCGGGCGAGGCAGTCGCCGCGCGGGAAGGGGTGGGACTGGCGGCGGTCGCGGTCCTCCAGGACCTCCCTCCCAACCAGCGCGCGACGCTGGTCCTGCGCGATGTGCTCCAGTTCTCCGCCGGTGAGGCCGCAGAGATCCTGGGGGTGGGTGTCACCGCGGTGAACAGTGCGCTGCAGCGGGCCCGCGCCTCCGTCGGCGATGGGCTCACCGTCGAGGGGCGACCGTCGGGGAGCTCGACGAGACGGAGCGCCAGGTGTGGGCCGACTTCTGTGCCGCCTTCGAGGCGTACGACATCGATGCGGTCGTGGAACTGATGGCCGCACAGGCGACGTGGGAAATGCCGCCGTTCGACCGCTTCTATGCGGGGCCCGAGGCCATCGGCATCCTGGTCCGCAATCAGTGTCCGGCGAGGGCCGCGGGAGATCTGGTCATGGTGCCCTGCATCGTCAACGGGCGCCCGGGCGCAGGGATGTATCTCCGCGACGACGATGGCCTTGCCGCGTTCCAGCTGGTCGCGCTGGAGATCGAGGGGAGATGGGTACGCCGGGTGGTCGGTTTCTTCGACACCGACGTGCTGAAGCGGTCGCTGCCGGCCCGACCGGAATGACCCCGACTCAGAGCGGGTGGGTCAACACCAGGGAATTCCGGGCGGGGTTGTAGCCGGACCGGCGCCGGGCGGGCAGGTCGGTGACCGTGCCCGCGGTGAAACCGTGTTCGACGAACCAGGCCGGGGTCTGGGTGGTCAACACGAACAGGCGGCTCAGCCCCCGCTCCTTGGCAGCGATCCGCGCGTGCCGCAGCATGGCCGCAGCCAGGCCTCGGCCCTGATAATCGGGATGCGTGGCCACGCAGGAGAACTCGCCTGCGGACTCCTCGGCGTACTCGATCAGGGCATAGCAGGCGATCACCATGCCGTCGCGGACCATCACCGAGAACTCGTCGATGTCGAGCTCGATCTGCTCCCGACTCCGGGGGCGCAGGATGCCCGCCTCCTCGAGTGGGCGGATCAGCGTCAGGATGCCCTGGACGTCGTCGATGCGGGCCCGACGGGTCGACTCGTAGTCGTCATCGGCCGACACCATGAGCCCGCAGCCGTCGCGGGTGTAGAGCTCGCGCAGCAGGGGGCTCGCGCCGTCGGTGCCGATGAAATGGACGCGGCGGACGCCGTTGCGGGCGGCGGCCAATCCGGCGCGTACGCAGTTGCGGTCCTCGGGGGTCAGCTCCTCCTGGCGGGACTCGGCTGCCAGCAACTGCTCGGCACGGGACAGCGGCATCTGGCCCGCGTCGCCCCCGGGCGTCCGCAGCCGCCAGGTGACGGGTTCCGACTCCATCACGAAGATGAGCTTGTCGGCGCCCAGGCCGGTTGCCACGGCCTGGGCGACCTCGGCGTTGCGCAGGTTGAACGTCTCGCCGGTCGGCGAATAGCCGAGGGGGGACAACAGCGCGATCCGATCCCCTTCGAGGACCGTCCGGATCTCTGCGATGTCGACCTTGCGTACCTTTCCGGTCAGCTGGTGGTCGACCCCGTCGCGTACGCCGACGGGTTGGGCAGTGACCCAGGTCCCGCCGACGACCTTGAGCGGCACGCGCGACATCGGAGACCCGGTCTCCATCGAAGCGGCCAGACGCGCCTCGATATCGGTGCGAAGAATGCCGATCGCGGCGCGGACCGCCTGCATCGTCGCGTCGTCGGTGATGCGCAGATCACCGGAGAACCGGGACTCGATGCCCCGCAGGCTGAGCTCGGACTCGATCTGGGGTCGCGCGCCGTGCACCAGCACGACCTTGACTCCGAGACGGACCAGCAGAGCGACATCGCTGAGCAGCCGGTCGGTGTCGTCCAGGGCACAGATCTCACCCGGGATGGCGATGACGAACGTCCGGCCGTGGTGACCATGGATATAGGGCCCGGCACTGCGCAGAGCATGGACGAACGGCTCACCGGAGGTCGTGTCACCCGTTCTCGCCCACGTTGCCGGGCCTGCGTCGTTGCTCACCCGAGCGACGATAGTCGACGGTCACGCAAGCGGTGATGGTCGACCGGGCCCGGGTGGTCGGGGCGGCTGGACCGGCCGGGACCTACTGGACCTCTTCTCAGGCCTGGGCATGGACGGGACGGGGATCACGGCCATACCACCCCAGCAGTTGATCGAACGGGCTCGCCGAGTCGTCGACCTCGACCACCGGGCCGAATGGGATCTCATCGCGACCCTCCGCCGGAATCGCCTGCCGGATCTGCGGCAGCGCCGTGGTCGCGATGCGGTCTGCGAGCGCGCGGTCGATCTGGTCATCGCGTCCCGTGGCGCGGGCGAGATCCCAGGCGTGGATGAGGAACTCCGTGACATACATCCCCAGGGCGATCGGGGCCGGCACTGTGCCGAACGGGGCCCGGAACTCCCGCTGCAGCACCTCGTCGGGGGCCAATGCGGCGTCCACAGCAGCCCGCGCCTCGGCCCACCGGGCGGTCCAGGCTTCGGGTTCGAGCTCGAGAGTGGATGGGACAGCCCACGCATCTTCGCCCCGGGCGATGACGGCGATCCGGGTCGGGATCGCGACGAGGTGACCGATCAGGGCGCCGACGTCGAATTCGTCACAGGGCGTGGGGCGGGAGGCGTCCTCGGGGGCGGTGGTGGTGATCAGTGCGCCCGCCTGGTCGAGCGCGGCGGTGAGCGGAAGGCGGGGGTCGATTCGATCGGACATCGGGGGCTCCTTCGTGAGGTGGTGAATCCAAGAAAATCGGACAAAGATGACATCTTCTGTCATGTATTTGAGAGAAACTTGGAATTGTGAGAGCCGATCGACTTCTGCAACTGCTGCTGTTGCTCCAGCGGCATCGACGCCTGCCCGCGCCGAGGCTCGCGGAGTTGCTCGAGGTGTCCGTGCGCACGGTCCTGCGCGACATGGAGGCGCTGTCGACGGCCGGGGTCCCGGTCTATACCGAACGCGGGCGGGGTGGTGGCTGCGTACTCATGGATGGTTTCACCGTCGATGCCACCGGTCTGACTCCGACCGAGGCCCAGGCGCTCTTCGCCTGGACCGGCCGGGACTCACTCGCCGATCTCGGGCTCAGCCGCGCGCTGACCTCCGCTCTGACCAAGGTGGCCGCCACCACGCCCGAATCCGGCATCCAACAAGCCGAATCGCTGGGAAAAGTGGTGGTCTCGGACCGACGCAGATGGTTCAACGCGGCCGACGAGGTGCCTCATCTCCCGCTGCTGCGGGAGGCCTGCCAGCGGCGCCGGCGGGTGGAGTTGCTCTATCAGTCGGCTCGGGACAGGGAAGCTACCTGGCGGACCGTCGATCCCTATGGCCTGATCGACCAGGCGGGGGTGTGGTATCTGGTCGCCGCCCGCGACCGGGACCCGCGCACCTATCGGGCGTCGAGGATCCAGGGCGTGCAGTTGCTCGACGAGCCCGCGGACGTGCCCGAGGACCTCGATCTCGGCCAGCTCTGGCGTGATCTGCGCAGCTTCTTCGAGGACGCGATGCCCGGCCAACCCGTCCGGGTCCTGGTCGCGACCGGCGCCGAGGACCTGTTCCGCCGGGTCGCCACCGTGCAGTTGGCCCCCGGCTCGGTGATCGCCGAAAGTGCGCGTACGCCCGAGTCCGTGGAACTCGAGCTGACCTTCCGGGTGACCCGGGCGGCGGTCGCGGCCGTGGTCACGTTTGCGCCCGATGTCCGGGTGCTCGGGCCGCCGGATTTCGTGGACGAGGTGGTACGCACAGTCGAGCGTGCCGCGGCGTTGTATCTGCGGCCACCCTCCTGAACGCGACAGCGGTCCCGCCCGGAGGCGGGACCGCTGCGGCGTACCAAGGGGGTCAGGAACCGATTATGCCCTTGTCCTTGCGGACGATCACCAGGGTGGCGTCACGCGGGACGGTCTGGCCGTCCTTGAGCATCGCCGACGGGAAGTCGGTGACCGCGGGGTCACCGTTGCCGGGGTGCTGGATGTTGGCCAGCATGACGCGCTGGTTGTCGGCGGTGGTGATGCCGGTGACCTCGCCGCCGCGGACGCCGGTCATCAGGCGCTTGAACTCGGCGGTCTTCTGGTCGGCGACCAGGAGCTGGTCGTTGTTCTTGCCGGGCTGGGTGCCATCGGTCTCGACGAACACGCGGCCCTTCATGTCCGCCCAGATGCCATCCGGCGAGCCGAACATCTGACCGTCCTTGTCGTGGACCTCCTTGGCGATCGCGAAGAAGTCCCACTCGAAGGACGTGCCGACGTGGCTGCGGCTGTCCTTCCAGCGAACGATGTGACCGTCGGCATTGTTCGCCAGGTTGGCCGGACGGTCGGGGTGGCCAACCGGGTTGGTGTTGTTGGTCAGGGTGCAGAACACTTCCTGGTTCTGGCCAACGGTGATCCACTCGGGACGGTCCATCTTGGTGGCGCCGGCGATGTCGGCGGCAGCGCGGGTGTTGACCAGGATCCAGTCCATGGTCTTGTCGGCGAGCTTCGGGTTCTTCGGGCTCAGCTCGTTCCAGACACCGGTGCCGTCGGCCTTGAACTCGGCGACATAGAGGGTGCCCTCGTCGAGCGGGTGCTTGCCGCGGGCCATCATCGCGCGCCAGTTCTGGGCGGAGACGAACTTGTAGATGTATTCGTTGCGCTCGTCATCACCCGAATAGACCACGATGCGCTTGGCGATGCCCTCGACGACGGTCGCACCCTCGTGCTTGAAGCGTCCGAGCGCGGTGCGCTTGATCGGCTTGGCGTTCGGGTTCTGCGGATCGATCTCGACAACCCAGCCGAAGCGGTTGTCCTCGTTCTCGTTCTTCGCGAGGTCGAACCGGTCGTCATAGTCGAACCAGCCATAGCCCGCACCCTCGTTGGGGCCGGAGATGCTCATGCGCTTCTGCTCGTCGCTGGCGGTCCAGGACTTGTCCTTCGACCCGAAGTACTGGTCGAAGTTCTCCTCGCAGGTGAGATAGGTGCCCCACGGCGTGTGGCCCATCGAGCAGTTGTTGACGGTGCCCTTGGGGTTGTGGTTGTCGATCTTGGTGACCAGCAGGTCGGAGCCGGCAGCCGGGCCCGAGAACTCGACCGGGGTGTTCACGTGGATGCGACGGTTGCGACGGTCACGCTTCATCTTGAAGGTGTCACCGGTCCGCTGGAGCGCCACGACCGCAACGCCATGGGCGGCCTGGACCGTGCGGACCTCTTCGAGGCTGCGGACATCGTTGCGGCCGAACATGTGGTAGTTCGTGCCGTATTCGAGGTTGAGGCAGAGGACCTCGTCATTGAACAGCCACATGCCGTCGTGGCCGAGGCCGATGGCCTTCTCCTGCTGCTCGGAGGTGAGGTTGTAGGGATAGGACTCGCCCGAGCCGTCGATCTTCTCGCGCCAGGGGAGGATGGCCGCGAGGGCGTACTCCGGGGCGATGGTCGGGTAGGGGCCACCGTTCAGCGGGATCGACGTGAAGCCGATGAGGCCCTTGTCGGCACCCTTGCCCTTGCCACTGTTGTTGTTGGGGCCCTTGTTCGGGTTGGCCTGCGCCTGGCTGGCGCCGACGAAGGTCAGGGCAGCGGCGCCCAGGGAGCCGACAACGAAGCCGCGCCGGGTGGCGCGGGCGTTCACGATGTCGCTGAAGAGCTTGTTGCCGCTCTCGTTGCTGATTTCGTCATGGTCGTCGTGCACGGTGCCTCCTTGGCAAGACCTCAAAAAGAATGTCGCCACCGAACCTAGGGAGGAGGGCTGAATCCTCAGGGACGGTTAGGTGAACTCCCGGAGTGGGTCGGGTGAACCGGAAGGCGTTGGGCGGGCTGACAGGCCTACTGGATCGTGGGACGAGTGAATCCGTCGGTCCTTGGTGCTCCCGGGTCGGCTCCCCGCGGGTGCTTTCAGCTCCCGTAACTCTGTTCGGCTCCCGTAGGTCTCGTCAGCTCGCGTTGACGTCTTGAGCTTGCGCCCCATCTCAGCCAGCTTGCCTTCGCGTCTCCAGCGCCCCGTGCACCGGGGGCGGAGTCGGCGAGGGCAAGCTGGGTGGAATTCGGGCCCGAGGAAACGCACGCCCAAGCAGCCAAGGCACGCTGGCTGCCGGGAACGCACGCTGAACGACGGGTTTTCTCCCGAGATTGCACGTTTCCGGTGGTTTCGGCAGAGCTGGTACGCCAGCCCAGCGGGAGGGCAAGCTGAAAGGAGCTACGGGAGCTGAAGGCGCCACCGGAGCCGACCCGGGAGCAACGTGGGCCGAGGTTCGCCCAACCCAACAATAAGACGACGCCAAAGGGGAACCCGAGTGACGCCGCGCCACTTTCGCAACAGTACCTAGTCAGCTCGGCCGGCCCGGCGTACCGCCTCCGAAGTGACCTGAGCCCCCGACCGCAGCGCACGCCGCCAGGGGAGGTCACCCTCCATTTCGACCTGGAGCGAGAAGCTCAGGAAAGTCCGGATCAGCACGATCAGGCCGAGCGTCAGCACGCTGCCCAGAGTGGGAGTGACGGCGACGGTCTGGATGAGATCGGCGGCGACCAGGATCTCGAGGGCGAGGAGGAGTACGCCGCCGAAGGTCTCCCGCAGCGCCCGATAGGCCCGGCGCCCGTCCCGGGATCTGGCCCAGGTCACCAGAGCCAGGGTCACCGCGAACAGCAGGCCCACGACGAGGGTGAACACACCCACGACCTCGAACCCGCGAGCCACGTGTTCCAGCAGTTCGGTCATCACGCTCTAGGATCTTGCCACCGGGAACGCCAGCAGGCGGGCCGAAGTGAGCGACAGTCAGGGGATCGTGATGCGCGCAGTTCGATTGGGCGGGCCGTTGACGCTCGTGGTGATCGGCCTGATCCTGGCGCTCGCGGTCACGAGCAACCTGCAGGGGCTCAATCTCAACGTCGTGGGTTGGATCGTCGCCGGAGCCGGCGTGGTCTGGTTCGTGCTCGACTACACCCTCAATCGTCCGGTCGCCACCGAGATCGTCGAGGAAGCACGCGGCAAGGATGTCGACGGACGCGATATCACGCAGCGCGTCGTCCGCAAGGAAGAGAAGCGCGAGGAGTTCTGAGGCTCACCAGCCGCCGCCACCACCGCCGCCGAAGCCGCCGCCGCCCATCGAGAAGCCCGAGCCGCCACCGGTCGCCGAGGTCCCGGCGGTCATGGCCGAGGACATCGCTTCGGACATGGCCGCCGTCATCGAATCCATCATCGATCCGAAGGCCGCGCCATAGAAGAAGCCGCTGCCATAGGGCGAGCCATACCAATACATATTCGGCTGATAGCGACCTTCGGCGGCAAGCTGCTGGAACGTCTTGGTCCAACGCTCGGCGACCCCGAACACGATCGCATAGGGCAGATAACGCGAATAGACGTCGATGCCCTCCTCGAACCGGATCTGGTCGGCCTCCGCCGTTTTCAGATAGAGCTCGAAGCCCTTGCTCTGAGCCAGCATGGCCGAGCCTTCCGGTGTCCGGGCCGGCATCTTTCCCGACAGCGCCATCAGCAGCACGCCGGTGATCACCCCGGCCAGGCCGATGAGGCCCAACCCGGCCGTCCAGCCCAACACGAAGCCGAGGCCAACGCCACCAACGGCGATCAGGACGCCCATCGCGACAGCCGAAGCCTTGGCGAGATCGGGCCGGACCTGGAACCACCGGCGTTCCTGGGCCACCTGTCGATAGAGCGCCGAGCGCGTGTTCGGCAGCAGCCCGGCATAGGCCTGGCTCTTCATGTCGGTGGTCGAGACCGAGCGGCGGCCGCGGAACAGGCGGCCCATCAGCTCCCGTTCGAAGGGCAGGAGCTGGTCATCCGTCTGGCGCTGGGAAAACTTCCAATCCTGATCGGAGAGCTGCTGGATGTGGATGTGACCCCGCACGGCGAGGTCGATGATCGCGCCCGTGACATCCCGGTTGTCGGCGCTCGCGTCGATCAGCGTGCCGACCTCGCCCGGGGTTGCCCCGCGCGGCGGCTGGAACTGCACGGTCACCGGCGTGCGCTTGGCGGCTCCCACCGCGGCTTCCTGCCCGCGGGCCGGGGTCAGGCCGGGCGTGAGCCCGACATACGCCAGGTCGCGACCCCTGCGGCGTACCAGAGCGGTGACGGCGCCCACGCCGATCAGGCTCAGCACGCCGGTCAGGCCGGCACTCAGCGGCGTGACGGGGACCATGTTGCCGATGTTGGCGCGCTTGGTGTAGCGGGGTTCGGCGCCGACGAAGGTGCCGACCGGGAACCCGGCCACCACCTGCATGCCACGCCCCATGCCGAGCGATGTCGCCGAATAGGTGGCCGTGGCGCCCTGCTGGCCGGCGTCACACGCGGAGCGGAAATCGCTGCCCGACCAGCAGGCCGTGCGCGTGATGTCGACCGGCCCCTCCACGGTGACGTTGACCTGGCGGATCGGCACCTGCCAGCCGGTGCCGACGGCATTCCAGTTGAACTCGTCGAGCCCGCTTTCGGGATGGTTCGGGGCGATGAGGCCGCGGATGAGGTAGGTGATCCGGTAGTTCTGGACCCCGGTGAAGCGCCGGCCTTCGGTGCCGACGCGGACCAGAAGCATCCCGTTCTCGGTCGACCGCTGGATCGCGGTGTTGGCGCCCGTGGCGCTGGTCACGGACTCGACGTCGACGTCGAGCATGCGCCACACGTCGGGATCGTTGAGGACCTCCTGGCGCAGGGGCAGGGTGATGAACGGTCCGTGCCCCGGGTCATTGCCGAAATTGAAGTCGAAGTCGAGCGTCACCCGCGCGGTGCCGTCCCCCTGCAGCTGTGCAGTGACGTCATAACGCGGGATATTCCACGACGAGGGCTGGTCGTCCGCGTGGGCCACGGGGGAGAAGGACAGGGCGATCCCGGTCAGGACCAGCAGCGCCAGAACGCGGAGGAGATGCCTCATGCGTCCAAGGTACCCAAGGACAGAAGCGCGGCGAATGCGGGACAAACGGGCTATTGGTGCGAATATAGATCGACTTGTCGGTCAATTGAACGAACCGGAGGAACACCTATGCGCGCAGTCCGAGTGGGCGGCCCCATTGCCCTGATTGTCATCGGTCTCATCCTTGCTCTCGCCATCAGCGACATGATTCCCAATGTCGACCTCACCATGATCGGTTGGATCTTCGTGGCCGCCGGCGCCGTGTGGCTCGTCATCGAGCTCGTCATGAACAGCCGTTCGCGGCGTACCGTCACCGAGGTTCGTGACACCCGCCCCGGCGGCGGCACCCGCGCCGAATATCGCGAGGACATCTGACGCCGCTGAAACAGAAAGCGCGTCCCCGCTCGGCGGGGACACGCTTTTCTTGTTGGGTACGCCTCAGGCGACGGCCTTGTCGGCCCGGCGCTGGGCCCGGGCTTCGGCACGCTTTGCGGTGAGTGCATGGTCCAGCGAGAACCTGCCGGGACCGGTGAAGATCAACGGGAGCGACACGATCACGAACATGATCGCGGCCTCGCCCACGATGCCGCCCGTCCGGGCGTCGATCAGCCCGTTCGGGAGCTGGGTCAGAACCCAGACGAAGGCCATCATCACGGCCATGAGCAGCGCCGAGAGGCGGGTCAGCAGACCGATGGCGATCAGGATCGGCAGGATGAGCTGTCCGGCGACGACCATGATGGCGAACACATCGGGGGCCAGGGCGCCGAAGCTGTTGCCTGCCACGGTGTCGCGGAAGCCGCTGAAGTTGCTCGCCTTGCGCAGGCCGTGCAGGAACATGATCACCGGAAGCACGCGCAGCAGCAGAAGGCCGAAGTCGGTCGAGGTCCGGTTGCTGGTGCGGGCCCGGGCCAGCTGGTACGCCGACTCACGTCGGTGCTCGGTGGCCTCCTCCTCGAGCCGCTGTTCGCGGGTCTGCACAGTTCCGCGCGTGCCCTGGATCTTTTCGCGCCGCGTCGCCTCGGGCGTATCGCCCGTCCGGGCGGCCGCCGGGGCAGCGGTCGCGGCGGTCGTCCCGGCGGCGGTGGTCCCGGCACCGGTGGTCCGGTCGGTGGTGGTTCCGTCGGCAGTGGTCCTGTCGGCGGTGCCCCGGGTTGCCGTCGGCTCTGCGGTGGTCTTCGCATCGGTCTCGGACGATGCCGGGACGTTTTCGGCCCGGGTGGGGGTATCGCCCAGATCGCCTTGGTCTGAGGGGTCATGTCGAGTGGCCATCGATGCTCCTTTGTCGCCGGCACGTCCTGCAGTCCCACCGACGCCCGGGAATTGGGCACCTGGGACAGACGTTTTTACGGTGTCCTATCTGTCCGGAGTGGTCAACGACCGCGGGTGGGTGTCGACATTTCAGATTGTGCGAAGCAGCTCACGCGAGAGCCTATACTCACGCCTTGAACACTGTTCAAGTCTTTCTGTGAGGAGGCGCTGTGACCGCTCCCAGCCGTCGTTCGTTCACCCCGACCGATGTCGCGCTCGTCGCCGTTTTCGCTGCGCTGATCGCCGTGTTGTCGATCATGCCCGCGATCACGATCGCCGGGCCGGTGCCGATCACCCTGCAGACGCTGGGGGTGGCTCTGGCAGGCCTGGTGCTGGGGCCGCTCCGCGGCTTCCTCGCCGTGGTGCTCTATCTGGTCGTCGGTTTCGCAGGGCTCCCCGTCTTTGCCGGTGGGGCGGCCGGACTGGCGGTCCTCGGCAAGCCCTCGGCCGGTTATCTGCTGTCATTCCCGGTCGCCGCGCTGGTCGCCGGACTGCTGGTGACGGTGCTCCCGAGGCTGCCCGGCCCGCGCTATCTCTGGTATTTCCTTTCCGGAATCGCCGCCAGCATCCTGGTCATCCACCCGGCCGGCATCCTCGGTCTCATGGTCAACGCCAACATGTCCCTCGGCAAGGCGTTCCTCACCGATATCGCGTTCTGGCCCGGCGATGTCGTCAAGAATCTTGTGGCCGCGGGCCTCGCCCTCGCTGTCCACAAGGCCTTTCCCGATCTGGTGCTGGGCCGCAGCCGGAAGCCGGCGGCCGCTACCGTCGCCGTGTGAGCGACATTCGGCTGGTCGGCGTCGACGTCGAGGTCCCCGTCTTCGCGGGCCGCGATGTGGCCACGAAGACCCTGCTCTCCGGCGTCGATCTGGTCCTGACCGAACAACGCATCGGGGTCATCGGAGCCAATGGGTCGGGCAAGTCCACGCTGCTGCGACTCCTCAACGGACTCATTGCGCCCACGCGGGGTCGGGTGCTGGTCAATGGCGTCGACACGGTCGCGGACGGCAAGCGCGTACGCCAGCAGGTGGGATTCATCTTCACCGACCCCCTCGCCCAACTCGTCATGTCCACCCCGATCGAGGACATCGAACTCAGCCTGCGGCGTCGGATCCGGCGCCGCTCGGAACGTGAGGCGGCGGCGTACGCCCTGCTCGAAGCCCGGGGGCTCGGCAAGCTGGCCCGCCAGTCGATCTATGACCTGTCCGGCGGGGAGCGGCAATTGGTCTCGCTCACGACCGTGCTGGCCGTCGAGCCGGCGATCATTGTGGCCGACGAGCCCACCACCCTGCTCGACCTGCGGAATCGCGAGCTCATGCGTGCCGCCTTCGCGGATCTGGAACAGCAGCTCATCGTGTCGACCCACGACCTGGATCTCGCGCTCGACTTCGAACGGGTTCTCGTGGTCGATGCGGGTCGGATCGCCTTCGACGGGCCGGCCTCCACGGCGGTCGAGCACTATCGGGGGTTGATGGTATGAGTGCGCACCATCAACTGTTCGGCCTCTATGTGCCGGGGCGAACCTGGCTGCACCGCCTCGGCGTGGGCCCCAAGTTCGCCCTGATGGTGGTCGTCTCGCTCGTTCCGCTCCTGGTCCGTCAGCCGTGGCTTTCCGGTGTCTTCCTGGCGCTGACGGCGCTGCTGGTCCTGTCGACGCGGCTCGGTTGGCGTCGGTGTATCGCCCTGCCCCGCGCCCTGTGGATCATGGCCGGGCTGCTCGTGGCCTATCAACTGATCTGGGGCACCTGGCAGGACGGCCTGATGCTGGTCGCCAACCTGGTGGTCTGCCTCTATGCCTCCCGCATCCTGACGCTCACCACACCGGCGCCCGTCCTGCTCGATGCGCTGGTAGCCGCCGCCCGTCCCGTGCGCTGGGTCGGCGGCAACCCCGAGCGGGTGGGGCTCGCCGCCTCCCTCATGATCCGCAGCATCCCGTTCCTGTTCGGATCCTTCGCCTCCGTACGCGCCGCGGCCCGGGCCCGTGGGCTCGAGCGCAACCTGTTCGCCCAGCTTGCGCCGGTTGTCGTGGCCGCCGTTGCGTACGCCCGGGCGACCGGTGAGGCGCTCATGGCCCGCGGGCTCGGCGATGAGGAAGCCGACTAGAGCCGGATCAGCGCGGCCGGATGCTCCAGGTGCCCATGTGCCAGGCCTCGACGAACAGGACAGACAGTCCCGATTCGAACGTGGCCGGCACCGAGATATCGCCGATCTCGTTGGCGTGATGGCTGTTGTCCTTCTCGCCGTATTGCTTGACCATGAAGTTGGAGTTGCCCCGATAATCCATCTGCACGTCACGCGCCGGGCTGTCGGAGATCAGCACGGCATGGCCCCTGCCCGAGGCCTCGCCCGTGAAGACCGGGACCGAGGAGACCGGTCGGATCTCGATCTCCCACGTGCTGCGCGCCTCGACCTCGATCCGGATCGTGCGCTTGGTCTCCCAGTGGTCGATCCCGATCGGGACCACCCCGTCGCGCGCGGATTCGCCGTAGATCAGTGGCGTTGTCGACCTGTCCTCGAAGACGCCCTTCACCGAATACCAGCCCGGACCACTGGTCTTCATCCATAGGACCGAGTTCTGGGCCTCCGGCGGCAGATCGAACGACGCGTTTCCGTCGCCCGACTGTCGGATGGTCTCGAACGTGCCATAGCGGGCATCCACCCGCGCCTTGAGGTCGCCGGTGGGTGGCTGGCCCGGCGCTGCGGACGGAATGGGGTCGTTCGCAACCTCGGGAGTCGGGGTCGGTCGGGACGGGTCGGTGCTGGTCGACCGGGTCGGGCCGGGAGTCGGGTCGGGCACAGGCTCGCCGCGGCCGGCGCCCAGGATGGCCGCGCCCAGGACGGTCGCGCCCACCACGGACAGCACCACGATGGCGACGATGACCGCGATCACCGGGCCGTTGTTGGGACTCTTGGGCCGTGGTGGCATGCGGCCTGGCGGCCCCTGCTGCGGTGGGTACGCCGGTTCTCCGGTCGGGTGCAGTGGTTGGGTCCAGCCCGACGGGCCCGGGGCCCGGAAGTCCGGCCCCGATGGCCCGCCCGGATAGGTCGGCCAGCCCCCGCCGTCGCTCTGGTTTCCGCCACCCGCGCCCTGACTCATCCACACTCCCGTCTCTGCGTACCCGGTCAGTATGGCGCGCCCGGCAGCTCATTCGGCCGGATCCGCTGAGCCCGGCACCGCCTACAATGGCAGCAGAACACGCACGGGGGTGATGGGGAATTGGTGACGGTCTTCCTGCTCATCGGAGGCGTGGGAGCAGCGCTCCTCCTGCTCGCGGTGCTCGTCGGAGACCTGCTCGATTCCCTGTTCAACTTCGACGCCATCGACAGTGATTTCTTCTCCTTCGCCGGCCTGGCCGGGTTTGTCGGAGCCCTCGGTTTCGCCGGTGCGATCGCGCTGAGCGTCGTGCACAGCCTCCCGATCGCGATCGTGTCGGGCGTGCTGGTGGGGCTGGGGGTCGGCGCACTCGCCGCCTGGCTCACCGCCCGCCTCAAGGATCCGAGCCGCGACTCCGACTCGACCGTGCGCTCCCATCACCTCATCGGCCGCACCGGCCGAGTCATCCACGACATTCCCGCGGGCGGCCTCGGCGAGATCCGCGTGTCCGTCAACGGCCACCCGACCAAACTCAATGCCCGCGCGGCCGAACCGATCGGGGCGGGAACCCTGGTCGAGGTGACGGCCGTCCTTTCCCCGACATCGGTCATGGTGCGTCACGGCGAACCCGTGCATCCCTGATCGCGCTCCACGTTTCCAAACCGGCGGTGTCGACAACCTCGACCACCGTCGCAACAAGAAGGGTTCCGCATGCTCGGATTCGTTCCGCCCCTCGTCCTCGGGATAGTCGGCATCATCGCCGTCCTCCTGCTGGTCGGCCTGTTGATCATCAATCGCTACAAAGTTGCCGGACCCAACGAGGCCTATATCGTCACCGGCCGCAAGGGCAAGGAAGTCCGCAACCCTGAGACCGGTGAGATCTCGACCGACCTGTCCGGCCAGAAGGTCGTCATGGGTGGCGGCGTGTTCGTGATGCCGTTCGTGCAGCGCCTTCATGTGCTCGACCTGTCCTCGCGCCGCATCATGGTCCAGATCCGCGGCGCGGTGTCGGGCCAGGGCGTCAAGCTCAACCTCGACGGCGTGGCGATCGTCAAGGTCGGCGGCAACGAGGACTCGATCCGCGCCGCGGCCCAGCGCTTCCTCACCCAGCAGGACGAGATCGAAACCTTCACCCAGGAGACCCTCGCAGGTTCGCTCCGGTCGATCGTCGGCGCGCTGTCGGTCGAGCAAATCATCCGCGACCGTGCCGCGTTCGCGCAGAGTGTCGCCGATGAGTCGGAGTCGTCGCTGACCGGCCAGGGCCTGGTCCTCGACACCTTCCAGATCCAGGACATCACCGACGACGGCACCTATCTGTCCGACCTCGGCCGCCCCGAATCCGCCAAGGTCGGTCGCCTCGCTGCGATCGCCGAGGCGAATGCTCGCCAGGAGGCCGAGCAGGCCCGCATCGCTGCCGAGCAGCAGATCGCCATCGCCGAGCGCGAGCTCTCGCTGAAGAACGCCGAGATCAAGGCCGAGACCGATGCCGCCCAGGCGACGGCCGCTGCCGCCGGTCCGCTGGCCCAGGCGGATCGTGACCAGGCGATCCTGGCGGAGCAGGAGAAGGTGGCCGTACGCCAGGCCGCGCTCAAGGAACGCCAGCTCGACACCGAGGTCCGCAAACCTGCCGATGCCGAGCGCTATCGCGTCGAAACCGAAGCGGAAGCGCGGCGTACCTCGGCGATCCGCCAGGCCGATGCCAACCGGGCGGCCTCCATCGCCAAGGCCGAGGCCGACGCCGAGACCGCGCGCCTGACCGGTGAGGGTGACAAGTCCCGCCGTTCCGCGCTCGCCGAGGCCGAGGCCATCGAGGGCGCCCGCCGTGGTGAGGCCGAGAAGGCCCGGCGTATCGCCGAAGCCGAAGCCACCCGCGCCGAGGGTGAGGCCGAGGCCGCCGCAATCCTGGCCAAGGGTGAGGCGGAGGCCGAGGCGATGAACAAGCGCGCCGAGGCGTTCGCGCGATACAACGAAGCGGCCGTGCTCCAGATGCTCGTCGAGGTCCTCCCGCAGGTCGCCGAGAAGGTCGCCGCGCCCATGGCCGGCATCGACAAGCTCACGGTCGTCTCCACCGATGGTGCCGGCGCGGTGCCCAAGCAGGTCACCAACAACGTGGTCCAGACCATGGAGCTCATCAAGAACACCACGGGCGTCGACCTGACCAAGCTGGTGGCGAAGTATTCCGAGGAGGCCACCGACTCCATCGGCCAGGGCTCGAACGGTCACAACACCGCAGGCTGAACCACAACGAGAAGCGCCGGCGTTCCCGTGGGAACGCCGGCGCCTATCAATTCTTCTCGTCTTGATCGAAAGGGTTGATCAAAGTCAGCCGGGGAACGTGGGTGAAGTCCTCGACGTTGCGCGTTGCCAGGCTGGCGTCGAGGGTGGCGCAGATCCCCGCAATTTGGGCATCGGCCAGTTCCATGGGTCGCCCCCGGGCGTCGGATTCGACCAGAATCCGGGCAGTGGCGACCGCCGCGTCGGCGCCATAGGCCGCAACGAAATCGGCGAAGGGCTCAAGAACGGCCTCCCACCGCGCCGTCAGCTCTGCGCGTCTCTTCCCGGCCGGGAGCCGGCCCAGGCCGTATTGGATTTCCTGCACCGTGATGGCCGTGATCGCCAGGTCACCCGGCCCCACGCCGGCTGCCCAGGCGACGACCATGGGGTCGGGCTGTCGACGCATCAGCTCGGACAGGATGTTCGAGTCCGCGATGATCATTCGAATTCTGCGGCTCGCGCGCGCCCCGAACGCTCCGGAAGTTCAAGGTCGACACCCCCGGCGTCGCTGAACTCTCGATGGAGGGCCATCAACAGGTTCTCCTCGGGTAGGCCCACGGCGTTCTCCAGGATGGCGCGCACCTCGGCCTCGACCGATCGCCCATGACGCGCGGCTCGGGTCCTCAGCCGGGCATGCGTACGCTCATTCAGTCGTCGAATGGTGAGAGTTGCCATCGAAATCACCTCCTGACAGCAATGCTAGCAATCTGTGCGCGGCTTACGCTCTTCCCATGGCATACCACCGCATGAGCGACGCAGAAGTGCACGCATTCCTGACGTCCGAGCCGGCCCGGCCGGGCGTACTCGGGACGACCCGCAAGGACGGCCGACCGCACCTGGCTCCGGTCTGGTTCGTGGTCGACGAAGACGGATCAATTCTCTTCAACACCGGGGCGGGCACGGTGAAAGGGCGGACGCTCAAGAAAACGGGCTATGCGGCACTGACGGTCCAGGATGATCGCGCGCCGTTCTCGTTCGTCACCGTGCAGGGTCCGGTGGAGATCATCGAGGATCTCGAAGAGGTACGCCGCTGGGCGGCGGTCATCGGTGGTCGCTACATGGGTGCGGATCGGGCGGAGGAGTATGGCGCGCGCAACGGCGTACCGGGCGAATGGTTGATCAGGATGACCGTGGCCCACACCGTCAGCGCGGCCGATGTGGCCGATTAGCGCAGGCGCTTGAGGAAGTCCGGGTCGTCATCCGGGGCGATCGGGAAGCGCTCGTCCACCGCGTCCGCGATCGAGCGGGCATTGGGCCGACCGAGGAACAACCAGGCGACGGAGCCGATCAACGGCAGACCGATCACCGCGGCTGCCCACAGCCAGCGGGGCGCGCGGCGAACTTCGTCGGGTCGGGACTGCGCCACCTCGATCACGCAGTAGATCATCAGCAGCACGATCACCACGATCGGCAGGAATCGCACCATGCGAGCCATGGTATCCGGCGTTGTGGCCGCACAAAACCGGATGCGGTGCGAAAGATCGGTCCCTAGCCTGGATGGGATGCCGGGAACCTCCGGCGCATCCCCACCCCTTTCGAAAGGCATGACTGTGTTCCCCGTCCCCCTGTCCGGCGTACCCGATGTGCAGATGTGGGCCCGTGAGGCCGACATCGAGCCCGAGGCGACCGAACAGCTGCGCAACATCGCCCGGCTGCCGTGGACCCACGGCGTCCGCGTGATGCCCGACGTCCACCTCGGCAAGGGTGCGACCGTCGGCTCCGTGATCGCGATGGCGAACGCCGTCGCGCCCGCGGCCGTCGGCGTCGACATCGGTTGTGGCATGGAGGGCGTGAAGACGTCCCTCACCGCCGCCGACCTGCCCGAGGACCTCGGGAGCCTGCGCCGGGCGATCGAGGACGCGATCCCCCTTGGGCGTGCATCGCATGATCAGCCCGTTGACCTGCGGCGCCTGGACGGTCACCTCCCGGCCGTCCTGACGGACAAGTGGGGCAAGCCTGAACTGCGGCCCTTCTGGGCACGGTTCGAGTCGCTCACCGATCGGGTGCAGAAGCTGCACCAGCGGTCGCACCAGCAGCTCGGCACCCTCGGTTCGGGCAATCACTTCATCGAGGTCTGCCTCGACACCGAGGACAACGTCTGGCTCATGCTCCATTCCGGATCCCGCAACATCGGCAACGAGCTCGCGAAGATCCACATGGCGACCGCGGCCAAGCTGCCGCACAACCAGGGCCTGCCGGATCGGGATCTCGCGGTGTTCCTGGCAGGTACGCCCGAGATGGCGGCGTACCGGAACGACCTCATGTGGGCGCAGGAGTATGCGGCGCGCAACCGTGCGGTCATGCTCGCGTTGATCATGAAGATCGTCGCGGACCGATTCGCCGGGGCCGATGTGCAGTTCGACAAGCCGATCTCGTGCCACCACAACTACGTGGCCGAGGAGGTCATCGACGGCCAGGAGATGCTGGTGACCCGCAAGGGTGCGATCCGCGCGGGACTGGGTGACCTGGGTCTGATCCCGGGTTCGATGGGCACGCGGAGCTATGTGGTGCGTGGCCTGGGCAACCCGGCGTCGTATTGGTCCGCGTCCCACGGAGCCGGTCGCGTGATGTCGCGGACGAAGGCGAAGAAGACTTTCTCCATCGCCGACCTCATCGCCCAGACCGAGGGCGTCGAGTCCCGCAAGGACGCCGGGGTGATCGATGAGATCCCGGGTGCCTACAAGGACATCGACGCCGTCATCGAGGCCCAGCGCGACCTCGTCGACGTCGTCGCCACCCTGCGTCAGGTGGTGTGCGTCAAGGGTTGAGTACGCCGGGTCGGCGGGTGGCTGGTCCACCCGTCGACCCTTCGTCTGTCCAGGTCAGGCAGCCACCAGATAGCCGACGAACAGGCCGATGGCGCAGACGAGTTCGGCGATACCGGTGGCCTTGAGCACGGCGATGAGGTCCTTGCCGGTGGCGCCCTCGCGTACGCGCCGCATGGCGGGCAACACCACGACGACGAAGAGCAGGCCGGGCATCGCCGCACGCATGTTGCTGGCGGTGCCCGCGAGCACCACGGCGATCACGGCCGCGAAGAGCAGCGCGATGTAGAACCAGCGCGTGCCGCCATCGCCCAGACGCGTGGCGAGGGTCTTCTTGCCGGCTTTGATGTCGCCGTGGAGATCGCGCAGGTTGTTGGCGACGAGAATCGCGCAGGCCAGGAAGCCGATCGCGCAGGCGACCCAGACAGCGGCCCACGGGACGCGGTCGAGCATGACATAGACCGTGCCCAGCACCGCCACCAGGCCGAAGAAGATGAAGACGAACAGTTCGCCCAGGCCGGCGTACCCATAGGGGCGCTTGCCGCCGGTGTAATACCAGGCCGCGAGGATGCAGGCCACGCCCACGGCGAGCAGCCACCAGTGCCCACTCAGAGCCACGATCGCCAGCCCGGCCAGAGCCGCGACGCCGAAGCAGGCGAACGCCGCCAGTTTCACGGTCTGCGGGGAGGCGGCCCCCGAGCCGACGAGTCGCATGGGTCCGACGCGATCGGCGTCGGTGCCGCGGATGCCGTCGGAATAGTCGTTGGCGAAGTTCACGCCGACCTGCAGTGCGAACGCCACGAGAAGGCAGAGGAGGGCGAGGGTCAGGTCGAAGGCATCGTAGTGCCAGGCCACCCCCGACGCCGCGAGCACCGGTGACACCGCTGCGGGCCAGGTCCGCGGGCGAGCGCCCTCCAGCCAGTTGGCGAACGTGCTCACATTGATTCCTTCCACGCCGGGCATTCCCCGGGGCCGGCGGCCCACCATTCCAGCAACTGCTGACGGTCGATCTTGCCCGTCGGAGTGAGGGGAAGGGGGTCCCGTCTCAGCAGGCCGCGCGGTCGAGCGGGTGATTCGAGAGTGGTGAGGGCGGCCCGGACGTCCGCGAGCGAGTGATCGGTCGTGATCGCGACGACGATGCGAGCGCCCCATTCCGGATCGGGTACGCCCAGCGCGACGCCCTGCGGATCCACGTCGTGCAACGCCCGCTCCACCGCGGCCAGGTCCACATTGATCCCGCCCGAGATCACCACATCGTCGAGACGGCCGAGGATGCGGAGTCGTCGGTCAACCCAGTCCGCCCGGTCGCGGGTCAGCAGCGTCCGGCCGTCGAGGACCTCGTGCGTGAGGTCGGGCCGCAGTCGATAGCCCGAGAACACGACGTCGCCGGTGATTGCGACCCGGGTGGTGCCGGGCCGATCGGGGGCCGGCACGAGATCCACGGTTACCCCGTCGAGCGGCACCCCGTCATAAATACAGCCCCCGGAGGTCTCGGAGCTGCCGTAGCTGGTGACGACGTGGACGCCACGCTCTTCGGCCCGGGCCAGCAACTCCGGCGCCGCCGCCGCGCCCCCCAGCAGAATCGCGTCATAGGCCGCCAGCCGCTTCGTGATCCTCGGATCGGCGAGCCCGCGGACGAGCTGCGTGGGCACCAGGGAGATGTAGTTCCGCCCCGTCACCTCAGGTAGGTCCGACAGGTCACTCGATGCGTGCTGCAGGCGGGTGCCGGCGACGAGGGTCCGGGCGATGACCATGACCCCGGCGACATAGTGCGGTGGCACGGCCAGCGTCCAGTTCCCCGGCCCGCCGAGGCGGTCGTGGGTGGCCCGGGACCCGGACACGACAGCGCGCCGCGACAGGACGACGCCCTTGGGCGTACCCGTCGAGCCGGAGGTCGCCACGATCAGGGCCGCATCGTCCTCCACCACAGGCTCGTCGGGCTGCAGCATCGCCAGTGCTGCCGACGGATCGGGCGGCAGCGGAGCCACCGGCCGGCCACCGTCCAGGGCGGCTGCGAGGGCGCGTTCGAGGCCGGGATCGGTTCCGGGGAGCAGCAGCACGCGCATCATCCTCACACGCGTAGGATCGAAGATCCGCGAAGGGGACGCTATCGGAAACCCGCAAGGGACGCGGAGGGGCTGGAGGGTGACGTGAGCAAGATCGTGGTCGGTGACGACTCATCGGTGCAGTCGATGGCGGCAGTGCGGGAGGCATTGGTGCTCGGCCGGGCGATGCAGTTGCCCGTGGTCGTGGTGCACGCCTTCTCGATGAAAGAGGCGTTCGACCATGAGCATGCGACCGGTGCCATCGACCCCATCGACCAGATCGAAGCCCGCTTCACCGAGCGGATGACGGGTCACCTGGAGGCCCTGAGGGGAGAGTTCGCCGACGTGCAGGTCACCCTTCGCGCGGAACAGGGCAACCCCGCCACCGTGCTGCTCGAGGAGGGCGAGGACGCGCGCTTCATCGTCGTCGGCTCGCGCGGACTGGGCGGCCTGTCGCGCCTGCTCGGCTCGGTGAGTGAGAAGGTCGTCGGCCACGCGAAGACGACGGTCGTGGTCGTGCGGGATCCCGGTGCCTGAGTCGGGTTTCGGGGACAGCGTCTGTTTCGACATCGGCATGCGGACGAGGTTCCGCGGCATCACCCGGCGGCAGGGCCTGCTCTGGCAGGGGCCGGCGGGCTGGGCGGAATGGAGCCCCTTCCTGGATTACCACGGTGACGAGATCAGACCCTGGCTCGCTGCCGCGGTCGAGGCGGCCGAGGTCGGGTTCCCCGATCCGGTACGCCACCAGGTCCCCGTCAACGTCACGATTCCCGCGGTCGGGCCCGAGCAGGCGTACGCCCTCGCCGCCGAGTCCGGCTGTCGCACCGCGAAGGTCAAGGTCGCCGAGCCCGGACAGACCCTGGCGGACGACCTGGCACGCGTCGAGGCCGTGCGCGATGCGCTGGGGGCCGGAGGCGCGGTGCGCGTGGATGCCAATGGGGCCTGGGCTGTCGACGAGGCCGTCACGGCGCTGCGTGAGCTGGGGCGGCTGGGGCTGGAGTACGCCGAACAGCCCGTCTCCACGGTCGAGGAACTCGCCACGCTGCGCCGTGAACTGCTCCGCCGCGGGGTCGGCGTACCCATCGCCGCCGACGAATCCATCCGTCGCTCCGGCGATCCGGAGCGGGTGAAGGAACTCGAGGCGGCCGATGTGGCGGTGTTGAAGGTGCAGCCGCTGGGGGGAGTTCGGCGGTGTCTCGAACTGGCCGAGCTGCTCGGGCTGCCGGTCGTGGTGTCGTCGGCGCTGGAGACCTCGGTGGGTCTTGCGGCCGGGGTGGCGCTGGCGGCGGCGCTGCCGGAGCTGCCCTATGCGTGCGGGCTGAACACCCGGGCGCTCCTGACCGATGACGTGACGGCGGACTCGCTCCTGGCGGTGGACGGGATGCTGCCGGTGCGGCCCATCACGCCGGACGCGGATGCCCTGGCGCGATGTGCCGCGTCCGAGGAGGATGCGGCGATGTGGGCGGAACGGCTGGCGGGAGCGGCGTCATGACAGCGACTCACTGCGCGCGGACGGTGGTGTCAGCGTTGCTGCAACTCGGGGTCAGGCACGTGGTGCTGTGTCCGGGATCGCGGTCCGCGCCCCTGGCGTTCGCCTGGGAACAGGCCGCGCGGGACGGCAGGGTCGAGCTCCACGTCCGCATCGACGAGCGGGCCGCCGGGTTCCTGGCGCTGGGGCTGGCCAAGGCCTCGGGGCGCGTCGTGCCGATCGTCACCACCTCCGGCACGGCCGTCGGCAATCTCCTGCCGGCGGTGATGGAGGCGGCCCACAGCGGCGTACCCATCATGGTGTTGTCCGCCGATCGGCCCGCGACGATGCTCCACACCGGGGCCAACCAGACCACCGACCAGGCCCGCCTGTTCGAGCGGTTCACGCGGGGGGTGGCGGAGATCTCGGGCGGGGAGGGTACGCCGCAGGCCTGGGCCTTCCAGGTCTCGAGGCTCGTGGCGACGGCGCTGGGCGTACGCACGCGGGATCCGGGCCCCGTGCAGCTCAATATCGCGTTCGCCGAACCGCTGGTCCCGACCGACGGCGACTGGCCCGAGGTCACGCCGACGCGGGTCACCCCACCAGTGGCGACGCCGAACGTGGTCCGCGTTCCCTCCCGCGGGACGGTCGCGCTCGTGGGCGACTGCGCGCCGGCGGTCGGTGATCGGGCCGCCGGGCTCGCGATGTGGTCGGAGGTGCCGATCCTGAGCGAGCCCTCCGGAAATGCCCGGTTCGGCCCGGCGATCCGGACCTATCGGCTGCTGCTCGACACCGAGCTCGCAGGGAAGATCACGCGCGTGCTGCTCTTCGGGCATCCCACGCTGTCCCGTCCGGTCAGCCGACTGCTGGCCCGCGACGATGTCGAGGTCATCGCCGTCACCGGCGGTGCGCGCTGGGTCGACCCCGGGGTCAACGTCGCGCGCGTCATCGATGCGGTCGAAATCGTCCCCGACGGCACCGGCTGGGACATGGAATGGATCATGGCGGGCCTCGAGCTCGGCGACCGCATCGACGCCGAGCTCGGTGACGAACTCTCGGGGCTGACGGTCGCGGCGGCGGTCTGGCAGTCCCTGACCTCCGACGACACCCTCGTGATCGGGTCGTCCAATCCCATCCGCGACCTCGACCTGGCGCCGGTGGCGGAGACCGCACCCCGGGCGTACGCCAATCGCGGCCTCGCCGGCATCGACGGAACCCTCGCCACCGCGCAGGGAATCGCGTTGATCCACGGCCCGACGACCGTTCTGCTCGGCGACCTGACGTTCCTGCACGACGTGGGCTCGCTCCTGATCGGCCCGCTGGAACGTGCGCCGGATCTGCGGGTCGTGGTGGTCAACGACGACGGTGGCTCGATCTTCCACCTGCTGGAGCAGGGGGCGGACGAGTACGCGGCGTCGTTCGAGCGCATCTTCGGCACTCCCACCCGCGTGCGCATCGGCCCGCTGGCGGAGGCCTACGGCTGGCGCCATCGCGAGGTGACCGACCTGGCGACCCTGCGTACCCTCCTCGCCGAACCCGTCAGCGGACGCGAGATCGTCGAAATCCGGGTGTCCCGGGACGATCGGCGGGCGCAGGCCGCCCGATTGATCGCTCTGGGGTCGAGCCTGACATAGTGGCCGGAGCCACGAGACAGGAGCTGGGCATGTCGCTGGACAAGGTTGTTCTGGGCCGGATCGACGAGTCGTTCCATCAGGTCGCCGCGGCGGTCGTCGAGGAGGTGTTGCTCCGGCTCGGCCACGAGGTCGAGGTCGTCGAGGGCGCCCACCCGAACATGTATCCACTCCTCGGCTCCGGGGAGCACGACCTCTTCGCCGACGCCTGGCTGCCGGGTGGCCACGAGGTGTATTGGGAGATGGTCAAGGACGACGTCGTCGAGGTGGCGCCGCTCTATGACGATGCGATCTTCTTCTGGGCCGTGCCGGGTTACGTCGACGAGGACGTCCGATCGCTGGCCGATCTCGCCCGGCCCGAGGTTGCCGAGAAGTTCACCACCCGCATCGTCCAGGGAACCAAGGGCAGCGCGGGACTGAGCATGCGCTCCGACAAGCTGGTCGTCGACTACGGGCTGGATGCGCTCGGCTGGGACCACGTCCACGGCGACATCGATGCGGTCATCAACAATGTCAACGACCGAATGAAGGCCGGAGACTGGTTCGCGACCCCGATGTGGCAGCCGATGTTCATCAACGAGGTGCACGACCTGCGACCGCTCGACGACCCGTTGGGGATCTTCCCGCCCCCGGATCGGGCGTCGCTCCTGGCCCACAAGGACGCGTGGGCGAAGCTGCCGGAGCGTACGCGGGAGGTGCTCGGGCGCATCCGTTACACCGTCGCCGATGTGAACGTCATGGACTGCTCGATGCAGCTCGACGGTCTCGACGCCCTCGCGGCGGCGCGGAAGTGGATGGACTCCCACGCCGCCGAGGTCGACGCCTGGTTCGCCTGATCAGATTCAGGGAATCGTGAACGACACACTGTGGGTGCCGTTGTAGCGGATCTCGGGCGTGCCGGCGGCAAACGTCATCAGCACCCCGATCGTCCCCGTCGTCGCGCGGTCGTCCACGAGCAGGGTCACCCCGCGCGGGATGCACTCGTAGGCGCCGATGCTGCCGCCCGACCCCAGCCGCGGGCCGATGTCCGCCGGGGGCGTGAGCGTCGTGATCGACTGGCCGGGTTCCTCGGCGACCGGGCCGACCACGGTGGCCGTCCCCGAGCCGGAGCAGAGCTCATAACGCACGTGCACATAATCCATGCCCGCATGCGGTGAGGTCTCCCGGCGCACGACCAGCGTGTTGATTCCGGGAGCCTCGGTCGGCAGGGGGGTCGCTGTCGTCGAGGGTGTGGCGCTCGGCGTGGCGGTGGGGCGGGCCGACGGAGTCGGAGTGGTACGCCGAGTCGGCGTGGCGGTGGGAGTCCGGCGCGGGGCGGGTTCCTCCGTCTCCTGGGGCTGGGCCTCCACGGTGGGCTCGGGCGTCGGAGTCGGGCTCGGCGTACTCGTTGCGGGCGGAACCGTGGTCTGCTGGGCCGGCTCGGACGAACGGCTGTCGGGGCGCATGGCGATCCAGCCGATGGAGCCGATCGCCACGGCCATGACCGCGGCGGCCACGGCATAGAGCCACCGGCGCCGGGGCGGGGTGGCGTCGAGGCCGTCGAGTTCCTCCACCACGACGTGATCGTGTTCGGCGTCACGCAGGATGCGGGCGAGCATGAGTTCGGAGTTGGGCAGGTCGCGCTCGCGCAACGGGGTGTCGTCCCAGTTGGTCATCGCACGTCACCTCCCAACAGATGCGAAACTTCGGTTGTCGCCAGCTTCTTGCGTGCCCGGCTGAGGCGGGACTTGACGGTGCCGACGGGGATCTTCAGGACTGCGGCACACTCATCCATCTCGAGCCCGCTCCAGGCGACGAGCTCGATGACCGCTCTCTGGTTCTCGGGCAGGTTGTTCAGCACCTCGCGGACCCGGGCCATGCCGGCCTCCTGATCCAACCAGTGGGAGACGTTGTTGCTGTCTCCTCGCGGTTGTTCCTCGATTTTGTGGACGAGGCGCAACCGGCGCTGGTCGCCACGGGTGGCGTTGAGCACCTCGTTGCGGGCCATCGAAATGAGGATCGGCACCGCGGATTCGTGCCGGAGCGGATCGACCGATCCGGCCCGTGCCCGTCGCCACAGCCCGGTGAACGTCGCCTGCGTGATGTCCTCGGCCATGCTCCAGGAAGCGGTCGAGCGGAACGCGAAGTTGTAGACGACCTTGTTGTGTCGTCTGAAGAGGGCCGAAAAGTCCGACTCGATCCCGTCACGCACACCGTTCCACAACACCTCATCACTGGCCTCCTGCATGGGCATGCCATCGAATCCCGCGTCGCGTCGCACCTCAGTCCCTTCTCACTGACCTCGAGCGACCGCCGTCGCGAATGCCTGCCACACCCGGAAGAGTCCGGCTGGGCGTGTGAGGTTCCATTCTTCTTCGGGGATCTTGTCAGCTTTCGGGCCAACTGCTTACGGATCGGCCCCGGGCGATCATCCGGTCACAGGGCACGGAGCCAATTGCGCAACTGAAAGGTCGCGCGGACATCGTCCTCGTTGTAGTCCAGGACGCGTTGCCGGGCGGCCGCCCGGATCTCGGGTGTCGGCCCGTGACAGGCGTCGTCGAACCACGCCTGCGAGTTCAGCCCGCCCGGATCCGTGTCGCGCCAGTTGAACCCTGCGCCCACGGTCGCGACGACCTTGAGCCCCAGCCCGCGCGTGCCGAACCAGTGGTCCTTCATCGTCAGGAACAGGTCGCAGAACTCGGTCGCGGCATAGTCGGCCCCCCAGGTCAGGAGCGGATCTCCCGACACCTGGGCGAGTTGCTGCATGCGGACGACCTCGTAGGCCGAGTAGTGATAGACGCGCACGCTCGCGGGTCCCTCGACGAGCGACTTGAGCCAGCCGACCGCCCGGCGCGCGAGATCGGCCTCGGCCGCACGATCCAGATCGGTCCAGGCGCTGAACTGCACGAACTCCGGCGGATCGGCGGTGCGGGTGTCGTTGACGAGGAATCCCCACAGATAGACGCGCTCGTCCGCGGCGGTTTCGATGTCGAAGTCGATCTCGATATCGGCGCGGGGCACGTCGATCGGCCCGCTGGTGAGACGCTCGAGCTCGACCGATTCGACCATGAGCCGGGCCCGCCGCGTGGCGACTTCGAGACGCTGCTCGGCGGCCTGGCGGTGGCGTACCTCCGGCAGATAGCGCGGTTTCAGCGCCACCAGGTCGACGCCGGCGAGGTCGGTGACGGTGCGGATGCCGAGCGCGCGCAGGGCGCTGATCTCGCGGATGTCGAGCGGGGCCTTGTCGATGCGGACCGACAGGTCGTCCTCGCCCAGCTGTGGCTTGCACACCTCCCACCAGTCGCACGAATCGCACTCCCGGTTGCGGATGGGCGTGACGATCGGGATCTCGGCGGCCAGCGCGTTCTCCGCCACCTTCACCCGGAAGTCGTGCTCGTGGTCATAGCGTTCCAGCACCGTGCGCAGCGCCCATCCGGTCTCCGACGAGCGCGAGAAGGTGCGGATGATCGGCTCGTTCAGGTCGATCCACGTGATCGACGGCTGGCCCAGGCCGTGATAGTCGTCGGTGCCGATGATGCCGGCCACCGGCGTACCCGACGCGGCGTGGCCCGATGCCTCGAGCAGGCGCCAATAATGAGCGACCTGGAGCAGTACGCCGTCCCGCTGGGTCCGGATCGCGCGGTTGTCGATGGTTTCCGCATCGACGAACGCCGGGGCGGCGAGCCCACTCGCCGGCACCGACCACTGGTTGCGGCCCGACTGGCGCTTCTCGGTGACGAGCCGCCGCGCAATGACGACCGGGTGATAACCGGGGATGCCGTCGACGGTGTCGGCGCCGCGGACCCACAGGTCGGCGCGGCCCGATCGGTGCCCGTTGAAATCGAACGGGAGGAGGCCGCCGATGATGACCGGAATGCCGGCCTGCAACGCCGCGAGGCACGCGCGTTCCTGGGATCGGGGAGGCTGGTCGCGCAGGTGGCGCAGGTCGGCGATCTCGCCGGCGTACGCCTCCAGGAGCGACTCCAGGACCTGGTCGCTGAAACTGATGCCGCCGGCGAAGCTCTCGCGCAGCGACTCGTCGGCGACGGGGCGCTCCACGCCGGGGGCGAAGCGATTCCAGGTCTTCACCGCACAGGTGCGTGCGGCGTAGGCATCGAGGATGATCGCCATGTCAGGCAAGCCCGCGGTGGATCGCGACCGTCCCTCCGAAGAGGTTCTTCCAGGCCACTTCACGCCAGCCTGCGGCGGCCATGAGGTCGGCCAGGGTCTGCTGATCGGGCCAGGTGGCCATGGATTCGGCGAGATAGGCGTACGCCGACGGATTGGACGAAGCGACCTTGCCGAGCATGGGCAGGACGCCGAGCAGATGGTCCTTGTAGACCTTGGAGAACAGGGAATTGGTCGGGGTCGAGACCTCGCAGATGACGACGCGACCGCCGGGCCGGGTCACGCGGCGCATCTCGGCGAGCGCGTCACCGGTGCGCTCCACGTTGCGCAGGCCATAGGAGATCGTCACCGCGTCGAACGCGCCGTCCGCGAACGGCAGCGCGAGGGCATCACCGGCGACGAACGGCAGGTCGGGCTGCCGCTCCTTGCCGACACGGAGCATGCCGAGGGAGAGGTCGCAGGGGATGACCAGGGCGCCGGCATCGGCGAACGGCCGGCTCGACGTTCCCGTGCCGGCCGCGAGGTCGAGGATGCGCTGGCCGGGCTGCGGATCGACCGCCTCGAACACCGCCCGCCGCCACCGCCGCATCTGGCCGGCGGTCATCACATCGTTCATCAGGTCATAGCGCTCGGCGACACCGTCGAACATCTCGGCAATGTCGGCACGGCGCTTCGCCAGCGTGGCGCGGTAATCGGATCGAGGCACGCAAGCGAGCTTAACGGGTGGCTCGGACAGTTCTTCCGCCCGCGAGTCCGGCCTCCACCGGCGCCGCGAGACGGTTTGGTGAGGGTTTGGGTCCCGGGGGAGGATTGGGCGCATGGCGAGAGAGTCGATCCTCAAGGTGTCCGGACTGACCAGGAAATACGGTCAGACCGCGATCATCGACAACTTCAACCTGGAGGTTCGCTCCGGTGAGGCAATCGCGTTGACCGGTCGCAACGGTGCGGGCAAGTCGACGCTGCTGCGGTGCCTCGTGGGCGCCGACCGCCCGACCGAGGGTGAGATCACCATCTGCGGCGAGAAGCTCAGCGAGACCTCCCGCACGATCCGCAAGAACCTCGCGACCGTCATCGACGACCTCGACTTCTTCCCCGACCTCAGTGTGGTGGAGCATCTCGATCTCCTGGCCCGGGCGCACGGTCTCGCCGAGCCCGATCAGGTGGTCGACGATGTGCTCCACGAGGTGCAGCTCGTGCCGCAGTCCGGTCAGCTGCCCGGGACGCTGTCGTCCGGCCAGCGGCGCCGACTGGCGCTCGCCACCGCTTTCGTCCGCCCCCGCAAGCTCCTCGTTCTCGACGAACCCGAGCAGCGACTCGACACCGAGGGTGTGCGCTGGCTCGCCGAGCGGCTCAACTCGGAACTGAAGGACGGACTCGCCCTCGTCTTCGCCTCCCACGAGCCCTATCTGGTCGAGCAGGTCGCCACGCGGATCGTGCGCATCGGCCCGGACCGTGAGGAAGGGGAGGAGAGCGAATCGCTCGCCGAGAAGGTCCAGCTGTCCACCCAGCCGACCGGACAGGCTGCGGAGTCCCAGGCTCCCGCCAACAAGCCCAAGCAGAAGCCCCGTCCGTCCCACGGAAAGAAGCGCCGATGAGCGGGCCCCTGGCTGATCACGAGGCCGACGAACGCCAACTGAAACTCCTCGTCAAGGACTGGCGGACCGGCCGCGCGACCAAGACGTTGTGGGAAGCGATCCAGGACGCCTATGTCGTGGTCCTGGCCGTCGCGGTCATCGGCGCGATGGTCGTCCAGATCGTCATGAACGCGCAGAGTTCCGCCGCCGGCTGTGTGACGACGAGCTGCCAGTCGGCGCGCACGTTGCTGCCGTTCGCCGTACTCGGCGCCGTCGTCGCGCTCGCCGTGGCAGCGGCGCGGCTCTTCGGGCCCGTGCTCGCGTCGGCGGCCGAGGGCTTCTGGATGCTCGACGCCCCGATCGACCGGGCCTCGCTGCTGCGTACGCGGCTGGTGTCGGCCATCATCCTGTCCTCGCTCATCGGCGCCGGCGCAGGCGCGCTCGTCGCGGCCCTGACCGGGTCGTCGGTGCAGCTCATCGTGATGTGGGCCGTGGCGACCGGGCTCGCCGCGGCCGGAATCGTGGCCTTCGCGGCCGCCGAGCAGGGTGCGGACAGGACGCAGTTCACCAAGATCGCTGTCTATCTGTTCAGCGCCGTGTCCGTGGCGTGCCTCGTGCTGGTCGTCGGCATCGCCGCGCGGTGGTTCGGCTTCGACCTCGGGGAGGCGCGCGAAGCGGCGATCACCATCGTGGTGGCGGCAACCGGGGCTGTCGTGCTGGTGCTGGCCGGCGTACTCGCCTTTCTCCGCCTCAACCGCATCCGGCGGGCCCGGCTGACGTCGGGTGGCTCGCTCGCGGCGGGCATGGCCGGTGCGATGTATGCCCTCGATCTCGGCCTCGTCCGCGACATCGTCGTGGAGCGCAATGCCGTCGAGCGCGGTCAGGTCACGCCGAAACGTGGTCGTGGCAAGGGCGTCGATGCGATGATCCGACGGGACTTCGCCCGGGTGCTGCGGACGCCCACGGTGTTCCTGCCCGTGCTGGTGTCCGTCGTGGTGCCCTATGCCCTGGTGGCCCTGGGTGTCGGGCGACTGACTCCGCTGGTGTCCGGTCTGGTGTTGTTCGGCGCGATGATTCCGCTGTTGGGCATGCTGCGGGTCCTGACGCGTACGCAGGGCCTCGCGCGCTGCTTCCCGTTCACGCAGCCCGAGCTGCGCAAGGCGTCCATGATGGTGTCGCTGGGCGTGGCCGTGGTCTGGGGCCTGCTCGTGACACCGGCGATGACCGGGCTCGGGAGCTCACCGGTCGATGCCATCCCGCTGGCGGTCGTGACGGCTGCCGCCGGTTTCCTCGGCGCGTGCCGCTGGATCACGGCCAAGCCGATCGACTTCGGCGCGCCGATGCTGGCCACGCAGGCCGGTGCTATGCCGACCGGCATGTTCACCAACGCGGTCAAGGGCTTCGAGGTCGCGATCATCATCACCGCGCCCCTGGTCTTCGGTTTGCACTGGATCATCTCCGCGGTCCTGGCTGCGATCTGTTATTGGGTGGTCACCAACCCGATCGACATGGACTCGCTGCGCGAGCAGCAGGAGGCCCAGAAGAAGGAACTGGCGCAGGCCAAGGCCGAGCGCGCTGCCCAACGGCGCTGACCCCGGTTGGCCGGGCATGGGAGAATCCCGGCATGGACACCAAGCTGCTCGAAGTCTTTCTCGCCGTTGTGCACACGGGGAGCATCTCCGCTGCAGCGCGTCGGCTGAACTTCAGCCAGCCCACGGTCAGCCAGCAGATGAAGGCGCTCGAGCGCATCATGGACGTCCAGCTCTTCACCCGCGAGGGCGGGCGGATCGAGCTGACGGCGGCGGGCCGGGCGTTGCAGGGGTACGCCGAGACCACCCTGTCCTCCTGGCGCTTCGTCTGTGAGCAGGTCCGCGAGGCTGCCGGCCGCGACGACCTGA
Source organism: Propionibacteriaceae bacterium ZF39 (assembly GCA_039565995.1). Taxonomy (GTDB): domain Bacteria; phylum Actinomycetota; class Actinomycetes; order Propionibacteriales; family Propionibacteriaceae; genus Enemella; species Enemella fulvus. Next base: position 3,550,368 of record CP154795.1, on the reverse strand, counting down.
TCGAGCTGTCGCTGGCGTCCTTCCCGAGCGCGTCCGCCGCGCTGGTGCCCGAGGCCATTGCCGCGTTGTTGGCCGCCGATGACCGACTGCGGGTGAAGGTGCTCGATGCCGAACCGCCCGCGAGCTATGACCTCCTGCGCGGCGGTCAGGTCAACGCGATCATGAACTTCTCCTATCCCGAGGACGAGCCCGGCCGGGGCCAGGTCGAGCTGCCGATCCTCGACGAGGAATTCGTGCTGATGGTCTCGGAGGACCACCCGCTGGCCGGTGAGGGCGTGGTCGATCTCGAGGACGCCGCTGATTCCAACTGGGTCGGCGGATGTCCGAAGTGTCGTCAGGAGCTGATCACCGTCTGTCGGGAGCGGGGGTTCGTGCCGGAGATCCTCTGCTCGACCGATGACCCGACGATGACCAGGATCATGGTCACGAAGGGCATCGGCGTAGCGATGCGGCCCGTGCTGTCCATCGTCGGCCAGGATCACCCCGGGTTGGTGCCGCTGGGCATCGCCCATGGCGTGCGCCGTCGCGTTTCCGTCCTCGTCCCCGAGAACGAAGCCGAGAAGCCCGAGATCGTCGCCCTGCACGGCGCCCTTCGGACCGCCGCGAAACAACTCGTCGACAAGTCGCCCGCCGCCCAGCAGTCTCGGATCCACGTAGAGGACTAGCCGCCCCGCGAGACACCGCGTACTGCGTCGAGACACCAACCACCTCCGCGAGACACCACGTACTGCGTCGAGACGTCTGCTCGAGCAGACGTCTCGACGAATGCCAGGGTGTCTCGAGGCGTCAGCGGGGGAGCGGACCGTGGGCGTGACGGGATAGGGCATCAGAAAGAGGAAGTTTCCAGCCCCAAACCTGTGGATAACTTCCCGGCGGCCCGCTCTACGCATGGTGGGCTTGCCGACATGGTCGCGCGCATTGTTTCCACCGCCCAGCTCCTCGCCGAAGGTCTCACCCCTGCCCTGATCCGGGCCATGGTCTCCGCCGGACACCTTCGCCGGGTCCGTCGCGGTTTCTATGAACGTGGTGAATACGCCGCATTGACTCCCGAGGTCCGCCACCGCGTACTCATGGAAGCAGTCCTGTCCCGGCACCCCGGCTGCGTGTTCAGCCACATCTCGGCCGCGGTGGCCCATGGCCTGCCGATACCGGAAAAGGCGTTGGGTCGAGCCCATGTGGTCAGAGCCGCCGACAACTCGGGCAGCAAGCGGATGCAAGACCTGTGTCTCCATCGCAGCACGTTCCCGATTCTCACCACGATGGTCGAGGGACTTGCTGTCACACCGCTTGATCGGACCGTTCTTGATCTGGTCAGGGTCCTCCATGGAGCGGATGCGCTGGCGGTCGCCGATCGAGCGCTGGCAGTCGGCCTCGACCGGAACGAGACCCTCGCCCTGCTCGAAGCCGATGGCAGCCGTCGAGGCAATGTCCAGGCCCGTCGTGTCCTTCTTCTTGCTGATGCCCGAGCCGAAAGCCCGGGCGAGAGTTGGACGAGATGGTCGATGGCGGAGGCGGGTACGCCCATGCCGGACCTCCAGGCCGAGTTCCACGATCCTCGCACCGGGGAGTTTCTTGCCCGCACCGACTTCTATTGGCGCGAACACAATCTGGTCGGTGAGTTCGATGGCAAGGTCAAATATGGTCGCCTGCTCAAGCCGGGCCAGGACGTGGGGGAGGTAGTCCTCGCGGAGAAGCAGCGCGAGGAACGCCTCCGGCGCGTCGGGCTGTGGATGGTCCGCTTCGATGCCGGCGAAGCCAACAAGCCGTGGGTCGTCGATCGGATCGTCCGCGACGGCATCGCCCTTGCCCGCTCCCGTGCGGCCTAAGTCGCGCGAAGTGTCGAGACGCCTTGGCCCTGCTCGAGACGTCTGCTCGAACAGGTGTCTCGACTCCCGCCGAGGGGTCTCGCGGGGAAGGGGTGATTCTTCGTGGGGTCTCGAGGGGAGAAGCTTGCTCAGATGCCCCGCGTGGCCATGAGTGCGGACACCTGCTGGAGGCGCTCGGTCCGGTCCTCCGGGGCGTACTGTCCGAGGTCCACATCCTCGGCGATCCGTCCGTCGACGAGCATGACCACCCGGTCTCCCCGCACAGCCACCTGTGGGTCGTGTGTCACGAGCACGATGGTCGTGCCGTCCTGGTTCACCTCACCGAAGATGTCGAGGATCTGCGCGGCGGTCGATGAGTTGAGCGCGCCGGTCGGCTCGTCACCGAAGATCACCTCTGGGGTGTTGATCAGCGCGCGGCAGATCCCGATGCGCTGCAACTGGCCGCCCGAGGCCTGGGTGACGTCGCGGTCGGCGAGCTCCGTGATACTCAACCGTTCCAGCAGCGCATCGGCCCGGGCGACCACGGCCTCGCGGGGTTCGTCGTCGGCAAGGAACCCGGGAAGGACGATGTTGTCGCGGAGGGTGAGCGTACGCAGCAGGTGCGGCTCCTGGAACACGAAGCCCAGCCGCCGCAGGCGCAGATCGGTCAGGTCGGCCTCGCCCAGAGCGGTCAGCTCGTCGTCGCCGAGGAAGACCTGCCCCGAGGTGGGGGTGTCCATGCCGCTCAGCAGATGCAGCAGAGTGGACTTGCCCGAGCCCGAGGGGCCCATGATCGTGACGAACTGGCCGGGCTCGATGGCGAGATCGATGCCATGCAGAACGCGGGCCTGGTAGTCCTTGGTGAGTTCGCGGGTGCGCAGGATGGTCATGTCAGGCTCCTCAGCCGGGATCGAGAACGGTGATGGTGGGGATGCGGCCGAGGGCCAGGAGGGTGGCAGCAACCACGGCGACGATGAGCAGTGCCGGGACCGCGAGCCAGGACAGCAGTGGATCGACCAGCACCACGAGGCCGGGTGCGCCGAGCAGGCCGACAGCTCCCGCGGTCAGGAGCTGGCCGAGCGTCTGGGCCAGGACGACGCCGATCAGGACACCGAACACACCGACGGCGACGAACCGGATGAGGTACTGCCCCACCAGCCCCGACGCCCTCGCCCCGATCGCGCGTTGGGTGGCGATCTGATCGGCCTCCCGCGAGACCACGAGCACCGCGAACAGCGCCGTCACGAGGAACACCAGCGCGAACGCGACCGCGGCTGACAGCCCCGAGACCAGGCGCAGCTGTGTCAGCGTGGCACCGATCGCCTCATTGCTGGCTTCGGCGACGGAGAGGGCTTTCGCCCCGGGGTACGCCGCAGCGAGCGCGTCGGCCTTCGCCTTCGCATCGACGCCCTCGGCGAGATCGACCGAGACGCTGTGCCAGTGGGCCGCACCGCCGTCCGTCGATTTCAGCGTCACCCGGTCGCCGAGTCCGGCCTTCAGCGCGGCGGCCTGGTTGTGGGAGAAGGCGATCTCGCCCGGCGCCGCAGGGGCGTACCCCTGGGAATAGTGCAACGGGAACATCGTGTGATCGCCCGACTCGACGAGCAGGCTCTCCCATTCGCCGTCCGGGGTCAGGACGTCGAGGCGGCGGGTGGCGAGGCCGGTGCTGCGGGTGACGTCGGGATCGGCGGCGACCCCGGCACGGACCTGTTCGAAGAGTGCCGGATCGTCCTGGGTGTCGATCAGGACGTCGGCCTGCCCGACCCCGAGGTAGCTGCTGAAGCCGGGATCGGCGAGCGTCGTGACCGCGTTCAGGGGAAGGAGCACCAGGAAGGTAGCCGTCGCCACGACTCCGACCAGCAGAGCGTTGGCCGGGCGCATGGCCTCCTTCAGCCCGAGCCAGGCCTGCGTCGGGAGCCACCTGTTGCGGGAGAGCACCAGGCGATGCCGCCGGGGTTTGAGCTGACCGGCAGCTCCGGTCCGCAGCGCCTGCGTGGCGGAGATCCGACTGAGGCGTCGCAGGGTGGCGAGGCACAACAACACGACCATGGCTCCGACCGCCGCCGCAGCGAGGATGGGAACCAGGATGTCCCAGAGTGTCAGTGCCGGCTGGCCCAGGTAGAGCAGCACGGGCTCGCTGACGGCGGAGAGGATCGGGAAGGACAGGGCGTAGCCCAACAGGGCACCCGCGGCTGCGATCGCGGCGTACTTCACGACATAGAGCCGTCGAATCGCCTTCGGGCGGGCGCCGATCGCCTTGAGGGTTGCCAGTTCGGGCAGGTCGTTCTCGAGAGCGGCCAGGATCGCGAGACGCAGGGCGAGACCCGCGACCACGACCAGTAGCCCGGCGACCAGCAGGGCCACGCCGGCGAGCAGGAGCGTGCTCAGCGCATTCATCAGCCGGAAGATCGTGTGGTCGACGGCTACGCCGGAAGCCGGCAGCCCGGCTGCGCGGTAGGCATCGAGTTCGGCCTTGGCGGCACTCGGGTCGTGGAGGCGGAACTCGATCAGGTATTCGACCTCTTCCAACTGGGCGTCGAGCGCGGCGAAGTCGTCCGGATGCACGACGAACCGCTTCGAGGTGACCATCGAGGGGTTCATCTGGACGTCGCGGGCGAAATCGACGACCCGCAGCTCGCGGCGAGAGCCGTCCAGTTGGACCGCGACCACATCGCCGATGTCCGCCGCGCCGATGGCCCGATAGTGCACCGGCAGAACGATCTCTCCGGGGCCCGGGGCGGCCGGGTTGCCGTGGCTGTCGAGCAGGAGGTCGAACCGCTGTGGGCTGGTGACGAAGGCGGGTTCGAGGGCGGATTCGCCCTGGTTCACGCCGGCGATCGTCAGCGACTGGGGCGGGACCTTCACGGTCCGCATCACGTGGTGGTCCTCGATGGCGGGCCGCGTCTGCACCCACGCGTCGATGGCAGCGGGGTCGGCTTCGCCCGCGTGCATCTGCACGGCGTGCGGGGGCTTCGAGGTGTCCCAGAGGTGGTCGATGGCCGTGGTGGTGCGCACGATCAGACCGGCGCTCATCGCAGCTAGGGCTGCGGCGAGGGTCACGATCGCCAGCAGGGTGATCGACACGGCGCGGCTGCGGCGCAGGTCGGCGCGGATCATGCGAGTGAGCATCACGCCTCGCCTCCCGAGGGGGTTTCCGGTGCGGCGGAGCCGGCCAGAACGGCGAGCGAGCCGGCAGGGCACCCGAGGAGGCGTTCGCCCGCGTCGACCAGGCCGCGGATCCGGCGTGGAATCTCGGCCTGTTCGCCGGTGAAGATGCCGTCATCGGTGAGGAAGCCGATGCCCGTGAGGATGATCTCGACGTCCTCGCGCGGCTGCCCGGTGGTGAAGACCCCGGCCGCCACCCCCTCCTCGACCACGCGCGTGAGCACGGGCGTGAGATGACAGATCAGCTCGATGATCGACATGAGATGGAAAGCATCGTTGCCGGACGCGTGGAATTCCTCGGCGAGCTCCGCGGCCTCCGCGTCGGCGCTGACCGTTGCCACCACGCCGATGAACTTGTGGAGCGGATTGAGGTCACTGGCCGCGACCGCCTCGGCACGTGCGGTGACCTGTCGAACCGTACGCATCACCAGCGCCTGCAGGATCTCGTCCTTGCCGGCGAAGTGGTAGTAGAGCGTGCCTTTCGCGATGCCGACCGCTGCGAGCAGGTCCTCGATCGTCGTCGCCCGGAACCCCTTGGTCACGAACAATCGCTGCGCCGCGTCCAGGATCTCGTCCCGCCGCTCGTCCGCAGGCTTGGTGGTGCGCGCCATCATGGCCCTGACTCCTCTCGACCGACCGTCGGTCTAACCGTAGGCCAGTGCCGGAGCAGTTTCGGTCGGCTCGAGGGGGTTCTCGGGGTCAGGGGAGTGGACACCCTGAGGCAGTCGAGGGGCTACGGGGTCAGGGGATGAGCTGGGATATCGGAGGTCAACCGCGCGCGAGACCCCTCGGAATAGCTCGAGACCCCTGCTCAAGCAGACGTTTCGTCACAGCCCGAGGTGTCTCGCGGTGGGAGTGGGGGTCTCGCGGACGGAATGCGGGTCTCGCGGAGGGAGCGGGGGTCTCGCGGACGGAGTGGGGTCTCGCGGACGGAGTGGAGCCCCTCAGCCGGCCTCGAGCGCGTCGCGCATGGGCACGAGCTTGGCCATGGACTCCGCGAGCTCGGCCTCGGGATCCGACCCCGCCACGACGCCACACCCGGCGAACAAGTGGGCGGTGTTGCCCTCGATCCGCCCACAGCGCAGGGCGATCGCCCATTCGCCGTCACCCGAGGCGTCGACCCAGCCGACAGGGCCGGAATAGCGCTCGCGGTCGAGGCCCTCGAGTTCGCGGATCATCAGGCGGGCATCGGCGGTCGGTGTCCCGCACACCGCGGCCGTCGGGTGCAGGGCCATGGCCAGGGCCAGGGACGACCCCTCGGCCCGGGCCACCGCGGTCACATCGGTCGCGAGATGGAAGACATTGGGGAGTTCCAGGACATAGGGCGCATCGGGCACATTCATGCCCGAACAGAAAGGCGCGAGGGCATGGGCGACCGAGTTCACGGCGTACTCATGCTCACCCAGATCCTTGCTCGACCGTGACAGATGCGCCGCCAGGGCGCGGTCCATCTCCTCGTCGGCGGTGCGCTGGATGGTCCCGGCGAGTACGCGCGAGGTCACCAGCCCCGCCTCGCGGCGGACCAACATCTCGGGCGAGGCTCCGACGAGACCCTCGACGGAGAAGGTCCAGCAGCGGTCGTACGCCTCGGCCAGCCGGGCCACGACCCAACGGGAATCGATCTCCTCGGGTGCCCTCGCCAGCAGGTCACGGGCCAGGACGACCTTCTCGAGTTCGCCCGCCTTGATGCGCGCGACGGCCTCGGCGACGACGGACTCCCAGGCGGGGCCCGACATCGAGCCGTCGGCATAGCTGATCAGGCCCGGCCGGCGCAGGGCCGAACCCGGGGAGGGGAGGGCAAGGTCGTCGGGCAAGGACTCGCCGACGCGGGTCAGCCAGGCCTGGCCGTCCCGCCGGCCGACGATCCATTCGGGCACGACGAGCACCGAGCGATGCGCAGTGTTGTCGGGGTCGAACACGAAGGAGCCGAAGGCGAGCGGTCCCGTGCCGGGTACGCCGGCCAGTTCGGTTTCCGGGTGGAGCTCTGCGGCGTACGCTCGCCACCATTCATCGGCATCGGCGATGCAGTCGAACTCCTGACGGGCGATGCAACCGCCGGCCACCAGGCCGTCGCCCCGTCTGATCCAGGCCAGTCCGCCGATGTCGGGGAGGAGGCCGATCAGGTCGCCGGGGTCGTCGATGGCGACCGTGCGGGCGCGCATGCGATTCGCCGGGGCTTGGGTCACGGCCCCGACCCTAGCGCCAAACTGCGGGCCCCCTCCGAACGCGCTCACCCAGCAATTTGCGATAGGCATGCGTTGCGTTATCTGATCGTGACGATGTTGGGTCTGACTAGGCATTCTGGGTATCCCGGGATTTTCGGGCCATGTGCGCCCACCCGGTTGACTGCCCTAGACTGACCTCCGTTCGTGATTATTTTCACGAGCCTGTCGCGCGCCCTGCCGACCGGCCCCGCGGACCCAGGAGAGTTCATGTTTCCCGCCCGTGATCCGGAGCCCGTCGGCGACTTGATTAACTCGCTGTCACCGAACACGCTCGCGGCGTGATCGGGAGAGAGGACGAACGGTGAGCAACATTTATCTGCCGCTGGTGGTCATGCTGATCCTGGCGGCACTGTTCGTGGCCGGTGGCCTGCTCGTGACGATGCAGATCGGGCCCCGCCGCTACAACCGCTCGAAATACGACAGCTATGAGTGCGGCATCCAGCCGACGCCCCAGCCGATCGGTGGCGGGCGTTTTCCGGTGAAGTACTACATCACCGCGATGCTCTTCATCGTCTTCGACATCGAGATCGTGTTCCTCTATCCCTGGGCCGTCACCTATGACGGCATGGGCTGGTGGGGACTGGTGATCATGATCCTCTTCATCGACGCCGTGCTGGTGGCGTTCTGGTATGTCATTCGCCGCGGCGGTCTCGAGTGGGACCAGTGATGATCGCGGGCGTTCGCAACAACTTCGCAAGGAGCAACTGATATGGCTGGTGGACTGGAGGACAAGCTCCCCGCCGGGATTGCGCTGACCACGGTCGAGGGCCTGGTCGGCTGGATGCGTCAGGCGTCGTTCTGGCCCGTGACGTTCGGCCTGGCGTGCTGCGCGATCGAGATGATGACCTACGGTGCGCCGCGCTATGACGCCTCGCGCTGGGGCCAGGAAGTGTTCCGGCCTTCGCCGCGGCAGGCCGACCTGATGATCGTGGCCGGTCGGGTGAGCCAGAAGATGGCCCCGATCGTCCGCGAGATCTATGACCAGATGCCCAACCCCAAGTGGGTGCTGGCCATGGGCGTGTGCGCCTCCTCCGGCGGCATGTTCAACAACTACGCAGTCGTCCAGGGCGTCGACCACATCGTTCCTGTCGACATCTATGTGCCCGGTTGCCCGCCGCGGCCCGAGATGCTGATCGACGCGATGTTCAAGCTCAAGAAGCAGAAGGTCGCCAAGACCAAGATCGGCCCGCACGCGATCGCCGAGACCGACGAACTCGAGCGCGCCGCGCTCGAGGCGCCGGCGACCCATGAGATGAAGGGCCTGCTGCGATGACCGACCAGACAACCGGCGGCCAGATCATCCCGGCCGGTCGGCCGGCCGAGGAGCACGTCGTCGAAACCCGGCGCGGCATGTGGGGCACCGGCGGCGGCTCGGGCGACACCTCCGGCTTCGGCGGGATCGTACGCACGGTCTCGCGCCCCGCACCTTCGGCCCGCCCTTACGGGGACTGGTTCGACGCTGTCGTCGATCGCATCGAGGAGCTCATTCCCGGCGTCGTCGAGCGCGTTGTCGTCCACCGCGGCGAGCTGACCCTCTATGTCGATGGCGCCCGCCTGCTCGAGCTCGCCCAGCACCTGCGTGATGACCAGGAGCTGCGCTTCGAGCACTGCGCATCAGTGTCGGGAGTGCACTATCCGAGTGATGCGGGCGCCGAGCTCCACAGCGTTTATCACCTGGCGTCGATGACCCACAACCGCCGGCTCCGGGTCGAGGCCACCTGCGCGGATGGCGATCCCCACCTGCCGTCGGTCGTGCCGGTCTATCCCGCCGCGGACTGGCACGAGCGTGAGACCTATGACCTCTTCGGCATCATCTATGACGGCCATCCGGCGCTGACCCGCATCATGATGCCGGACGACTGGCCCGGCCATCCGCAGCGCAAGGACTATCCCCTCGGTGGCATCGGAGTCGAATACAAGGGCGCCACCATCCCGCCGCCCGATCAGCGGAGGAGCTACTGAGATGAGCACCCGAACCAACGAACCGCAGCCGCCGCCCCACAACGTGGATGCCGAGCGGGATTATTACGCCCAGCCCGGTGAAGAGACCGAGGGCCGCGTCTATACGGCCACCGGCGGTGACTGGGACCAGCTCGTGTCGGCCCAGGCCGAGCGTGGCGACGAACTGCTGGTCGTCAACATGGGCCCGCAGCACCCGTCGACCCACGGCGTGCTTCGCCTGATCCTCGAGATGGAGGGTGAGACGGTCCGCAGCGCCCGCGCCGGCATCGGCTATCTCCACACGGGCATCGAAAAGAACATGGAATACCGCACCTGGACCCAGGGCACCACGTTCTGCACCCGCATGGACTATCTGACGCCCTTCTTCCAGGAAGCGGCCTACGTCGCCTCGGTCGAGCGGCTGCTCGACGTCGAGGACCAGCTGACCGAGAAGACCAAGGTCATCCGGATCATGCTCCTCGAGCTCAACCGCATCGCCTCCCACCTCGTATGCATCGGCACCGGCGGCATGGAGATCGGCGCGCTGACCGTCATGACGATCGGCTTCCGCGACCGCGAGATGATCCTCGACGCCTTCGAGGAGATCACCGGCCTGCGCATGAACCACGCGTTCTTCCGCCCCGGTGGCCTCGCCAACCAGGTGGGTCACAAGGAGATCGAGAAGGTCAAGGAGACGGTGCGCTGGCTCCACAAGCACCTCCCCGAATACAAGTCGCTCTGCAACGCCAACCCGATCTTCCTCGGCCGCATGCAGAACGTCGGCTACCTCGACGCCTCCGCCTGCATGGCGCTGGGCATCACGGGCCCGATGCTGCGTTCGACCGGCATCGACTACGACCTGCGCAAGGCCATGCCGATCTGGGACTACGAGACCTACGACTTCGACGTCCCCGTCGTCGACACCTGCGATGCGATGGGCAAGTTCCTCGTCCGCCAGCAGGAGATGTGGGAGAGCCTCAAGATCGTCGAGCAGTGCCTCGAGCGGCTCGAAAAGATGGAGAACGACCCCGTCATGATCGCCGACCAGAAGATCGCGCTGCCCGCGCAGCTCGCGGTCGGCTCCGACGGCATGGGCAACTCCAACGAGCACATCAAGCACATCATGGGCCAGTCCATGGAGGCCCTAATCCATCACTTCAAGCTGGTCACCGAGGGCTTCGAGGTGCCGGTGGGGCAGGCGTACGTGCCGTTCGAGTCGCCCAAGGGCGAGATCGGCGCCCACCTGGTTTCCGACGGGGGTACGCGCCCGTGGCGCGCCCACTTCCGGGACCCCAGCTTCAACAACCTGCAGGCAGTCGCGGCCCTGTGCGAGGGCGCGCTCATGTCGGATGTCGTCGTGGCCGTGGCCTCGATCGACCCGGTGATGGGCGGAGTGGATCGGTGACGGGTCCCGACCAGAGAAGGAGCGTTGACCGATGAGCGGTTTCAAGAGTCATTTCCCCGACTCGGGTGGTGTCGACTTCAACAACACGGAGACGAACATCACCGAGGAGACCATCGCCGAGATCCGTGAGATCGTGGCTCGTTATCCCGAGCCCCGCTCGGCGCTGCTGCCCGCACTTCACCTGGTGCAGTCGGTCGATGGCCGGGTGTCCCCGGCCGGGATCGAGATCTGCGCCCGGGAGCTGGGCATCACGGCGGCCGAGGTGTCCGGCGTCGCGACGTTCTATACGCAATACAAGCGCAAGCCCGTCGGCAAGCATCACGTCGGGGTCTGCACCACCGCACTCTGTGCGGTCATGGGCGGCGACCACGTCCTCGAGCGGCTCCAGGGTCACCTCGGCGTCGGCAATGACGAGACGACTGCCGACGGCCAGATCACGCTCGAACACATCGAGTGCAATGCGGCCTGTGATTACGCGCCGGTGATGATGGTCAACTGGGAATTCTTCGACAACATGACGCCCGACCGCGCCGTGGCCATCGTGGACGACCTGGTCGCCGACCGCGAGGTCGTGGCCGACCGCGGCGCCACCATCACCTCGTGGCGCGAGGCCGAGCGCGTGCTCGCCGGCTTCCCGGACGGCCGCGCCGACGAGGGTCCCTCCGGTGGGCCCGAATCATTGGTCGGCCTGCGGATCGCCAACGACAACCAGTGGACCGCCCCCAAGGCATCCGCACAGAAGGCAGAGTCCGCACAGAAGGCAGAGGAGTCGAAGTGACCGACACGCTCACACCCGTCCTCAGCGCCGACTGGGCCGACGAGGGATCCTGGCGGATCGCCAACTATGAGCGCCGCGGCGGCTATCGCGCGCTGCGCAAGGCCCTGGCCATGCAGCCCGGTGATCTCATCGAGACCGTCAAGGACTCGGGCCTCCGCGGTCGTGGCGGCGCGGGCTTCCCGACCGGCATGAAGTGGTCGTTCATCCCCAAGGACAACCCCAAGCCGAAATATCTCGTCGTCAACGCCGACGAGTCGGAGCCGGGCACCTGCAAGGACATCCCGCTCATGATGGCCTCGCCCCACACCCTGATCGAGGGCGTCATCATCTCGTCGTACGCCATCGGGGCCCACAAGGCGTTCATCTACATCCGGGGCGAGGTGCTCCACGTGACCCGCCGCCTGCAGCAGGCCGTGCGCGAGGCGTACGCCTCCGGTTATCTCGGGCAGAACATCCTCAACTCCGGCTTCGACATCGACCTGGTCGTCCACGCGGGCGCGGGGGCGTACATCTGCGGTGAGGAAACCGCCCTGCTCGACTCGCTCGAGGGACGCCGCGGCCAGCCGCGACTGCGCCCGCCGTTCCCGGCCGTCGCCGGTGTGTATGGCTGCCCCACGGTCATCAACAACGTCGAGTCGATCGCGTCGGTGCCCTCGATCGTGGCGAACGGTGCCGACTGGTTCGCCTCGATGGGCACGGAGAAGTCGAAGGGCATGACGCTCTATTCGCTGTCCGGCCACGTGCGGACGCCCGGTCAGTTCGAGGCCCCGATGGGCATCACCCTGCGCCAGCTGATCGAGCTGGGTGGGGGCATGCGCGAGGGCAGCACGCTGAAGTTCTGGACCCCGGGCGGCTCCTCGGTGCCGATCCTGACCGGTGCGGATGAACACATCGATGCGCCGCTCGACTATGAGGGCATGGGGGCGCACGCCTCGATGCTCGGCACCAAGGCCCTCCAGTGCTTCGACCAGACCACCTCGGTGGTGCGCACGACGCTGCGCTGGGTCGAGTTCTACAAGCACGAGTCGTGCGGCAAGTGCACCCCCTGCCGCGAGGGCACGTGGTGGCTCGTCCAGATCCTGATGCGCATGGAGGCCGGCCAGGGCCAGCCCGGCGACATCGAGAAGCTGCTCGACCTGAGCGACAACATCGGCGGCCGCTCGTTCTGCGCGCTCGCCGACGGCGCCGTCGCGACCGTCACCTCGGCGATCAAGCACTTCCGCGAGGAGTTCGAGGCCGCGATGCACACGCCGGCCTGGGAACTCTTCCCCTATGAGAAGAGCGCCAAGTTCGCAGCCGAACCCCTGCGCCGCACCAGCACCGAGAACGTGGGAGCTCACTGATGTCAGAGTCCAGCGTGAAGCCGGCCGATCCCAACAAGCCGGCCGACCCCGCCCGTCTGCCCGATGCGGCCGCTCCGGCCGGCAAGTCGGAGGTCGCGAAGGCCGACCTGGTGACCCTGACCGTCGACGGCATCGAGGTCTCGGTCCCCAAGGGCACCCTCGTCATCCGCGCGGCGGAGCAGATCGGCATCGACATCCCGCGGTTCTGCGACCACCCGCTGCTCGACCCGGCCGGCGCGTGTCGTCAGTGCATGGTCGAGGTGCCCGACGCCGGCAACGGCCGTGGCATGCCCAAGCCCCAGGCCTCCTGCACGCTCGAGGCGATGCCCGGCATGGTCGTCCAGACCCAGCTGTCGTCGCCCGTGGCGAAGAAGGCCCAGGAGGGCATGCTCGAGTTCCTCCTGATCAACCACCCGCTCGACTGCCCGGTCTGTGACAAGGGCGGCGAGTGCCCGCTGCAGAACCAGTCGCTGTCGCACGGCTACGGCGAGTCGCGGTATGAGGGTGTCAAGCGCACCTTCCCGAAGCCGATCAACATCTCCGCCCAGGTCCTGCTCGACCGGGAGCGCTGCGTGCTGTGCGCGCGGTGCACCCGCTTCTCCGAGCAGATCGCCGGTGACCCGTTCATCGCCCTCACCGAACGCGGCGCGCTGCAGCAGGTCGGCATCTATGAGAAGGAGCCCTTCGAGTCCTACTTCTCGGGCAACACCATCCAGATCTGCCCGGTCGGTGCGCTGACCTCTGCGGCGTACCGCTTTCGGGCCCGCCCGTTCGACCTCGTCTCCACGCCGTCGACCTGTGAGCACTGCGCCTCCGGGTGCGAGCTCCGCATCGACCACCGCCGCGGCGCGGTCATGCGTCGCCTCGCCGGTGACGTTCCGGAGGTCAACGAGGAGTGGAACTGCGACAAGGGCCGGTTCGCATTCGTCTCCGCCCGCGGCGACGACCGCATCACCCGTCCGCTGGTCCGAGAGAACGATGTTCTCCGCCCGGCATCGTGGCCCGAGGCCATCGACGCCGCGGTCCGCGGTCTCCGGGCGGCGGGCGCGGAGCACCTCGACGAGGAGGGCAACCCGATCGAGGGCAGCCCCTACGGTGTGATCCCCGGTGGTCGGCTGACGATGGAAGAGGCCTATGGGTACGCCAAGTTCGCGCGCACCGTCCTGGGCACCAACAACATCGATCATCGCTCCCGCCCCCACACCCTGGAGGAAGCCGGCTTCCTGGCTCATGCCGTCGCCGGCACCGGCCTCGGGGTGACCTACCGCGACCTGGAGAACGCCGATCGCGTGCTGCTCGTGGGCTTCGAGCCCGAGGACGAGTCGCCGATCATCTTCCTGCGTCTCCGGAAGGCGGTCCGCAAGAAGGGCCTGCAGGTCTTCACCGTCGGAGCGCAGTTGTCCTACGGCTCGGCCAAGCTGGACGCGACGCTCATCCCGGCCGTGCCGGGCACGGAGGCGTCCGTCCTGGCCAACCTCCCCGGCGAGGTCGCGCTGACCGAGCGCTCCGTCGTCCTGGTGGGGGAGCGCGCCGGCATTCCGCTCGGCACGCTGACCTCGGCCCTGGATCTCGTCCACGCCACCGGCGCCAAGCTGGCCTGGGTGCCGCGACGTGCGGGTGAGCGCGGTGCGGTCGAGGCGGGCACCCTCCCCAACCTCCTGCCGGGCGGTCGCCTGGTCACCGAGCCCACCGCTCGCGTCGACCTGCAGGCTGCCTGGGGCGTCGAGGGTCTCCCGGCCGAAACCGGTCTGGATGCGGATGCGATCTTCGCGGCCGCCGCGGAGGGCGGGGTTCGCGCCCTCGTGGTCGGTGGCGTCGAGCCGGCCGACTTCCGCCATCCCGATGCCGTGACCCGCGGCCTCGAGGAGGCCGACTTCGTCATCAGCCTGGAGGCCCGGATCTCCGAGGTCACCGCCCGCGCCGATGTCGTCTTCCCGGTCTCGCTCATCGAGGAACGCAGCGGCACCTTCGTCAACTGGGAGGGTCGCGAGCGGAGGGTCACCAAGTTCCTCGGCACCCAGCACGTCATGAACGATCTCCGGGTCCTCGCCGCCCTCGCCGACGCGATGGGCAGCCCGCTGGGCGTACGCACGGTCGAGGAGGCCAAGCGCGAACTCGACGAGCTCGGCCCCTGGGACGGCACGCGCGCCGACATGCCGGCCCGTGACCGCGAGACCGCACCCGAGCCGGGTGAGGGTCAGGCGGTGCTCGCGTCGTGGCGTGAGCTGATCGACGACTCCCGCGGAGCCGACGGTGAGCCGGCGCTGCAGGCCACCGCGCGTACGCCGGTGGTCCGCATGAACGCCGCAATGGCCAACGGCCTGCCGGAAGGCACGCCGATCAAACTGTCGACCGACGGTGGTGAGCTGGTCCTCCCGCTCGCCATCACCGAGGACATGATCGATGGCGTCGTCTGGGCCCCGGCCGCTCCGCGCGGCTCCCGGCTCAGCACCACCCTCGGCGCGGTCCCCGGCGATGTCGTCACGGTGACCCTCGCTGAGGGCATCCAATCGGATCCGGTTGAAGGAGCTGACGCATGACCCCGATGGATCTGTCGATCTTCGGCACCGATCCCTGGTGGATCACGCTGATCAAGGCCGCCGGTGTGCTGGTCTACCTGCTGGTGTTCACGCTGTTCAACATCGTGTTCGAACGCAAGGTCGTCGCCAAGATGCAGCACCGCGTCGGCCCGATCATGAATGGCCCCTGGGGCACGCTCCAGTCGCTCGCCGACGGTGTGAAGCTGATGGTGAAGGAGGACTTCCGGCCCAAGAACGCCGAGAAGTT
Organism: Propionibacteriaceae bacterium ZF39; assembly: GCA_039565995.1. GTDB lineage: Bacteria > Actinomycetota > Actinomycetes > Propionibacteriales > Propionibacteriaceae > Enemella > Enemella fulvus. Next base: position 3,534,919 of record CP154795.1, on the reverse strand, counting down.
CGTCTACAACCTGGCGCCCTATCTCACGGCCATTCCCGCCTTCTCGATCCTGGCCATGATTCCGCTCGGCGGCGAGGTCACGATGTTCGGCGTCGAGACGACGCTGCAGCTGACCGACCTGCCGGTCTCGGTGCTGGCGCTGCTCGCGCTCGCTTCGGTCGGCATCTATGGCATCGTCCTGGCCGGCTGGTCGTCCGGCTCGACCTATTCGCTGCTCGGCGGCCTGCGCTCCAGCGCCCAGATGATCTCCTATGAGATCGCGATGGGCCTGAGCTTCGTCACCGTGTTCATGTATGCCCGCTCGATGTCCACCTCGGAGATCGTCGCGGCCCAGCAGCTCCCGCTGAACGTGCTCGGCGTCGAGATCCCGCTGCCGGGGTGGTACGCCCTGCTGCTCTTCCCGGCGTTCGCGGTCTATGTCATCTCGATGGTCGGCGAGACCAACCGCGCCCCGTTCGACCTCCCCGAGGCCGAGTCGGAGCTCGTGGGCGGCTTCCACACCGAATATTCGGGCTTCCGCTTCGCGATGTTCTTCCTCGCCGAATACATCAACATGGTCAACGTCTCCGCGATCGCGGTCACCCTGTTCCTGGGTGGCTGGCACGCGCCGTGGCCGCTCAACGGCACTGTCGTCGACCAGGGTTGGTTCGGTCTGTTCTGGTTCACCGCCAAGGTGATCCTGTTCATCTTCATGTTCGTCTGGCTCCGGGGTACGCTCCCGCGGTTCCGTTATGACCAGTTCATGGCGTTCGGCTGGAAGTTCCTCATCCCCGTGGCACTGGGCTGGATCCTGGCCGTGGCCACGGTCCGCAATGTGTTCAACGCCGGCTTCACCGTCGTGGCGCTGGTGAGCATCGTGCTGTTCGTCGCCGCCCTGGTGGCGTACCTCTATATCGTCGAGAGCCGAGAACCCGAACCGGAGCCCGAGGATCCGCAAGCGGAGTTCGATCCGTTCGCCGGTGGCTATCCCGTCCCGCCCAAGCCGGGCCAGCGCCTGCCGGGCGCGGCCGATGTGGTCGAGGGCGAGACGGTTCGGGAGAGCGCCCCCAGCACAACCAAGAACGAGGGAGATGCCTGATGGGGTTCTTCGACCAGTGGGCTGGCTTCGGAGTCACCTTCCGGACCATGTTCCGCAAGACGTTTACCCAGGACTATCCCCTCAAGCCGAAGGTCACCGCACCGCGCTTCCACGGCCGGCACCAGCTCAACCGCTGGCCCGACGGACTGGAGAAGTGTGTCGGCTGTGAGCTCTGCGCCTGGGCCTGCCCGGCCGATGCGATCTATGTCGAGGGCGCCAGCAACGTCGACGGCGAGAACTATTCGCCCGGCGAGCGCTACGGCCGCGTCTACCAGATCAACTATCTGCGCTGCATCCTCTGCGGCCTGTGCATCGAGGCGTGCCCGACACGTGCGCTCACGATGACCAACGAGTTCGAGCTGGCCGACTTCACGCGCGAATCCATGATCTATGAGAAGGACGACCTTCTCGCGCCGTTGCTGCCCGGCATGGAGCAGCCGCCCCACCCGCGTCGCCTCGGTGACGACGAGAAGGACTACTTCCTGGGGCTGCCGACCATGGGCCAGCCCGACACCCGCATCGGTCAGCCGGCCGATGTGCCGACTCCCGAGCACCGGGGAGGGACCGAATGACGCCCCTGATTCCGCTGGCGACCGCCGGTGATGTCGCCTTCTGGGTGCTCGCACCGATCATGGTGATCGCAGCACTCGGCATGGTGCTGTCCCGCAAGCCCGTGCACTCCGCACTGTGCCTGGCCACCGTCATGGTGTCGCTCGCGGTGCAGTACGCCACCCAGGGCGCCCCGTTCCTGTTCGCGGTGCAGATCATCGTCTACACGGGCGCCGTCCTGATGCTGTTCCTCTTCGTCGTCATGCTGATCGGCGTCGACACCTCCGACTCATTGGTCGAGACACTGAAGGGCCAGCGCGTCATGGCGCTGCTGGCCGCGCTGGGCGTACTCGTCCTGCTCATCCTCGCGGTCGGCAACGCCGTCGTCGATGGCAACATCATCGGCATCGAGGGCGCCAACAATGCGCACGGCGGCAACGTGCCCGGCCTGGCTCAGCTGATCTTCTCCGACTACGTGCTGGTCTTCGAGGCCACCTCGGCGCTCCTGATCACCGCTGCGCTCGGCGCGATGGTGCTGGCGTACCGCGAGCGGATCGGCGAGAAGGTCTCGCAGCGCCAGCTGCAGATCGCGCGCATGAAGCGCTACGCCGAGACCGGCGAGCACCCCGGCAACCCGCCCACGCCGGGTGTGTACGCCCGCCACAACGCGGTCGACGTGCCCGCACTGCTGCCCGATGGCAGCGTGTCCGAGGCGTCGGTGCCCAAGTCGATGCGTTCGCGCGGCACCGTGGTCGACGGCCCGCGTCTGGCCGATGCCACGCGCGCGACGGTCGCGGCGCTCGGCGGCGATACCGACGCGGTCAACGGCCGGCCCGCCGGCCGTGAGCTGGAACGCGGCGACTCCGACGCGGACGAGATGGGAGACAAGGCGTGAGCCCCGACAATTACCTGATCCTGTCGGTCATCCTGTTCACGATCGGCACGGTCGGATTCATGGTCCGACGCAACGCGATCGTGGCGTTCATGTCCGTCGAGCTGATGCTGAACGCCTGCAACCTGGCGCTGGTGACCTTCTCCCGCGTGCACGGCAACCTGCACGGCCAGGTCGCGTCGTTCTTCGTCATGGTCGTGGCTGCGGCAGAAGTCGTGGTCGGCCTGGCGATCATCGTGGCCATCTTCCGGACCCGCCGCTCGGCCTCGGTCGACGACGCGAACCTGCTGAAGTTCTGAGGGGATAGCGGTGAACCTTCTCGAAACAACCACCACGATCGAAGCGGTGGGGATGTTCAATTGGGCCTGGACCATGATCGCCGTGCCGCTGGTGTCGGCCGCGATCCTGCTCCTCGTCGGGCGCGCCGGCGACAAGTGGGGCCACTTCCTCGGCACCGCCGCGTCGCTCTGGTCGTTCGTGATCGGCGCCTGCCTCATGGGCCAGATGCTGTTCAACCCCGAGCGTCGCTCGGTGAACGCGGTGCTCTATGAGTGGATCGGCGTCGGGCCGTGGGATGTGAATGTCGGCCTCCTGGTCGATCAGCTGTCGATCCTCTTCGTCCTGCTGATCACCGGTGTGGGCTCGCTGATCCACATCTATTCGATCGGCTACATGGCCCATGACGAGCGGCGTCGACGTTTCTTCGCCTACCTCAACCTCTTCATCGCGGCCATGCTGCTGCTGGTGCTGGCCGACAACTACCTCGTGCTCTTCATCGGCTGGGAAGGCGTGGGCCTCGCGTCCTACCTCCTGATCGGCTTCTGGCAGCACAAGCCGTCCGCGGCCGCAGCGGCCAAGAAGGCCTTCGTGGTCAACCGCGTCGGTGATATCGGCATGGCGCTCGCGATGGCCACACTCTTCGCCACCTTCGGCTCGGTCGCCTTCGCCGACATCAACGCCCGGGCCGGTGAGCTGGCCACGGCCGACGGCACGCTGTTCGGTGCCGGCACCACGACGGCCACCATGATCGGCTTCTTCCTGCTCCTGGCTGCCTGCGGCAAGTCGGCGCAGGTGCCGCTGCAGTCCTGGCTCCTGGACGCAATGGAGGGCCCGACCCCGGTGTCGGCGCTCATCCACGCGGCCACCATGGTCACCGCGGGTGTCTATCTCGTCACCCGGTCGCACGCCATCTACACCCAGACCCAGATCGCGTCGACGGCTGTCGTCGTGGTCGGCACGGTGACGCTGCTCGCCGGCGCCTGGATCGGTACGTCGAAGGACGACATCAAGAAGGCCCTCGCCGGCTCCACGATGTCCCAGATCGGCTACATGTTGATGGCGGCGGGCATCGGCCCGGCGGCGTACGCCTTCGCGATCTTCCACCTGATCACGCACGGCTTCTTCAAGGCCAACATGTTCCTCGGTGCGGGATCCGTCATGCACGGCATGAACGACGACGTCAACATGCGCAACTATGGCGGGCTGTCGAAGTTCATGAAGGTCACCTACCTGACCTTCGCGATGGGCTATCTCGCGATCATCGGTGTGCCCGGCTTCTCGGGCGCGTTCTCGAAGGACCACATCATCACCGTGGCCTTCCAGCACAGCCCGCTGGTGGGCGTACTCGCGATCATCGGCGCCTTCGTCACCGCCTACTACATGACCCGCATGATGATGATGACCTTCTGGGGCAAGCGTCGTTGGGTCAAGGAGAACGAGAACAACCCCGATGGCTTCGTCGAGCGTCATCCGCACGAGTCGCCGGCCGTGATGACGGTGCCGCTGATCATCCTCGCGGTCCTGTCGATCGTCGGCGGCTTCCTGCTCAACGGTTTCATCGTCGGCTGGCTCGACCCGGCCGTCGGTGGACACCACGTGGCCCACTCGCCGGCCAGCTGGTGGGAGGGCTTCGTCTCCCCGATCGGCTTGGTCACGCTTGCTGTGGTCGCGCTCGGCGTACTCGCCGGTTGGTGGGTCTTCCGCAAGGACGTCCCGACCTATCAGCCGTCGGGCAACGCGCTCGAGGTAGCGGCCCGCAACGACCTCTATGGTGACGCGCTCAACGACGTCCTCGTGGTCAAGCCCGTCATGGGCACCGCGAACGCCATCGCCAGCACCATCGACAGCAAGGGTGTCGACGGATTCGTCAACGGCACGGCCGCCACCTTCGGCGGCCTGTCCACCCAGCTCCGTCGCCTCCAGACGGGTTATGTCCGCTCGTACGCCCTCACGATGGTGGCCGGTGCCGCCCTCGTCGGGATCGTGCTCGTCCTCGGCCGCATGGCCTGACCCAAGGAGTCGCACAGATGAGTTTCCCCTGGCTCTCGTTGCTGGGCGTGCTGCCCCTGCTCGGCGCCGCCGTGCTGATGATGGTGAAGGGCGAGCGGGCCAAGTCCCTGGGCATGGTCTTCTCGCTGGCCACCCTCGTCCTGGGTGTGGTCATCGCGATCCAGTACGCCGCTGGTGAGCGCTTCTCGGTCCAGCTGCCCTGGATCGAGGCCTTCGGCGCGAACTATGCCCTCGGGCTGGACGGCATCAGCCTCACCATGGTGCTGCTCACCGTGGTCCTGACGCCGTTCGTGCTCCTCGCGTCGTGGGACACCGTGGACGCCGACGATCGCTGGAACGCCCACGTCTATTTCGCCCTCGTGCTCGTGCTCGAGTCGCTGTCGCTGTTCGTGTTCCTGTCGACCGACGTGCTGCTGTTCTATCTCTTCTTCGAGGCGACGCTGATCCCGATGTACTTCCTGCTGGGTGGCTTCGGTGGCGCCCGGCGCGGGTATGCGGCGATCAAGTTCCTGTTGTTCGGCCTCGCCGGTGGCCTGGTCATGCTGGCCGCGGTTATCGGGCTCTATGTCGTGTCGATCCGCGAGCTCGGCCGGCCGACCTTCCTGCTGTCCGATCTCGCCGCACTCGACCTCGACGGTTCGCTGAGCCGCTGGCTCTTCCTCGGGTTCTTCATCGCGTTCGCGCTGAAGGCCCCGATGGTCCCGGCCCACACGTGGCTTCCGGATGCCGCCGAACACGGCACCCCCGGCACCTCCACGCTGATGGTCGGCATCCTCGACAAGATCGGCACCTTCGGCATGATCCGGTTCTGCCTGGAGCTGTTCCCCGAGGCCAGCCGCTGGGCATCGCCCGTGATCGTCGTGCTCGCGCTGATCTCGATCATCTATGGCGCTCTCGCGGCGGTGGGCCAGAAGGACATCATGCGCCTGATCGCGTTCACCTCGATCAGCCACTTCGGCTTCATCGTGCTCGGCATCTTCGCCTTCACGAGCGTGTCGATGACCGGCGCCACCTTCTATATGTTCAACCACGCCTTCTCGACGGCGGTGCTGTTCCTCGTGGCGGGCTTCCTGGTCCAACGACGGGGTACGCAGGATCTGCGCGCGTTCGGTGGTGTCCAGAAGGTCGCCCCGGTGCTGGCCGGCCTGTTCCTCATGGGTGGCCTGTCCTCGCTCGCGCTGCCCGGCTTCTCCAGCTTCGTGTCCGAGTTCATGGTGATCGCCGGATCGTATGCGCGGATGCCGCTGGTCGCGGGCCTGTCGACCGTCGCCATGGTCCTGTCGGCGCTCTACATCCTGCTCACCTATCAGCGCACGATGACCGGTCCGGTGACGCCGCAGATCGCCAGGACATTCGCAGCCGACGGCTCCAGCGACCTCAACGGTCGGGAGAAGTGGGCCATCGCCCCGCTGCTGATCATCATCCTGGCCTTCGGCGTCTTCCCGAAGCCGATGCTCGACATCATCGAGCCGGCGGTCCAGACAACGATGCAACAGGTCGACATGGCTGATCCGGCCACGCCGATTGCGAAGGGATCCAACTGATGTTCACCTTTGAAATCCCCTCCATCGACTATCTGCAGCTCGCGCCGCTGATCGTCGTCTTCCTGGGTGGTTGCGTCGGGGTCGGCATCGAAACCTTCGCCCGCCGGGGCAAGCGCGCCGGCATCCAGGTGCCCTTCACCGCCTTCGTCCTGATCCTGGCGCTGGTCTTCACGATCGTGAACTGGGCCGCCGGCAACCTGGGCATCGGCGCGGTCCGCGCCATCGCCCTCGACGGCCCGACCCACTTCATCTGGACGATGCTGCTGGTGCTGACGCTGTTCAGCCTGCTGATCTTCGCCGAGCGGCGCCTGGGCGGAGGCTCGACGGCGTTCACGCCGCAGGCCGCCTCCGTCCCGGGTACGCCCGCCGAGGCCGACGCCATCAAGGCCAAGCTGGAGCACACCGAGATCTATCCGCTCCTGCTCTTCGCCCTGACTGGCATGATGCTGTTCCCGGCCGCCAACGACCTGATCACGATGTTCGTCGCACTCGAAGTGCTGTCGCTGCCGCTCTATCTGATGGCCGGCATGGCGCGTCGTCGCCGCCTGCTGTCGCAGGAGGCCGCGGTCAAGTACTTCCTGCTGGGGGCCCTGTCGTCGGCGTTCTTCCTCATGGGAGCGGCGTTCCTCTATGGCTATTCCGGTTCGCTCGAACTGGGCGGGATCTCCCGCGCCGTGACCGCGCAGCAGGGCTCGGAGGCGCTGCTGTTCGGCGCGATGGGCCTGCTGGCGATCGGCCTCCTGTTCAAGGTCGGTGCCGTGCCGTTCCACTCGTGGACGCCGGACGTCTATCAGGGTGCGCCGACGCCCGTCACCGCCTTCATGGCCGCGTGCACCAAGATCGCCGCGGTCGGTGCCCTGCTGCGGGTCTTCTATGTCGCGCTCGGCGGCCGCGTCTGGGACTGGCAGCCGCTGATGGCCGTGATCGCCGTCCTGACGATGATCATCGGCACGATCTTCGCGATCACCCAGACCGACATCAAGCGCCTGCTGGCCTATTCGTCGGTCGCCCACGCGGGCTTCCTCCTCACGGCGGTGGTCGGTGCAGCGCAGGCCGAGACCGGTGTCGGCACCGGCCAGCTCACCTCGGTCGGCGCGGTCATGTTCTATCTGGCTGCGTACGGTGTCGCGACCGTCGGTGCCTTCGCGATCGTCACCATGGTCCGCAACTCCGGCGGCGAGGTCACCTCGATCGACGGCTGGGCGGGTCTCGGGCGCAAGTCGCCCGGCATGGCCGCAGCCTTCGCGCTGTTCCTGCTGTCGTTCGCGGGCATCCCGCTGACGTCCGGCTTCATCGGCAAGTGGGCCGTCTTCGCAGCGGCCTGGAACGGTGGCTACGGCTGGCTCGTGGTGGTCGCCGTGCTGGTGTCGCTGGTGGCGGCGTACATCTATCTCCGCCTCATCCTGGTGATGTTCTTCTCCGCGCCCGCCGACGATGACATCGAGGTCGTGACGCCGAGCTGGATGACCTCCTCGGTGGTGGCAGTCGGCTGCATCATCACGGTGCTTCTCGGTATTCTTCCCGGGCCACTGCTGGACGTGGCGACCATGGCAGGCGAGTTCCTGCGCTGATCCCGGTGAAGGCGTGGACGATCTGATCTCGAAGGAGGATGTGTGCTGGCAGGCAGTGGAGCTGTGACCGATGAGGTGTTCACCGAGGCGATGCAAGACCGCCTCGCAGTCATCGAGGAACGGCTGCTGGAGCGTGCCGGCGGACAGACCGAGCTGGTCACCCAGGCGGCCCAACACATCATCAATGCGGGCGGCAAGCGGTTCCGGCCCGTGCTGGTCGTGCTCGCCTCCCACTTCGGGGGCGAGGTCGACGAGGAGGATCTGATCCGGGCGGCGCTCGTGGTCGAGCTCACCCACGTGGCGAGCCTCTATCACGACGACGTCATGGATGATGCCGATATCCGCCGGGGAGCGCCCAGCGCCAACCGACGCTGGCAGAACTCCGTGGCGATCCTCGTCGGCGACTTCCTGTTCGCGCGGGCGTCCACGACGGTCGCCGAGCTCGGCGTCGACTATGTGCACCTGCAGGCCGAGACGTTCGCCCGGCTGGTGCACGGCCAGATCGCCGAGACCATCGGCCCCGCCGAGGGCGAGGATCCGTTGGCCCACTACCTCGATGTGGTGGCCGACAAGACCGGCTCGCTCATCGCGACCTCGGCCCTCTTCGGGGGCATGGTCTCGGGCGCCTCGCCCGAGGTGCTCGAGGCGCTGCGCCAGTTCGGCGAGGACATCGGCATCGTCTTCCAGCTCTCCGACGACATCATCGACATCACGTCCGATGTCACCGGCAAGACACCGGGCACGGACCTGCGGGAGGGCGTACCCACGCTCCCCACGCTCCTCGCGCTCCGCTCGACCGATCCCGCCGACGCGCGCCTGCAGGAACTCATTCGTTCGGACCTGACCGAGGACGCCGACCTGGCCGAGACCATCGAGCTGCTGCGTCGCCATCCGGCGATCGACGAGGCGCGTGCCGAGGTCGCCCGACGGGCTGGGGTGGCCCGGGACCGGCTGGGCGTACTGCCCGAGGGCCCTGCCCGAACCGCGCTCGAGGAACTGTGCGATCAGGTGGTCACCCGTTCGACCTGAGCAGTCGAATCCTGTTGAGTGCGAGGATCCGCTCCGTGGCACGCGTCGCGTGCCAACGTGGAGTGTCGGCACCTGGCGTGCCCTGAAATCCACGCACCGGAGGATCCCATGAAGCTTGCCACCGTCCGCAGCGGCCTCGGCACCACCACCGTTCGTATCGAGGGCGACCACGCCGTCGACCTGGGTATCACTGACCTCGGCCTGCTGCTGGCCGAGCCGGATTGGCAGGAGCGGGCAGCCGCCGAGGGCGATGAACTCGCCACCGCCGATCTCGACTATGCGCCCTTGATCACCAACCCCGGCAAGATCGTCTGCATCGGCCTGAACTATCGCAGCCACATCCTGGAGACCGGCCACGAGATCCCCGAATATCCGACGGTCTTCGCCAAGTGGCCCGAGACACTGCTCGGTGCCCGCGACGACATCCAGATGGCGCCGGAATCCGAGAAGATCGACTGGGAGATCGAGCTCGCCGTGATCATCGGCAAGTCGGTCCGCCGCGCTGACGAGGCCGAGGCCGCGGCCGCCATCGCCGGATTCTCCGTGCTCAACGACATCTCCATGCGCGACTGGCAGCGGCGTTCACCCATGTGGGACCAGGGCAAGAACTTCGAGAACACGACCCCGCTCGGCCCGGTCATGGTCACGCCCGACGAGCTCCCGGGCGGCGCCAACCCCGCGCTCGACATCACCTGCAAGGTCAACGACATGGTCGTGCAGCACGACAACACCGGTGACCTGGTCTTCGGACCGGTGGCGTTGGTGCAGTACCTGTCCACGTTCATCACCCTCAAGCCCGGAGACGTCATCGCGACCGGCACCACCGGCGGGGTCGGCGCCGCCCGCAAGCCCCAGCTGTTCCTCGCCGACGGTGACATCGTCACCACCCACATCGACGGCATCGGCACCCTCATCAACAGGGCGGTCGCCGAGCAGGTCTGAGCTCTAGGTCGATGCCAGCCCGGGGAACTCGACTGCCCAGGGACCTGGTGTGGCGTCCGGGGGCAACGCCTCCCCGCCCACGGACAACGACCCGGCCGCCAGGACCAGCGCGACCCCGCTCCGGTTGCGGCCGGGTGCGGGGGCGCTGTTGATCCGATCGAGTACGCCGAGTTCGCGCCCCTCGACTTCGACCCGCACGGTCGGACAGAAGTCGGTGCGGCGCAGGTTGCGGACGAGCACGATGTCGTCGAGGATCACCCAGCCCGGGTAATGGTTGCCCTCGTCGGTGACCACGATCACGCGCTCGGCGGGGTGGCTCATGGGAAGTCCTGCAGCCTGGCGCGCATCGCGGGGTAGTCGTGCACCGAGAATCCCTCGCGCTCATAGAGTGCGCGCCCTTCGGTGGTCGCCATGAGTTCGGCACGGCGTACGCCATGGGCCCGGGCCCAGGCCATGATGTCGGCCAGGGCGAGGGAGGCGTACCCCTTGCCGCGTTCCTGCGCGGTGGTCGACACGTTGTTGACGTGAACGTCCCCACCCGTCGGATTGCCGGGTGAGGGCGGAGTATCACGCCGGAACCCGATGGCGCAGGACACGACCCGCCCGGCGACCTCCACCACGGCGAACCGGAACCGGGGATCGTCGATGCGGTCGGCGAACCACCGTGTCGCGCCCTGTTCCCAGTCCGGGTCGACATCCGGATCGCTGCCCATCGAGCGGAACATCTCCGCGCGCAGCGCGACGAGGGCGGACACATCCTCGGCGGTTGCCACACGGACCAGGGGCTGCATGGCGACAGCCTAGCTCCGGGGGCCGCGCGGGAGACTCTGAGAAGCCCTTGCCTAGACTCGATGAGTGCAGATCAACGAGATGAGTGCGCTGGACCTGTCGACGGCGATCCGGTCCGGTCTGGTCGGCGTACGCGAAGCCACCGAGGACGCGCTCGCCCGGGCCCATGCCGACACGCTCGGCGCGTTCACCCATATCTGCGACGAGCGGGCGCTGGCCCGCGCCGACGAACTGCAGGGCCTGCTCGACGACGAGGGTTTCACGCCCGGTCCGCTGTTCGGGGTGCCGTGTCCGATCAAGGACCTCACGCAGGTGGCGGGGCTGCCGTTGGAGGGCGGTACGCCCGTGCTGCGCGGCAACATCGCGACCACGGATGACGGGGTGGTGATGCGCCTGCGGGATGCCGGGACCGTCATCATTGGCAAGACGGCGACGCCGGAGTTCGGGCTGCCGTGCTACACCGAGCCCGAGGGCCGGCCGCCGGCGAGCACGCCGTTCGATCCCACGCGCGGGGCCGGTGGCTCGTCCGGGGGAGCAGCGGCTGCGGTGGCGTCGAAGGTCGTCGCCCTCGCGCATGGTTCCGACGGTGGCGGCTCGATCCGCATTCCCGCCGCGGCGTGTGGCCTGGTCGGGCTGAAAGCCAGCCGGGGCCGGGTCTCGAAGGGGCCGCTCGGTGTCGACGGTCCCGGCCTGGTCTCGGAGGGCGTGCTGACCCGGACGGTGCGGGACACCGCAGCGGCACTCGATGCCCTGGCCCAGGGGTGGCCGGGCGATCCCTATTTCGCCCCCAACCCGTCGGGCACGTTCCTCGCGGCCGCGGACCAGCGCGTCCAACCGCTGCGCGTGGGCGTACTCACCGAGCCCGTCATCACCGACGATGCCGAGGTCCATCCTGGCGCGCTCGCGGCCGTCGAGAAGACCGTCGCGATGCTGCGCGAACTCGGTCATGAGATCGTCGCTGCGCCGAAACCGTTCGACGCCCGGGCCTGGGATGCCTTCGCCGCGATCTGGGCGGTCGGATCACTCGGGGCGCCGGTGCCACCCGAGGCCGAGGACCGGCTGCGGCCGCTGACCCGCTGGCTGCGTGAGCAGGGCCGACGCTATTCGGGGCAGGAGCATGCCGCCGCGCTCGTCGCCGCCCAGCAGGTGACCCGGCAGACCGCAGCGCTGTGGGACGAGTTCGACCTCATCCTCACACCGACTCTGGCCCAGCCGCCCGCGGTGCACGGATCCCTGCGCGATGACGAGGACCCGGCCGAGGACTTCGCCAAGCAGACCCGGTTCACGCCGTGGACGTCGATCTACAACCTCACGGGCCGGCCGGCGATCAGCCTGCCGCTGCATACGGAGATCGTCGACGGAGTCGAGTTGCCGTTCGGCGTCATGCTCGGGGGGCGGCTCCATGAGGACGCCCTGCTGATCGCCATCGCGGCGGATCTCGAAGAAGAGCTCGGTTAGTTTCCGGCAGAGCGGGCTGCGTTGAGTGACTGATCGAAGGAACGGCCCATGACGATGACTTCCTGATCGGCATAGCCGAGGGCTTCATAGAACGCGCGCACGCTCGCGTTGCCGGCGCGGATCATGAGTTGGATTTTGGGTACGCCGCGTTCGGCGAGCCAGGTCTCCGCCGCTGCCATCAGTTCGCGGCCCAGGCCGTGGCCCCGGCGATCGGGGGCGACAGCCAGGTAGTAGACCCAGCCCCGATGCCCGTCGTGGCCGACCATGACGGTGCCGGTGACCTGAGCCTCCCCGGCAGCCCGGTCACGGGCGACCAAAACGGTGGACGACGGCCCCTCGAGAGCGCGTACGAGATCGGGCATCGGGTCGTTCCACGGGCGCGTGAGACCACAGGCGCGCCACAGGGCAACAGCCTCGGCGCACGATCGGTCATCACGACCCAGTTCCTCGATCACCACATCGGAAGCCTAGGCGGGCAGCGTCCTAGTCTGGCCCCATGGAACTGGTGCGTGGCCTGCCGGCGGGATTCGGTGCGGGGGAGGAGTCGCTCGCCTATTACGAGCGATCGGATGCGACGACGTTCGTCCCGACCATTCACGCTCAGGGTGCCTGGCGCACCGATGAGCAACACATGGCCCCGGTCGCCGGTCTCATGGCCCACTGCCTCGAACTCCACGACCCCCGCGACGGCATGCAACTCTCGCGCATCTCGTTCGACATCCTGGGCATGATCCCGGCACAGCCGACGACCGTGGAGGTCCGGACGCTGCGCCCCGGGAAGTCGATCGAACTCCTCGAGGCTGTCGCCACGATCGAGGGGCGACCCCGGGTCAGCGCCCGGGCGTGGCGGTTGGCCGAATTCGCCTCGGCCGAGGTCGCGGGGCATGACCTGGTGCCGATGCCGCCTCCCGAGGACGTGCCTCTCTGGCCCGCCAGCGATATGTGGGGCGGGGGCTATATCGCCGGACTGGAATTTCGCAGTGTCGAGCGTCGACCGGGACGGTCGCGGACCTGGTTGCGCTCTCCTACCGACATTGTCGCGGACGAGCCATCGACTCCGACCGCCCACTTCCTCCGGCTCGCCGACACCGCCAACGGTGTTGCGGTCCGCGTGTCTCCCCACGAGTGGGCGTTCCCGAACGTCGATCTCACCATCCACCTCCATCGTGAACCGGTGCCGGGGTGGATGGGTCTGGATACCCATGTGACGATCGGCCCCAAGGGGCACGGGCTGACCTCATCGGTCGTCCATGATGAGCAGGGGCCCGTCGGGACGATCGAGCAGATGCTGACGGTACGCCGTTCGCTCGACTGAGAAGGGCTTGGAGGGTTCCCGGGCACCTACCCCGGGACCGAATGAGATGTCCCGAACCCTTTCGAAAACGATGGCGTGTCGGGGTCCAGACGGTCTGGATAGGGACATCTCATTTGCACCTTTGGGACATCTCATCTTCGGCCCTACTGCCACCGCGAATCCACTGCGCCCTGCCCGAATGCGGCCTACGGTTGACCCATGCCGCACCGCAGCGAACCGACCGGCGAGCTCCGCACCGAGACGAGCAATCGTTGGGTCCGGGGCTGGCTGGGTGACCGTGCCATCGTCGACAGCCGTGAGGCCCTGCTGTTCTGGACTCCCGGTTTCCCCGTGCCGTTCTATGCGTTCCCGCCCCACGCCATCGCCTCCGGGACCCTCCGCGAAACCACTCCGCCGTCTGGCACCCACCCGTTCTTCGGCCCGCGTACCCCGGTCCTGCAGTGGTTCGCCCTGGCCGGGGCGCACGCCGATGTGCCGCAGCGGCCGGTGGCCTGGCGTCTCGCGGCGTTGCCGGAGCGGGTGGTCGTGAGCTGGGAGCCGGGCGTACTCGACCGCTGGACCGAGGAGGAGGACGAGGTCTTCGTCCACCCGCGCGATCCCTACAAGCGCGTGGACGCCCTGCGGAGCTCCCGACACGTCCGGGTCCTGCTCGACAGGGAGGTGCTCGCCGAGAGCCGGTTCCCGGTGCTGCTGTTCGAGACGGGCCTGCCGATGCGGTCCTATCTCCCCGTGCGCGACGTCAATCTCGACCTGCTGACAGAGTCGGCAACGGTGACGCGGTGCCCCTACAAGGGCGAGACGACCGGTTATTGGAGCTTCGGCGAGCATCGCGATATCGCCTGGAGCTATGCCGAGCCCGTGCCGGCGTGCGTGGAGATCGCCGGCCGGATCGCGTTCTATGACGAGTTCGTGGACGTCGAGATCGACGGCGTACGCCAGCCCCGTCCGCAGACCTCGTTCAGCCGCGACTGAGGCATCGATGATGCGGATCAGGCCAACTGGTCGTCCCGGCGTACGCGCTTGGCGATGGCCTCGGCCGACATGACCAGGGCGAATCCGCCCACGCCGAGCACGATGGGCAGGAGAGCCGTGGTGGCGGTCGGCAGCGCCATCTCGGGGTTGCCCAGCCCGTGGGGCCAGGGCCAGAGCACGCGCAGCGAGCCGATCATCAGGCCGATCATGAGGGCCAGGACAAGGTCGTGGTAGTGGGTCAGCAGCCAGTTGAGCGCTGATCCGGACAGGGCGAGACCGACCGCACAGCCGAGCGCGAAGACCGCCATCGTCGACCATTCGCGGTCGGCGACGGCACCGATGACGTGGGGATACATCCCCAGCAGGACCAGGATGAACGCGCCGCTGATGCCGGGCAGGATCATCGCGCAGATGGCGATCGCACCGGACAGGAAGAACACCCACAGCGCGGGCGCCGGGCCGGTCCCGTCGTTGGTGGGCGCCAGGCCGAGACCGAAGAACGTCACGACAGCCGAGATCGCGACCAGCACCCAGGTCATCGGCTTCACGTTCTGGAGCTGACGCCAGCAGAGGATGATCGCCGCGGTGATCAAACCGGAGAAGAGCCCCGCCAGCGGCACCGGGAAGGCTTCGAGCGAACGCTCCAACGGGCCGGAGAGCAGCAGGATGACGGTGACGACACCGATGCCGAGACCGCCGAGCCACAGCAGCGGGATACGGCGTACGCCATCACGGAAGCCACGGAAGTCACCGCGCACGAGCCGGGTCACGGTCGTGGCGGTGTGGTGGATCGAGGCGATGAGCTGGCGATAGATGCCGAGCACGAGCGCGGCCGTGCCACCGGAGACACCGGGCACCAGGTCAACGGTGCCGAGCACGAACCCTCGCGCCACCTGCGGCACCGCGGCTCGGATCGTGTTGTCGGGCAGAGTGGGGGGTGCGCTGGCCTCGCCGGGGATTTCGGTCTGATCGGTCGTCACGGTTTCAATTTCTACGTGTCGAGAGATCGACACTCAAATAACGTTTCGGCTGCTGCCAGCAACGGGCGCCGCTGGACGCCGTCACCAGATCGTGACGCGCAACTCCGGATCGAGCCACAGGGCGTTGTCGGGCGTGACATCGAAAGCGCTGTAGAACTCGTCGATGTTGCGCACGATCTGGTTGCACCGGAACTCGTTCGGCGAGTGCGGATCGGTCGCCAGGCGCTGCTTGACCATCTCGGGGCGATACTTCGCCTGCCACACCGCACCCCACGACAGGAACAGCCGCTGCTCACCGGTCAGGCCGTCGACCTCGGGCACGTCCTGGCCCTCGGTCGCGATCTGCCACGCCTTCAGCGCGATCGACAGGCCGCCGAGGTCGCCGATGTTCTCACCGATGGTGAGCTCGCCGTTGACCTTCTGGCCGTCGGCACCCTCGGGTGAGAGCTCGGCGTACTGATCGATCAGCACCTTCGTCCGGTCGGTGAACGCGGCGCGGTCGGCATCGGTCCACCAATTCCGCAGACGGCCGTCGCCGTCACAGGTCGAGCCCTGGTCGTCGAAGCCGTGGCCGATCTCGTGGCCGATGACCGCGCCGATCGCGCCGTAATTCACCGCATCGTCGGCGGTGTCGTTGAAGAACGGCGGCTGCAGGATCGCGGCCGGGAAGACGATCTCGTTGCGGAGCGGGTGATAGTACGCATTCACCGTCTGCGGCGTCATGAACCATTCCTTCAGGTCCACGGGCTGCAGCGCCTTGGCGACCTCGCGGTCGAGCTCGAACCGGTTGGCCGCGACGACGTTGCCGATGAGGTCGGTGCGGTCGATGGCCAGCGTCGAATAGTCGCGCCACTCCTCGGGGAAGCCGATCTTGGGCCGGAACCGCGAGAGCTTCGTCAGCGCTTCGGTCTTGGTGTCCTCGGTCATCCACTCGAGATCGGTGATCGACTGGCGATAGGCCTCGATCAGGTTGGCGACCAGGACGTCCATGCGCTCCTTGGCCCGGACGGTGAAGTGCTGGTTCACATAGATCTTGCCGACGGCCTCGCCCAGCGCCCCTTCGACCAGCCCCACACCGCGCTTCCAGCGCTCACGATTGGTCGGCGTACCGCTCAGGACCGTCCCATAGAAGTGGAACCGCTCCGCGACGAACGCCTCCGGCAGATAGGGCGACAGCGACGACACCAGGGCGAAGCGGGCCCAGTCGCGCCACTGCTCGAGCCGCTCGTCGGTGACCATTTCGGCCAGCCCGGTCACATAGGACGGCTGGGCGTTGACGATCTCGGCGAGCGCGGATTCGGGGATGCCGGCGGCCTCGCGGAACGCCGTCCAGTCGATGCCGGGCGCTGCGGCGGCGAAGTCGGACCAGGTCGTCAGGTTGTACATCTGCTGCAGGTCCCGCGTGCGTACCTTGTCCCAGTGCGCGGCGGCGACAGCGGTTTCCAGCTCGAGTACGCGGGCCGCGGCGGCGGCCGGGTCGGGTGCACCGATGAGGGCGAACGTGCGCTCGACGTGCTGGGCGTACTCGTCCCGGATCTTCGCGTGCTGCTCCTCGCGGTAGTAGCTCTCGTCCGGCAGGCCGAGCCCGGACTGGCCGCTGAACAGCAGCGCGCGCTCCGGATTGCCCGGGTCGGCGTCGGCTCCGAAGCCGAGGACGGAGCGTACGCCGAGGGCCAGCCAGGTGCCGAACAGCCGGGAGAGATCCGCCGTCGTGCCGACCTGCTCGACCTGATCGAGCCAGGGCTGCAGCGGCGTCGGGCCGAGCGCCTCGATGCGCTCGGTGTCCATGAAGCTGGCATACAGATCGGCGATGCGCGCCGCGTCGGAGCCCGGTTCGCCTGCATCGAGGCCGGTGATGATGTCGCGGACGGCGGCCTCGGCCTCGTCGCGGAGTTCGATGAAGGCCCCGGCCCCCGGCTTGTCGGGGGCGATCTCGCTCGTGCGCAGCCAGGTGCCGTTCACGTGGCGGAAAAGGTCGTCCGCCGGGCTGATGGCCGGGTCGAAGTCGGAATGGGTCAGGGCAGGGATCGTGCTCGTCACGCCGTTCAGCCTAGCCAGCGCACGGGAATCGGCGTACCGGTCCCCTCAGTCGTTCTCCCAGATGACCTGAAGGTCCTCGGTGAGGAGATCGGTGGCATAGCGGGCCTTCACCGTGAAGTCCTCCGACACCTGGCCGCCGGACCGCGCCGCGGCCGTCAGCCGGAGCCGGAGGTCGAGATCGCCGCGGGCGTGCGCCTCGATCGGCCCGGGTGCGGGGGCGGTGAAGTCGGCCAACGGCGCGTTGAGCAGCTCATAACGTGCGGAACCCCGCACGATCGGCTGCCCATCCGCGGCCTTGCGTGCCCAGGGGCAGCCCTTCGGGGCCAGCTCGCGTGCTGCCACGCAGGTCTTGATCCGCTGGTCCAGGACGCTGCGGAGCTTCGGGGCGTACGCCTCGGTCACCCGCGCGACCGGGGCGACCATGGCCACCGCTCCGGGGGCGTCGACCAGGATCGGCTCGGGGAACTCGAGCCACCCCGACTGGGCGCTCAGCGTGTGGGCGCCGGGGAACAGTTCGACGGTGTAGGCATAGGTGGCGGACTCCAGCGGGATCCCGTTGAGGGTGGGGGAGATCATCTGGGGTGACGGCGCGATCCGCACGGTGGCGGTGGGGCGGCGGACCAGCCAGTTGCCCTCCCCGTCGGGGACCATCCCGATGGTCGCGCGCACGGGTACGCCCCCGCGCCGGTAGTCGACCACCACATCGGCCTGCGTCGTGGTCATGGAGGTGACCTCGACGAGCGTGATGTCGGTGAGGGGATGGGTCTGCATCGATGTCGCGAGCGCCTCGTCGGAGATCTGCGGCCCGGTCGGTTTGGCGGCCGCCAGGTCGACAGCGGCGGAGGCGTCCGCGGCGGCGACGGCGTTGAGGTACGCCACCGCGCGCTCCCCGGGGCCCGGGTCCTTCGGCCGGGAAAGCCAGACGACGGCCATGACAGCGACCACGGCGACGGTCAGGAGCCCGATCCCGAGAGCGATCCACAGCCCGGCACGGGACCGGCGTACGCGATGGGTGCCCGGCGCCCATTCGGCCGCCAGTTCCTCGAAATCGGGCTCGTTGTTCATCGGGGTTCTTCGACGGGGACCTCAGCCGCGGCAGCGGTGCGTTCGGCGCGGCGCTTGCGGCGGGCGGTGATCACGGCCTGGGTTGAGATGATCATGAGTGCCAGCCAGACGAGGGCGAAGCCGATCCACCGTCCCGAGGACATGGCTTCCTTGAAATAGAAGACGCCGAGCAGGAACTGCATGGTCGGGGCCAGGTATTGCGTGAGGCCGAGCAGGGACAGCGGGATCCGCTGGGCGGCGAACGCGAACAGCAGCAGCGGGATGGCTGTGACGATGCCGGAGGCGACGAGCAGGAGGTCGTGGCCGATGCCGATTTCGAGGAACGTGGACTGGTTGCGGGAGGCCAGCCAGATCATGAAGCCGACGGCCGGCAGGAACATCAGGGCGGACTCGACCGTGAGTGACACGATCGGTTCGACTTTCACGCCCTTCTTGATCACGCCATAGATCGTGAACGACACGGCGAGCACGAGCGCCACCCAGGGCGGCTGCCCGTATTCGATCGTGATGACCACGACGGCCACCGCCGCCAGGCCGATCGCCCCCCACTGCACCGGGGACAGCTTCTCGGAGAAGACGAAAACGCCGACCAGGATCGCGAGCAGGGGGTTGATGTAGTAGCCGAGCGCCGACTCCGTCACCCGCCCGTTGTTGACCGCCCAGATATAGACGCCCCAGTTGACGGCGATGACGACCGAAGCGAGCAGGAGGCGCATGATCGTGCCGCGTCCGGTGATCTGGGCCCGCCAGCGTTTCCGCGCGAACACGGCCACCAGGACCGCGCCGAAGACCGTCGACCACGCAATGCGGTGGGCGAGGATCTCGACCGCCCCGGCCCTGTCGAGCAGCGGCCAGAACATCGGGACGATGCCCCAGAGGAAATAGGCGCCGAGTGCGGCGAACACACCCAGTTTGTGGGCGCGACGGTCAGGTGTCACCCGGTGAGCCTAGCCCGGAACGACCGCGACCGGTTCGAGGTGTGCCGGAGGTCAGATCGACCCCGGTGCCCAGCGCTGTGGGCGCCGGCACCGAGGTCGATCTGTTCTGCAGAGGGTCAGCCGACGGTCCAGGTATCGCGCCCGTTGATCAGGCCCTGGAGTTCGTCCAGGGTCGGTTCCTGGCTGTTCTTGGCGGTCTCGATCTGTTCGCGGACGAGGTCGTCATAGACGGGCCGGTCGACCTGGCGGAGTACGCCGATCGGGGTCTGGCGCAGCACGCCGATATTGGTCAGGCGCGAGAGCGCGAACGCATAGCTCGGATCGGCGTTGTGGGCGTCGTGGACGACCACCCGGTCGGCATTGCTGTCGTCGATCTCGGCGACCTCCAGGCCGCCGACCTCGGTGCGTACCACTCCGAAACGGCTCTCCGCGCCGAACCGGATCGGCTCGCCGTGGACCAGGGGGATGATCGCGTCGGCGGTGTCGGCACCCTTGAGCGCGTCGAACGCGCCGTCGTTGAAGATCGGGCAGTTCTGATAGATCTCCACGAAGCTCGCGCCCCGATGCTTCGCCGCGGCCTTGAGCACCTCGGTGAGGTGCTTGCGGTCGGAGTCGATGGTGCGAGCCACGAAGGAGGCCTCGGCACCCAGCGCCACCGACAGCGGGTTGAACGGCTGGTCGACCGAGCCGAACGGGGACGACTTGGTGACCTTGCCCTGCTCGGAGGTCGGCGAATATTGCCCCTTGGTCAGGCCATAGATCCGGTTGTTGAACAGCAGGATCGTCAGGTTGACGTTGCGGCGCAGCGCATGGATCAGGTGATTGCCGCCGATCGACAACGCGTCGCCGTCACCGGTGATCACCCAGACGCCCACATCCTCGCGAGCAGTGGCGACGCCCGTGGCGATCGCCGGGGCGCGGCCGTGGATCGAGTGCATGCCGAAGGAGTTCACGTAATAGGGGAACCGCGACGAGCAACCGATGCCGGAGATGATGACGCTGTTCTCGCGCTTGATCCCCAGCTCGGGCATGAAGCCCTGGAACGCGGCCAGGACGGCATAGTCGCCGCAGCCGGGGCACCAGCGCACCTCCTGGTCGGACGTGAAGTCCTTGCGGTTGTGCGGGGTGATGCTGAGCGGGACCCGGTTGAGGCCCTCGAATTCGGTCGCGGTCACTGGGCATCCTTGGCGTCGACGAGGTCGGTGGTGGTGGGGCCGGGATCGGTCAGAGCCGTCGGCTTCGGGTCGTGGTGACCCTCGTGGCGCGGTTCGGCGCCGTTGTCAGTGATCTCCTCGTTGAGCATCTCCTCGGTGGGCTCGACCTGATGGCCGATGTATTCCAGGAGGTCTGCAGCGAGTTCCGACAGGGAGATCGGCAGGCCGCGGACGCGCGAGTAGCTCTGCACGTCAACCAGGAACTTGGCGCGCAGCAGCATCGCCAGCTGGCCCGAGTTCATCTCCGGGCAGATCACGGTGTCATAGGACTTCAGGATCTCGCCCAGGTTGGCGGGGAACGGGTTGAGGTGACGCAGGTGCACCTGCGCGACCTTGCCGCCCACCGCGCGGGTCCGGCGTACGCCTGCGGTGATCGGGCCATAGGACGACCCCCAGCCGATCACGAGGACCTTCGCCTCGCCCGAGGGATCGTCGACGACGAGGTCGGGGATGTCGGCGACGATCCCGTCAACCTTGGCCTGGCGGAGCTTGGTCATGCGCTCGTGGTTGGCCGGGTCATAGGAGATGTTGCCGGTGATGTCGGCCTTCTCGAGGCCGCCGATGCGGTGTTCGAGGCCCGGGGTGCCCGGGACGGCCCACGGTCGGGCGAGGGTGTCCTCGTCACGGCGATAGGGCTCGAACTTGCCCGTCGGGCCGTTCGGCTCGGTGGCGAACTTGGGGTCGATCGGCGGGATCGTGGCCAGGTCGGGGATATTCCACGGCTCGGCGCCGTTGGCGAGATAGCCGTCGGACAGCACGAAGACGGGCGTGCGATATTTCACGGCCCACCGGGTCGCCTCGATGGCCGCGTCGAAGCAGTCGGACGGCGACTGGGCCGCGATCACGGGAACCGGGGCCTCGCCGTTTCGGCCGAACAGAACCTGGAGCAGGTCGGCCTGCTCGGTCTTGGTCGGCATGCCGGTCGAGGGGCCGGCCCGCTGGACGTCCACGATCACGAGCGGGAGCTCGGTCATGACGCCGAGGCCGATGGTCTCGGCCTTGAGGGCGATGCCCGGGCCGGAGGAAGAGGTCACGCCGAGCGCGCCGACGAAGCTCGCACCGAGGGCCGCGCCGACCGCGGCGATCTCGTCCTCCGCCTGGAACGTCTGCACGTTGAACTTCTTGAGCTTGGTGACCTCGTGGAGGATGTCGGAGGCCGGAGTGATCGGGTACGCCCCGAAGAACATCGTGAGCCCGGCCTTCTGGGCGGCGGTGACCAGGCCGTACGCCAGCGCGGTGTTGCCGGTGATCTGGCGATAGTTGCCGGACGGCATGACTGCTGCGTTCACCTGGTAACGGTGGGCGAACGCCTCGGTGGTCTCGCCGAACGCCCAACCCGCGCGGAACGCGGCGATGTTGGCGTCGCGGATATCGGGCTTGTTCGCGAATTTCTCGGTGAGGAAGCGTTCGGTGCCCTCGGTGGGCCGGTTGAACAACCAGCACAGCAGGCCCAGGGCGAACATGTTCTTGGCCCGCGTCGCGTCCTTGCGGGTGAGCCCGAACTCCTTGACGGCGCCGACAGTGAGGCCGGACAGGTCGAACGCATGGACCTGATAGCTCTCCAGCGAGTCGTCCTCGAGCGGGTTGCTGTCATAGCCGACCTTGGCGAGGTTGCGCTTGGTGAACTCAGCGGTGTCGATGATGAGCACGGCACCGGGTGAGACATCACGCAGGTTCGCCTTCAGGGCGGCCGGGTTCATCGCGACGAGCACGTCGGGACGGTCGCCCGGCGTCATGATGTCGTAGTTCGCGAAGTGCAGCTGGAAGCTCGACACGCCGGGAAGGGTGCCCTGGGGGGCGCGGATCTCGGCCGGGAAGTTCGGCAGCGTCGAAATATCGTTGCCGAAGACCGCGGAGTCGGCCGTGAATCGGTCGCCGGTCAGCTGCATACCGTCACCGGAATCGCCCGCGAAGCGAATGACCACGCGGTCGAGGGTCTGGACGGGTGTCGTCACGGGTGTCCTGCTTTCTGGTTATCAGTGGACAACCGCGGTCGGGCACTGGACCTCGCCGCGGGAAGCTCTCGGGAGACGATACTCCTCATGCCATAGGAATTTCTTTGGTGTCCATAGGATGTTCGACTGGCCTCCGGCCCAGCGCGATCGGAATCAGGCCGGGCAGGACGGCCACGAGGCTGATCAGCCCATAGGCCACGGACACGGACAACCCGAGCTCCGCGCCCAGCCCGGCCGTCGCGAAGGCCCACGCGGCCACGCCCTCCCGCGGGCCCCAACCCGCGAAGTTCACCGGGATGGCCGACCCGGCGATCACGAGCACGGCGAGGGGAAGCAACTCGGTCGCCGGGGCAGTTACTCCGACCGCATGGGCAGCGAGCAGGAACGTGCCCACATATCCCATGATCGCCAGGGCCGACGCCGTGACGATCCTGACGAAGAAGCCGATGGACGTCCGGCCGCGCGCGAGGACCTGCGTACGCCATCCGACGACCACCGTGAGCCCGGCGAAAGCCACACAGGCGACGGCGAGACCGGTCAGGACGGCGGGGGAGAAGCCGGCGCCCGATCCCCAGAGCACCATGACCACCGCTGCGCCCAGGAGCAGAACCGTCTGCCCGACCGTGCGCTCCACCGCGACCGCCCCGGCCCCGCGGGGGATATCGCGCTGATGCCGCGCCTGCCAGGCCGCTCGGTCCACGTCACCGAGGACGCCACCCGGCAGGGTGGAGTTGAGCAACTGGGATCGGTAATACGAGACGAGGGCGTCCCGAAAGTTCAGCGACAACCCGCAGGCCCGCGCGATCGTGACCCATCGCCAGCTCGCAAAAGCCGTCGACCACGCCGCGAGCGCAGCGCCGATCAGCAGGGTCGGCGCGTCGAGGCTGCGTACGCCGGTGAGGACCGTCTCCGGTCCGAGCATCACCACCACGGCGACGAGCAGGGCGGCCCCGATCGCCGGTCGCACCCACCTCCGGTGGCGTCCGCGGGCTGTCACTGTGGAACCGCGGTGTCGTGCCGTTCGAGGTAGCGGATATCGCG
The DNA here is from genome assembly GCA_039565995.1 of Propionibacteriaceae bacterium ZF39. Lineage (GTDB taxonomy): Bacteria > Actinomycetota > Actinomycetes > Propionibacteriales > Propionibacteriaceae > Enemella > Enemella fulvus. The sequence goes on along the minus strand of CP154795.1, from coordinate 3,511,258 downwards.
CCCGAACGAGAAGAAGAGCAGGGCCACTGCCAGACCGGTGACCAGCTGGGCCAGCAGGATCGGCACGAACGGCGCCAGCGCCGTCGCCAGCGCCACGGCCTGGAACCCCGCGATGACCCGGCGTACCTGATTGAAGGGCAACCGGCCGCGCCAGGCGGGCCGGAGGCGACCGCCGATGCCGAAGGCGTAGCGCATGAGCCCGATCGCCAGTGCCCACGGCGCGAACGGGGCCACGGCGAGGCTGGCGATCAGGAGCAGGGCCGAGTCGACCTCCATGTCCCACATGGCACCGCGCCTGGTGACGGTGTTGGTTCGGCGGGCCACCGCGCCGTCGACGGCATCGAGCGCGAAGGTGGGGACCAGGAGCAGGAACAGAGACCACGGCCGCTGGGGCAGGACGCCGACCAGGCTGAGCACGACCAGGACTGCCGCACCTGCGCCCATCGCCGCGCGCGTGACGGTCACCCAGTCCGCGGGGGTCAGGGGCGCAAGGCGCCCCGCGGCCCCGGTGCGCGTCGACATATCCATTCCAGCAATAATGACACGCATGCTTGCGCGGGCGTATTGGACGATCGCTGCCGGCCGCGGGGAACTGCGGACGGAACAGCTGCCCGCCCCGGGCCCCGGTGAAGCCGTGATCCGCACGCTGCGGTCCGGCATCAGCCGGGGCACCGAGGGATTGGTCAACAAGGGCGCCGTGCCGGCGGAGGTCGCCGACCTGATGCGGGCCCCCTTCCAGGAGGGCGACTTTCCCTGGCCGGTGAAATACGGCTACCTCAACGTCGGCGTCGTGGAGGAAGGGCCCGAGGACTGGCGCGGACGCCGCGTCTTCTCGCTCTTTCCCCACCAGGATCGTTACGTCCTCCCGGTCGATGCGCTGACCCCGGTGCCGGATGACGTGCCCGACGAGCGGGCCGTGCTGGCCGGGACCGTCGAGACGGCGGTGAATGCCGTGTGGGAGGCCGCGCCCTGTTTCGGTGACCGGGTCGCGGTCGTGGGGATGGGCATGGTCGGGGCGAGTGTCGCTGCGCTGCTGTCCGACTTCCCGCTCGGCCGGTTGCAGGTGGTTGAGGTGGATCCCGACCGGGCGGCGCTGTGTGAGCAGCTGGGCCTCGAGTGGACGTCCCCCGACGATGCGCTCGACGACTGCGATGTGGTGGTGCACTGCTCGGCGAGCGAGGCCGGCCTGGCCACCGCGCTCCGCCTGGCCGGCGACGATGCCGAGGTGATCGAGGTGTCGTGGTTCGGGAGCAAACCGCCGCAGGTGCCGCTCGGGGGTGAGTTCCATGCCCGCAGACTGCAGATCCGGGCGAGTCAGGTGGGCGCGGTCGCGCTGGTACGCCGACACCGCCGGACCCTGGCCGATCGGCTCGGGCACGCTCTCGAGGCCTTGCGCGATCCCCGGTTCGACGCGCTGCTGGGGGAGGGTTGCGACTTCGACGACCTCCCCGTGCTTATGAGCCGATTGGCCGACGGGGAGCCGGTCGCCGGGCTCTGTCCCGTGGTGCGGTACCCCTGAATCTGTCCCGAATCCGTCCTGTTTCTCGAACCCCAGGAGCCTCATGTTCACCCTCACCGTCCGTGACCGGATGATGATCGCCCACAGCCTCGACCACCCCGGATTCGGCCCGGCCCGCAAGCTCCACGGCTGCACCTATGTCGTCGAGACGACGTGGCACCGGCCCGACCTCGACGAGATGGGCGTCGTGATCGACATCGGGGTCGCGACGGAGGAGCTCCACGCGGTGTTGGCCGACCTCGACTATCAGAACCTCGACGAGCTCGAGATTTTCGCGGGGAAGCTGACGACGACCGAGTTTCTCGCCCACTACATCGCCGAGCAGTTGCGCGACCGGATCGACACCGAGCCCTATGCCTGTCTCGAGGTCACCCTGCGCGAGCACCCCGATGCCTGGGCGTCCTATCGCCTGGAGCTGTGACCTCGGTGCTGCGGCTGCTCGTGCCCGATCAGGCGCAGATCAGTGGCGGCGGAGTCTTCAACGCGCGGTTGGCCGAGGCGCTCACCGTGCGCGGCTGGGCGGTCGACGAGCGTCGGATCGCCGGCGACTGGCCCTCGCCCGAGCCCGAGCAGCGGGCGGCGGTCGCGGAGGCGCTTCGGGGCGAGGGGCCGGCGCTCGTCGATGGGCTGATCGGGTCGGTATGCCCGGACGAGCTCGAGGCGGCGGTGGCGGCGGGAGTGAGCGTCATCGTGCTGGTCCACCTGCCGTTGCCCGCTGAGCGGGGTCTCCCGGAAGACGAGCAGGCCCGGCTGGCCGCGTCGGAATGCCGAGCCCTGCACGCTGCCACCGCGATCGCCGTTCCCAGTCATTGGGCGAGCGCGGATCTCGCACGGCGCTATGACCTGACTGCCCACGTCGTCGTGCCCGGAGTCGAGCCGGCGCCCGTGGCCGAGGGCAGCGAGCCTCCGCAGCTGCTCATGCTGGCGGCACTCACCCCGGTCAAGAACCACGCGACGCTCCTGGCTGCCCTTGGCTGTCTGGGTGACCTCGACTGGCAGGCCACCCTCGCCGGCCCCCATCGTGACCCGCAGACCGTGGCCGAGGTGCGCCGACTGGGGCGTACGGCCGCGGTCGAAGACCGCATCACTCTCCCCGGAGAACTCACCGGCACCGCGCTCGATACCGTCTGGCAGGCCACCGATCTGCTCCTCGTGCCGTCGTGGACCGAGACCTATGGGCTCGTGGTGACCGAGGCCCTCGCCCGGGGTATTCCCGCGATCGTGGCGCGCGGGACGGGGGCGGCCGAGGCGCTCGCCGGCGGGCCGGGCGTCCCGGAGAGTGACCTGCCGGGGGCGCTCGCCGATCCCGGCGACCCGGCGGAGTGGGCGCGGCTGGTGCGGGGCCGGCTGACCGATCCGGTACGCCGGGACCGCTGGCGGCGGGCCGCGCTTGAGCGTCGCGAATCCTTGCGGACGTGGTCGGATGCCGCACGGGACCTCGAGTGTGTGTTGGAGGAACTGTCGTGATCGAGGCCAAGGGCGTCGTCGACGGCCACAATGTCGCCGAACCATCGTGGCTTGCGTTGCGGTCGACCGCAGACGAACGGGCTCGGGAGGCGGCCTTGCCGCTGGTGAAGTCGCTGGCGGAGCGACTGGCACCGGGGCCGGCCCACGGCATCGATATCGGGACCGGCACGGGTGCCAACCATGCCTATCTCTCGGCCCGCCTCGGAGTCCCCGTCCGCTGGACCGTGCTCGACCACGATGCCGACCTGCTCGGGCACGCAGCACACCGGAACGCCACCGGCCTCCTTGCCGAGATCGCCGACTTGCCGGTGCTCATCGGTGACGGCACGCCGGGAACATTCCTGACCTGCTCCGCAGTGCTGGACGTGGTGGGCGAGGCCGACCTCGACGCGCTGGCGGCAGTGCTCGTGACGCGGCGTCTGCCCGCGCTGTTCAGCCTGTCGGTCACCGGCGAGGTCGTGATCGGGCCCGAAGACCCGTTGGACGGGTCCATCGCCGAGGCCTTCAACGCGCATCAGCGCCGGGGTGCCCGACCGGGGCCCGACGCGCCGCGCCGCCTCGCCGAACGGCTGCCCGTCGGCTGGCTCACCGAGGTGCGCACTCACTGGCTGCTGGGTGCCCGAGACGACGCGAGTCTTCTCGAGGGCTACCTGCGCGAACGCGCAGCAGTGGCGGTCGAGAGCGATCCCGAGCTGGCGGGCCCGGTGAACCAATGGCTCGAACGACGGATGACCGAACTCGCCGCCGGTTGCCTGACGGTCGAGGTGGGCCACGTCGATCAGCTGGTGCTGCCTGCCTGAAGCAGGATCTCGGTGCAGACGTCCTCGCCGAGTGCGAAGCGCCGCACAGGGCCGCGCAGGGCCTCCGCCATGACGTCCGTCCCGTCGAACCGCAGGCCCGGGACGCCGTCGCCGATCAGCACGGGCGCGGTGGTCAGATACAGCCGGTCCACCTCCCCGGCGGCGACGAATGCGGACACCAGACGACCGCCGCCCTCGATGAGTACGCGGGTGAGCCCGCGGTCGGCCAGCAGGGCGAGGAGCTCGGCCGGATCCGTGGGGCCGGCGGTCGCGAGGCGACCGGTCGTCACATGCGCCGGCAGCGAGTCGGGCACAGCCACATCGGGCCCGACCAGCCACAGCGTGGGCGCGTCGGCTTCCCGCAGCACGTGGGCAGTCAGGGGAATCCGGCCCTGCGGATCGACCACGACCCGCACGGGATCGTCTCCGGCGCAGTCCCGCACGGTCAATCGGGGATCATCGGCGATGACCGTGCTCGCGCCCACCACGACCGCATCCACCAGCGCCCGCATCCGGTGGAGCCGCAACCGGTCCTCCGGCCCCGTGACGAACTCGGCGTCGCCCGTGCGGGAGGCGATGAAACCGTCCAGGCTCTGCCCGAGCTGCGCGATCACCAGGTCCGGCCCGGCCGTGACGAGCGGGCCGTAGAGCTGGACCAGCGGATCGTCGCGAAGAGTCGGCACATCGCCGTCGAGCAGTCGCTCCCACAGATCGAGGGGCTCGTCGTGCCGCATGCGCGTGCGTTTGGTCGCCAGATAGCGGGCGTTGTCGGGCCGGTCGGCCACCCCCAGCGCGACCCGATCCACGATCCGGACGCCGAGCGCCTCCAGCGCCTCCTGCTTCGCAGGATTGTTGGACAGCAGGCGTACCGCCGTCACACTCAGGTCGGCGAGGATGTGGGCCGACTGCTCATAGCTCCGAGCATCGGCGGGGTGGCCCAGTTCGAGATTCGCGTCGACTGTGTCCATGCCGCGGTCCTGCAGGGCGTACGCCCGGAGCTTCTCCAGCAACCCGATCCCGCGGCCCTCGTGGCCCCGGACATAGATCACCGCGCCCCGGCCCTCCTGCGCGATCCTGGCCAGAGCAGCGTCCAACTGATCGCCGCAGTCGCAGCGATGCGAGCCGAGCGCGTCACCGGTGAGGCACTCGGAGTGGATCCGCACGAGCACCGGCTCGCCGTTGAGGGTCTCGTCGTCGAGCCCGACCGTGATGGCCACGTGGGCGACGCCGAGGTGATCCTCATAGCCGACCATGGCGAACTCGCCATGCCGCGTCGGAAGCCGCGTCTCGACGATGCGGTCGACGCCCGTGAGAGGGCTGATCGGTTCGTTGGAGATGCTCGACGTCATGCGCAAAGTATTCGGGTGCGCCTCAAGTCATTATCCCCCGGGGGTATCTGTCATGGATAAATCGACAAGACGGCGGATCATGGTGGCGGCCCCCGCTGTGTGCAGTGCTTGAGCCTGATCGGCGCTGTCGGTGACGCCGATGGTGCGTACGCCCGCGGCGCTCCCCGCCCGGACATCGCTCGGGGTGTCCCCGATCATCACGGCGCCGTCAGGCGTGGCAGCGTGGGCCGTCATCGCCTCGAGCAGCAGGTCCGGCGCCGGCTTGAGTCGCGCGATCCCGCCCGGGCGGCGGGCGTGAACCGTCCAGGTCCCGTCGGTTCCGAGGCCGGAGCGGGTGAGCACCCGGCGTACGGCCTCCTCCGCGTTGTTGCTCACGATCGCGACGTGCCCACCGGCGGCTTGCCAGTCACTGAGGAATCCGATCGCATCGGCGTACGCCGAGTGGGCTGCCGCTGCCGCGAGTTCGGCTTCGGTCATCAGGTGTTCGGCATCGGCCGCGAGATCGGGGTGATGGGCGTGGACGTGACGGAGCAGTTGAACGTGATCGGTCGTGGCGGGAGGCTGGCCGCCGCGGTCGGCGTACCACTGCGCGAGCCGCGCGGTCAGCCGCACGTGCTCGGGGTCGGGCAGCAGCCGGACGAGCGGCCCGTCGAAGTCGACCAGCAGCAGGGACACCCCGGTGAGGGCGGGGTGCCACGGGTGCGGCGGAGGTGGGTTGGGCACCCATCGAGCGTACGGGTCGTGAGGTCGCCGTCCGCGGGGTGTAGGAACGGGGCGTGGAAACCAACGAATGCATCCTCGTCGTCGGTGGCACCGGACTGCTCGGGGCGGCGACGGCAGCCGAACTGGTGAGCCGGGGGTACGCGGTCCGCGCGCTGGCGCGTCGGCGGAGGGACGTGCCCGACGGGGTCGACCTGCGCCTCGGCGACGTGGCGACGCTGTCCGATGTGGAGCTGCGGGCCCTGGTGCAGGGCTGCACCGGTGTGGTGTTTGCTGCGGGCCTCGACGAGCGCACCCCCGTGCGCAAGCCGGCGTACGACGCCTTCGTCGCCGTCAACAACGCACCTCTGGGGAGGCTGCTCGAGGCGGCGCGCGCGGAGGGGGTACGCCGGGTCGTCGTGCTCGGGTCGTATTTCACCCACCTCGCCCGCACACGGCCCGATCTCGACCTGGGCCGGTGGCATCCCTACGTCCGGTCGCGGATCGATCAGGCCGAGCTGGCGCTGGCGTACGCGGACGGAGGGCTGGATGTCTCGATCATCGAGGTGCCGTATGTGTTCGGAGTCGGGGCGGACGGTGCGCTGCCCGGGGTGTCGATCATGGTCGACGCGGTGCGCCGGATGCCCGGTGTGGTGCTGTGGGTGAGCGGCGGCGTGGCTGCGGTGACGGTCGGCCAGATCGCACAGGCGGTGGTCGGCGCTTTGGAGCGGTCCGAGGGGGCAGCGAGCTATCCGGTCGTGGGAGCCAACTTCACGTGGTCGCAACTCCTGCGCGTGTTCCTGCGGCATCTCGACCGACCCCGCTGGCCGATCGTGACGGTGCCGGCGTCGGTGTTCACCGTGTTTCTTGTCGCTCGTGATCTGGTGCTCCGGCTGCAGGGCTTCGAGCCGGGCCTGGACGGCGTACGCCTCGCCGCCCTGCTCGCCGCCGATGCGCGCGTCGATCGGGGACCGAGTGATTTTCTCGGCGTCGAGCCCGCCAACATGGACGTCGCGATCGGGGAGCTTGTCAGAGCCACGAGCGCGCGAGACACCACGTAGGCGCGCGAGACCCCTGCTCGAGCAGGGGTCTCGTCGTAGTTGGTGGTGTCTCGCGCGATCAGCGGAAGGCGTCCACCCCGGTGAGGGCCTTGCCGATGGTCAGGGCGTGCATCTCGACGGTGCCCTCATAGGTGAGGACAGACTCGAGGTTGTTGGCGTGGCGCATGACGGGGAACTCTCCGCTGATGCCGTTCGCGCCGAGGATGGTCCGGGCGGTGCGGCACACCTCGAGGGCGGCGCTCACGTTGTTGTATTTCCCGACGCTCACCTGCTCCGGCCGCAAACCGACCGAATCCTTCAACCGGCCGAGGTGCAGCGCGAGGAGTTGCCCCGTGTTCAGGTCGGTCGACATGCGCGCGAGCTTCCCCTGCGTGAGCTGGAAGCCCGCGAGGGGCTTGCCGAACTGATGGCGTTCGGTCGAGTAGCGCACCGCGGCGTCCAGGCTGGCCCGGCCCGCGCCGATGGCACCCCAGACGATCCCGTATCGCGCCTCGCTGAGGCAGCTCAGCGGTCCCTTCAGTCCGCGGACGTCCGGGAACACCGCATCCCCGGGCAGCCGCACGTTGTCGAAGAGCAACTCCGAGGTCACCGACGCGCGGAGCGACATCTTGTGCTTGATCTCGGGGGCGGAGAAACCGGGGGTGTCAGTCGGCACCACGAAGCCACGGATCACGCCGTTCTCCTCGCCCGCGTTCGCCCAGACGACCGCGACATCGGCGACCGAGCCGTTGGTGATCCACATCTTCGCGCCGTTGAGCACCCAGTCGTCGCCGTCGCGGCGGGCCCGCGTACGCATCGATCCCGGGTCCGAGCCATGATCCGGCTCGGTCAGGCCGAAGCAGCCGATCGCGTCGCCGGCGGCGAGTCGCGGGAGCCATTCGAGCTTCTGCTCCTCGGTGCCCCAGCGCCAGATCGCAAACATCGCCAACGACCCCTGCACCGACACCAGGGACCGGATGCCCGAATCGCTCGCTTCCAGTTCCTGGCAGGCGAGGCCATAGTCGACTGCCGACATGCCGGGGCAGCCGTAGCCGTCGAGATGCATGCCCAGGACGCCGAGCTCGCCGAACATCCTGGCGAGTTCGCGGACGGGGAGAGCGCCGTCCTCGTACCACTGCTGGATGTGCGGCTCGATCTCCGCGTCGCATGCCGCGCGTACGCTGTCGCGCACTGCCCGCTCGTCCTCGCTCAGCATCGTGTCGATGTCGAGCAGGTCCTGGCGATTGAGCGGTCGGGGGTTGCTCGCGTGGGCCATGGTCGATCCTTTCGGTGGTTGAGCCTGCGAAACGACGACAGCAGTTCAGCCGCGTAGCCAGGCGCGAACGGCGTCGGTGTGCTCGCCGAGGCCGGGCGGTGGGGTCGGCTCGGACGGCTGATAGGCGGTCCAGGTGATCGGATGCCGGATCTGGGCGGCGTGGTTAGGGCCGACCTCGATGAGCGGGTCGAGTTCGAGGTCGCAGGCCAGGCGTACCGCCTCGTGAATCGTGTTCACCCGGCCCGCCGGCACCTGCGCGCCATTGAGGCGGTCCACCCATGTGGCGGCATCGGCGGCGGTCAGGGCGTCCTCGAGTTCGGCGAGGAGGACGGGCCGGTGTTCGACGCGGAGGGCGTTGGTGGTGAAGCGGGGATCGTTGGCGAGGTCGGGTCGGCCGATCGCCGCGGCGAGGCGGGCGAACTGGCCATCGTTGCCGCAGGCGACGGCGATGAGTCCGTCGGCGGTGTGGAGGGTTTCATAGGGGGCGATGCTGGGGTGCTGGTTGCCCATGCCGCCGGGGGAGCGTCCGGTCTCGAGCGCGCTCTGACCCTGGTTGACGAGAGACCCGAGGAGACTCGTCAGGAGCGTGACCTCGAGGTGGTCGCCGTGGCCGGTGCGCTGGCGGGCGTTGAGCGCGGCGAGGATGCCGATGGCCGCATCTTTGCCGGTGAGCACGTCGACGAGTGCGACGCCGGCCTTCATGGGCTCGTCGCGTTCTCCGGTGATGCTCATCAGCCCACCGACGGCCTGGACGACGAAGTCATAGCCGAGCAGGTCGCGGCCGGCCCGGCTGCCGAACCCGTTGATGGCGCAGTAGACGATGCCCGGGTTGTCCTCGCGAATCTCGTCATACCCGAGGCCGAGCTTGCTCATCGTGCCCGGCTTGAAGTTGTGGATCAGCACATCTGCGCGGCGGGTGAGTTCGTGCGCGAGGGCGAGATCGCCCGCGTCGGAGAGGTCGAGGGCGACGGATTCCTTGCCGCGGTTCACAGACTCGAAATAGGTGGAGCCGGTCGGCGACCACGGCGGTCCCCAGGTTCGCGTGTCGTCGCCCGCGCCGGGACGCTCGACCTTGATCACCCGTGCGCCGAGATCGGCCAGCATCATCGTCGCGAGCGGCCCTGCGAGCACGCGGCTGAAGTCCGCGACGAGGATGCCCTCCAGTGGAAGTGGACGATCCGTTCGAGTCTCCTGCATCGCGCCACCTCCTGGCCCTGATTGCCCGCGTACCCACTCTGCCCCAGACCCCAGCTGCCCGCGCCAGTGGAGCGCGCCGTCATGTGGAACATGCGCGAGACACCCTGGCGTGCGTCGAGACGCCTGCTGCAGCAGGAGTCTCGAGCAAGGGCGAGACGTCTCGCGGGTGGTGAAGGTGTCTCGACGGGTACGCTGACCCGGTGCGCTGCTGGGACTGGTTCGGCGACCGCTCCCTGGTCGTCATCGATATTGCTCTGGCGTGCTGTGCCCTCGAGGTCGAGGTGGCGGCGGCCGAGCTAGCACTCACCGACCTCCGGCCCGATGACCGGGCCGTCGTGGTCGTCTCCGGCACAGTCACCGACACCGTGCTCCCCGTCGTGCGCTCGATCCTCGCCCGCGTCCCCGACGCCCGCATCGTCTCCTTCGGCGCCTGCGCCTCGGCGGGCGGTCCCTATTGGGATTCGTACGCCGTCACCAAGGGCATCGGCCAGATCGTCGACGTGGACCTCTTCGTCCCCGGCTGCCCGCCGACGCCCACTGCGCTGACCGCCGCAGTGGAGTCGTTCCGCGTAGAGTTGGCCCGATGAACGACCAGGTCGAGCCGACGGCGTGGGCGGCCACGGTCGCCGACGCCAAGGCGGCCGGGTTCACCTGGTTCGACTGGCTCGACTGCGTCGACGAGATCGGCCGCGCCGATGAGTTCCGACTCGTCGTCCAGCTCCTCGATCGCGCCACCGGCGAGACCCGCCGCCTCGAGACCCGGATCGACCGGAACGCCCCCGAGGTGGGCACGCTGTCCGGGGTGTACGCCGGCGCCGGCTGGGCCGAGCGCGAGATCCACGATCTGTTCGGGGTGGAATTCCTCGGTGGGGATGGTACGCCGCTGCTCCTGCCCCGACGCTATGGCGGCCACCCCCTGCGCAAGGACGAGGTCCTGGGCGCCCGGGCCGCGGTCGACTGGCCCGGCTCGAAGGACCCGGCAGAAACGGGGGCCGCGGCCGGTCGGCGTCGGATGGTCCCGCCGGGCGTACCCGATCCGAATGTCTGGGGCGACCGCAACCCCGACGACCCACCCGCCGATCCGGCCGAGGTCGCGGCGAGCGCGCAGGGTGGCCGGGTGCGGAGGCGGCGATGAGTGCGCAGGACGACGGCTCCACGCCGACCGTTCCCGTCGCGGAGCGACGGCATGACACAGCTCATGCGCGCATTCGGCTGATCGAGGACAAGTGCACGTCGTGCATGATCTGTGCGCGGGAGTGCCCGGTGTGGTGCATCCACATCGATTCGCACACGGAGGTCGACCTGGACGCGCCCGCGCAGCTCACCGGCCGGGGGATGCGGGAGCGGACGAAGAACGTGCTCGACCGGTTCGCGATCGACTGGTCGCTGTGCATGTATTGCGGGATCTGCGTCGAGGAGTGCCCGTTCGATGCGCTGGAGTGGCGGCATGAGGCGATGCCCGCGGTGGCGACGCTGACCGACCTGCTCCACGAGATCGAGGATCTCGCGTGATCCGGCTGCGCGCGTGGCTCCTGCGATGCGCGGACTGGTTCGACGAGTGGCAGGCGAAGGCGACGGCGTCGCTGGTGGAGGCATACCGGATCAAGTGGGTCCGGCGAGGCATGCTCGGCTCGCTGCTCATGGCGATCGGCGGTCTGTCCCCGGCGTTCCTGCCGGAGAACAGTCCGTGGTGGAAGGTGTTCGGCGCCTTCCGCGAGTGGACGTGGCTGGGACCGACGGTCGGCACGATCGCCGCGCTCGGCGGCGTACTCCTCGTCATGGATGCCTGGTTCCACCTCCGCCCACGGCCACCTGCGCCGGTCGTCGATTTCCGCGCGGTGCTGGCCCTGTGGTCGCTGCCGATGCTGCTGGCGCCGCCGATCTTCAGTCACGATTCCTATGCGTACGCCGCCGAGGGCTTCATGGTCCACGAGGGCCTCAACCCCTATGACATGGGCGCCGGCATGCTCCAGAACCGCTGGGGCGAGCAGGTCGTGGAGGAGTGGCGGTTCACGCGCGCGCCCTATGGCCCGCTGAGCCTGCAGCTGTCGCACCTGGTCGTCGATGTGTTCGGGCATTCGCCCTATTGGTCCTCGGCGGTCGGCATGCGGTTGCTGGCGATCCTGGGGATCGTGGCGACGGCGTACGCGGTGCCGGTCCTGGCCCGCCGCGTGAACGTGGATCCGCGCAAGGCGATGTGGTTCGGCCTGGTGAATCCGCTCGCCATCGCCCACCTGATCGGTGGCGCCCACAACGACGCGATCATGATCGGCTTCATCGCTCTCGGGCTGGTGGCAGCGTCGAACCGGCGGTTCCTGCTGGGGTGTGTGCTCGTGGCGGCTGCAGCCGCGGTGAAGATTCCGGCGATCCTCGCGATCGTCCCGGTGGCGATGCTGGGATGGCGGGTGGGCCGACGGCGGCCGAGCTGGTTCGGTCAGCTCTGGCAGGCCGGGTGGCGGGTGTTCCTGGCGACCGTCGTGATGGTTGCGGCCCTGACGTTCATCACACTCGCGTGCCTGCCCGACGGCCAGGGCTGGGGCTGGTTGAAGGCGATCGAGGTCCCGGGGCGTGTGTCGACCATCGCCCCGGCGACGATGATCGGCGACCTCGCCCAACTCGTCCTCAACGGCCTCGGCTATCACCGCGAGGCGCAGAGCGTGCTCGATCTCGCCCGGCTCATCGCGATGGTGATCATGGTGATCGTCATCCTGGTGATGCTCGTGCGCATGGCGCCGCGGCGACCGATGCGCTTCCTCGTGTACGCCTGGATGGCCGTCATCCTCGGCAGCCCCGCCCTGCATCCGTGGTATCTCACCTGGCCCGCGGTGTTCTTCGCCTTCTCGAGGCCCAGCCCGCTGATCGTGCGGATCTCGAGCTGGGCCTCGATCGGCCTGCTGACCTATTCGTCGGTGAGCTTCTCCTGGCGCAACGAACTCACCGGTGTCGGCATCGCCGCGGCGGCCGTCGTCATCTGGATGGTCCTGACCCACGACAGACGCCATTTCCGCAACCTCGGCGTACCCGAGGGGAAGCTCGGCGACGCCAGGGGCCAGACCGAGACCGTCGCCGAGCCGGAGAATGCCCGCTGACAGTGTGGCCCAGCGCGCATGAGGTCTCCGGATCCCGGCCGCTTGACGGCTTCACTCCTGCGCGTCGACGTCGAGATAGTGCTCCACCAAGGGAGGTTCGGCAAAGAAAGGCCCGATGAGCCCGCGCCATTGGCCATAGCGGTCCGCATCGTTGCGGAACTTCTCCACGTGGGCCTCGACGCTGTCCCACTCGACGAGCAGCCGGAATGTGTCGGGTGACTCGATGCCCTGCGTCATCGTGACTCGCCGGCATTCGGCAAGTTCGGTCAGCAGCTGTCGGCCCTGGCGATAGGCGGCGATGAAGTCCGGCGCGCTACCGGGAGTGACAGTGAAGTGGGCAATCTCAAGAACGCTCATCTGGTGAAGCATAGGCGTGGATCCGGGGCCTCCTTGGTGTGCATCGACACCTTTTCGAGGCTAGGCCCCGACGGGCCGACGGCGGTCGCGCGAGCGGGCCGCAGCCAGCAGCGCCGCGTACGGCGGCACGATCTCGTGCGTACCCTCCTCGCAGCGCGCCTCGATCCCGTGGTTCCGGAGGACGGCGGCGACCTCTCGGGCAGTTGACTCGGATGCCCGGACACGCTCGGTCGAGCCTTGCGACGTGCCATTTGGCACGAGTTCGTGTGGGGCGCGCGGTGTCGTGATGGAGGTCGTGCCATTTGGCAGGGCCTGCTTCCATCGGTCGGCGTGTCGCGCTGGCCCTGCGCCTCCGACAGCAATCGGTCGGGCCTGCTTCCGCTGCGGAAGCAGTTGCATAGCGCCACCAGCCGCCCCGAGGAGGAGCCCCCACTCCAAGCGAGGCTCCCCAAGCAAAGCGTCCGCAGGCGTCGGTGAGTTCCCTCCCGGGCATCATGGTCAGGTCCCGTCCGCGGTCTGTTGCACGGTCGGGTCGGCGTACTCCACGATCACGGGCGCATGGTCGGAGATCCGCGCCTCATAGGTCTCGTCCCGATCAGTCCCACCCGAGACGGCCCGCGCGGCCAGACCCGGCGACGCGAGGTGATAATCGATCCGCCAGCCGGCATCGGTGTTCCATGACTGGCCTCGCCAGGACCACCAGGAATAGGGCCCGGGCTGGTCAGGGTTCAGGCGCCGGACCACGTCGACCAGCCGCCGCTGGCCCAGGATTCTGCCGAACCATTCGCGCTCTTCGGGCAGGAAACCCTCCGAGCGCCGGTTGGTCTTCCAGTTCTTGAGGTCGAGTTCGGTGTGCGCGATGTTGAAATCGCCCATGACGAGAAACTCGCGCCCGGCGTTCAGGGCCTGCCGCCGCGACCGGGTCAGGTGGTGCTGGAACGACGCGAGGAATCGCAGCTTTCGCCGGAACTTCGCCTCCGACGCCGCATCCTCGAACGGTGTACCGCCCTTCGGCAGATACAGCGACGCGACCGTCAGCCCCGGCAGGTCCACCTCGACATAGCGGCCCTCGGTGTCGAACTCGCGGTTGCCGAACCCCGCCCGGACCGCGAGCACTTCCTCGCGGGTCATGATCGCGACGCCGTTGCGGCCGGCGAGGGTGCCGGGGTCGTACGCCAGGTGGTAACCGTCGACGGCCTCCCGGGGCACGAGGTCCACGGGACAGCGCACCTCCTGCACGGCCACCACATCGAGATCCGACCGGTCCAGCCAGGCCCGGAACCCCCGCCGATGGGCCGCGCGGATGCCGTTCACATTGAAGGTCGCGATGCGCATCAGCACCACCCCGACGGCACGTGAGCGAAGGACACGGAGGAGGGGGTCATGGTGCCGGATGGTACGCAGGTCTAGCCTTCAGGCTTGACCGCTTCCAAAGGAGGACCTATGCGCGTCGGAGTGCCCACCGAGGTCAAGAACAATGAGTATCGCGTCGCCCTCACCCCGGTCGGCGTCGCCGAGCTCACCGCGGCGGGCCACCAGGTGCTCATCCAGGCCGGTGCGGGTCTGGGATCGTCGATCACCGATGAGGAGTACGCCGCGCAGGGCGCCAAGCTCGTGACCGACGCCGCCGACGTGTGGGCGGATTCGGAGCTGGTGCTCAAGGTCAAGGAGCCGGAGGCAGACGAATACCAGTTCCTCCGCGATGACCTCGCCCTTTTCACCTATCTGCATCTCGCCGCCGACCGGCCGCTCACCGAGCAGCTGATGACGTCCGGCACGACGGCGATCGCCTATGAGACCGTCCAGCACGCCTCGGGCCTGCTGCCGCTGCTGTATCCGATGTCCGAGGTGGCGGGATGCCTGGCGCCGCAGGTGGGGGCGTACCACCTGATGAAGCCGCAGGCCGGCCGCGGCGTCCTCCTCGGCGGCGTGAGCGGCGTCGCCAATGCCCGCGTCGTCATCATCGGCGCCGGCGTCTCGGGTCAGCACGCCGCGAACATCGCCCACGGGCTCGGCGCCGATGTGACCGTGCTCGACACCGATCCCGAGAAGCTGCGCATGATCTTCTGGCGCCACCGCAACCGGATCGACCAGTTGGCGTCGTCGTCCTATGCGATCGCCGAGCAGGTGCGTCAGGCCGATCTCGTCATCGGTGCGGTGCTGATTCCCGGTGCGCGTACGCCCCGTCTCGTCAGCAACGAACTCGTCTCCCAGATGAAGCCCGGCTCGGTGCTCGTCGATATCGCCGTCGATCAGGGCGGCTGCTTCGAGGACAGCCGGCCCACGACGCACGACAACCCGACGTTCACCGTGCACAATTCGACGTTCTATTGCGTCGCGAACATGCCTGGTGCCGTGCCGAACACCTCGACCCAGGCGCTGTCGAACGCGACCCTGCCCTATGTGGTGAAGCTGGCCAATCAGGGCTGGCGTACCGCCATGCAGGTCGATCCCGCCCTCGCCAAAGGTCTCAACGTGGCCGGCGGGCAGGTCATCCACCCGGGCGTGGCCTCCGCCTTCAACCTGGACCTCACGCCGGTCGAGGAGTTCCTCGCCGGCTGAGACACGCGACGGCCCGGGGTCAGCCGGCGACCAGGTCGCGGTGGCGACTTTCGCGGGCGAACCCGGCGAGCACCACGATGCTGATGGCGCAGCCCACCATGAGGAAGACGAGTACGCCCCAGATGGCACCGTGCGTGGCCGCGAACAGCGAGGCAGCGATGACGGGAGTGAAGCCCGCGCCGAGGAGCGAGGCGATCTGATAACCGAGCGAGGCGCCGGTGTAGCGCGAGGTGGTCGAGAAGTTCTCCGCGAGGAACGCGGCCATCGGGCCCATCGTGCAGGACTGGCACAGCGGCAGGGCGAGGACGAAGCCCAGGATGACCAGACCCCAGTTGCCGGAGCCGAGGAGCCAGAAGACCGGATAGGCCAGGACCAGCATGCCGATCAGGCCGACGAGGATGACGGGCTTGCGGCCCACCTTGTCGGAGATGCCTGCCGCGATCGGAATGGTGATGGCGGCGATGAGCTGGGAGATCGCGAAGGCCCACAGCGCATCCGGTCGGCTGACGCCGTGCTCCACCGCATAGGTGACGCCGAAGGTGGAGAACAGGGCCTGGATGGCGAAGGCGCCGATGAGGGAGAAGGCGACCACCAGCAGCGTGCCCGGCCGACGGAGCACCTCCATCAGCGGCAGCTCGTTCTTCTTCTTTTCCGCATCCTTCGCTTCCTGCAGGGCCATCGCCCGCTCGAAGACGGGGCTCTCGACGACCTGGGCGCGGATATAGAGGCCGATGACCAGGAGCAGCAGGGATGCCAGGAACGGGATACGCCAGCCCCAGGACATGAAGTCCTCCTGTGGCAGGAGCGCGGCGAGGGCGAGGGCCGACGTGCCGATGAACGCACCCGAGGGGCCACCGGCGTTGGTGAACGACGCGGCGAGACCGCGGTTGTGGTCATCGGCGTGCTCCAGCGACATCAGTGCCGCGCCGCCCCATTCGCCGCCGATCGCGATGCCCTGGATGACGCGTAGGATCACGAGCATGAGCGCGCCCCAGATCGGGATCGCCGGGACGAGGCCGACGAGGAACGAGGCGATACCCATCATCGCCATCGAGATCATCAGCATCTTCTTGCGCCCGATCCGGTCACCGAAGTGGCCGAAGACGATGCCGCCGATCGGCCGCGCCAGATAGGCGGCCGCGAACGTCGCGAGCGACGCCACGGTGGCCGCGCGTGGGTCGAGCGTGGAGAAGAAGACCGGGCCGAACACGACAGCGGACGCCGTCGCATACAGGATCAGGTCATAGAACTCGATCGTGCTGCCCAGATAGCTGGACAGGATGACCTTGCGCTGCTGGCCCTTGCCGAGAAAGCTCAGCATGGACGGTTTGGCTGGGGCGATGCTGGACAAGTTGGGTCCTCGACTCGTTGGGCGGCGCGGGACGCGCCTGCACACTGCGAGATCAATGGTTCACCTGCCGTTCACCCCGGGCCAGTGCGCTATCAGCGAGCGGAAGACGCCGGCGGTGACGTTCCTCACAGGGGCGGTCGGCTCCATGGGCTAGGGTCGAGCCACCAACCCACACGGGGGCCTCCGGCAGGAGGCTGAGATCGGGCTGACGCCGCCCGGACCGTTGAACCTGTCCGGGTCATGCCGGCGAAGGAAGTGAGGATTCTCATGGACGAGATCCATCCCCAGCACCAGCTCCATCACCTCGATGAGGGCGGTCTCCGCGTCCCTGTCACGGCCATCTCGTTGGCCGATTCCCCTGATGGCACACAGAATGCCGACGTCCACGTCTATCGCACCGCCGGCCCGGGGAGCGATCCCACCGACGGGCTCGCGCCCCGCCGGGCCGAGTGGATCGCGGCGCGCGAGGACGTCGAGGAATATGCGGGTCGCGAGCGCCAGCTCGCCGACGACGGCCGGTCCGCCGTCCGGCGCGGCGAGGCGTCAGCGGCCTGGCGCGGTGCCCGGCGTACGCCCCTGAGGGCGCGTGAAGGGCGCCGCGTGACGCAGATGCACTATGCGCGCAACGGCATCACGACCCCGGAAATGGAGTTCATCGCGCTGCGCGAGAACGTCGATGTCGAGCTCGTCCGCTCCGAGATCGCGGCCGGCCGGGCAATCATCCCCGCCAACATCAACCACCCCGAATCCGAGCCGATGATCATCGGCCGTCGATTCCTCACCAAGGTCAACGCCAACATCGGCAACTCGGCGATCACGTCATCGATCGCCGAGGAGGTCGAGAAGCTGACCTGGGCCACCCGGTGGGGTGCGGACACGGTCATGGACCTGTCCACGGGCGACGACATCCACACCACCCGCGAGTGGATCATGCGCAACGCGCCGGTCCCGATCGGCACCGTGCCGATCTATCAGGCGCTCGAGAAAGTCAACGGCGAGGCCCACAAGCTCACGTGGGAGATCTTCCGCGACACGGTGATCGAGCAGGCCGAGCAGGGCGTGGACTACATGACGATCCACGCCGGCGTACTCCTGCGCTATGTCCCCCTCACCGCCAACCGCGTCACCGGGATCGTCTCCCGCGGCGGGTCGATCATGGCCGGCTGGTGCCTGGCGCATCACCGGGAGTCGTTCCTCTATGAGCACTTCGACGAGCTGTGCGAGATCTTCGCGCAATACGACGTCGCGTTCTCCCTGGGTGACGGGCTGCGACCCGGATCGGTGGCCGACGCCAACGATGAGGCGCAGCTCTCCGAACTCCGGACCCTGGCGGAGCTGACCGAGCGGGCGTGGGCGTACGACGTGCAGGTCATGGTGGAGGGCCCCGGCCACGTGCCGCTGGACCTGGTCGAGGAGAACGTCCGGCTGCAGCAGGAGTGGTGCCACGGTGCGCCGTTCTATACGCTCGGGCCGCTCGTCACCGACATCGCGCCGGGCTATGACCACATCACCTCGGCCATCGGCGCGGCCGTCATCGCCCAGCACGGGACGGCGATGCTCTGCTATGTCACGCCCAAGGAACACCTCGGCCTGCCCAACCGCGACGACGTCAAGACGGGTGTGATCACCTACAAGATCGCGGCGCATGCGGCCGACGTCGCCAAGGGTCATCCGGGGGCGCGAGTGCGCGACGATGCGATGTCGAAGGCCCGGTTCGAGTTCCGCTGGCACGACCAGTTCGCCCTGGCGCTCGACCCCGAGACCGCGATGGCATACCACGACGAGACCCTGCCCGCCGAGCCCGCCAAGACCGCGCACTTCTGCTCGATGTGCGGTCCGAAGTTCTGCTCCATGCGGATCAGCCAGGACATCCGGGATGCGTACGCCGACGAGATGCGCGAGGGCATGGACCAGAAGTCCAAGCAGTTCGTG
The DNA here is from genome assembly GCA_039565995.1 of Propionibacteriaceae bacterium ZF39. Lineage (GTDB taxonomy): Bacteria > Actinomycetota > Actinomycetes > Propionibacteriales > Propionibacteriaceae > Enemella > Enemella fulvus. The sequence continues at coordinate 3,492,620 of CP154795.1, read as the reverse complement.
GAATTCGGGGCTCGCGTCTATCTGGACGAATCCCAGGCCGCCGACCTCGTCAGCGACCCGGCCTGACCGAGCACCCATAACCCTGGTATGCCGGCGGAGAACTTCCCGGCGTACCAGGGAAACGGCCTCTGGCGACCGGGAACGCGCAGGCGCGACGGTGGTGGTCCGCCGATACTGGTCGGCGGACCATCGAAAGGCCTGCCATGTCCCAGCCCTCCACCCGTGCCACCGGGCTCGCCCTCCTCGTCATCGGGGCGCTGATGATCGCCAACGGCGCCTGGTACACCCCCCTCATGCTCACCAACCCCGCCCAGCGCATGTCGGAATATGGGGGCGAGTGGCCGTTCGTCACCTCCCAGACGATCGCGTTCGTGGTGCTGGTCGCCCTGGCTCTGGCAGTGCCGCGACTCCGCCAGGTGCGTAGCCGAACCGGCCGAACGCTGCCCGGCTGGCTGATCACCGTCCTGACCGTCGCCGTCATGCTACAGATGGCGACCGTCTATGTGCAGGCCTTCGTCGTCCCGTTCCTGGCCGAGGTCGCGCCCGCGGCCCTCGACGTGGAGGCGATCGATGTCTTTGCGCTGTCGATGATGGCGATCTGGGTGCTGTGGTTGGTGACCTGGGTCGTGGTCGCCGTCGTGGGTGTGGTTCGCCGGCTCATGGGGATCCCGGCGGCCATCCTGATCGCTTTCGGCGCGCTTTCCACGCCTGTGCTCGGCCCGGGTGGCGCTGCCCTGGTGGGCGCAGGGCTGGTGGTGTGGTGCCTGACCCGGATCCTGCCCGCTGCTCGCGCCCGAGCGGCCGACGCGACCCTGTCGGCCGACGTCGTTCCTGCCTAGAATTCCACTGTGACGAGCGGCATCGTGGTCGAGACTCTGACCCCCGAGCCCCGGCCGCGGCTGGCCGGGGCCGGGGCCGGGGCGTTCGTGCTGGCCGTCGCTCTCGGCTCGGTCGCACTCGGCATGGTGATCGGAGTGCCCGGGCAGGGCATCGTCGATTCGGTGGTCTCCCGCGTCAATGCCGGGGTCCAGGCGGTCGGCTTCACCATCCTCACCCTGACCGGCGCGGTCCTGATGCATCGACGCCCGGGCCATGCCCTCGGCTGGCTGCTCGCCGGCGCCGGCATCGCCCAGTTGCTCACGATGTCGACCGTCGGCTATGCCACGCTGGCCGCCAACAGCGGTTTCGCCCTGCCAGCTGTCGCGCTGTGGGCCACCAACTGGATGTGGGTCCCCGCCCAGGTGGGCATACTCCTCGTCCTCCTCCGCTTCCCTGACGGCCGGCTCCCGGGGAGGGGCTGGCGCTTCGTTGAGTACGCCGCGCTGGGCTGGGGTGCACTCACGCTCCTGACCACGGCTTTCCTGCCCGGCCGGGTCGGACTGACGACCCTGGAGGTTGACAACCCGATCGGGCTGGCTGCGGCCGGGCCACTGCTTCACGCGCTGCTGTCACCCCTGTTCCTGCTGCTGCCGCTGCTGACCGTGGCCGCGGCCCTCGCGCCGGTGCTGCGGTGGCGCCGGGCCGGCGTACATGATCGGCAACAGCTCCGCTGGATCGCGGCCGCCGCTGCGCTCACCGTGGTGGCAGCACCGCTGGTGCTGCTCGGCACCGATACGGCTGATTCCCTGCTGGCGCTCGCAACGTTGCTCTTTCCAGCCGCGATCGCGGTGGCGGTCCTGCGCCGGCGGCTGTGGGAGCTGGGGGTGATCGCGCGGGCGGTGCTGTCGCTGGGCGTGACGGGCGGGCTGCTGGTGGGGGCCTATGTGGCCGCTGTGCGCTGGTTGGCCGGGGATGCGGTGCCTGTCGTGGCCGGGCTGGTGGTGGCTGCGGCGGCGATCCCGACGCATCGGTTGATCCGGCGGCTGTTCGACCGCTTCCTCCTCGGCACGAATGGTGATCCGTTGACGGTCGCCGCGGACCTCCGGGCCACGTTGACCGCGGGGCCGCTGGATACTCTCGGCGACGTATCTGCCCGCCTCGCCCATGCGCTGCGGCTGCCGTGGGTCGGGTTCGAGGACGAGGACGGAGGGGTGGTGGCCGAAGCCGGCGAGCGCGGCACGGCTGCCGTGCTCGGCGTACCCGTCCTCACCGGCGGCCGTCGCGTCGGCCGATTGCTCGCGCAGGAGCGGACGGCGGGGGAGGCGTTCTCGCCGCGGGATGTGACCGTGCTGTCCGAGGTGGCGGATGCGGCCGCACTGGTGGTGAGGGCCGTGCATGCCGATGAGCGACTGGCCGAGAGCCGGAAGCGGTTGGGGACCGTGCGCAGGGAGGAGCGCGCTCGGCTGCAGCGCGATCTGCACGACGGGCTGGGGCCGGTGCTGGGTGGCATCACGCTCCGGGCAGAGGCGGCGCACAACCTGGTCTCGTCGGGTGCCGATCCCGGTCGCGTCGTCGAGCAGCTGGAGTCGATCGGCACGGACGCCGAGGGCGCGGTCGCCGAGATCAGGCGGCTCATCGACGAGCTGCGCCCGACAGCGTTGGGGGAGGCGGGCTTGGCCGAGGCGGTCGAGGTGGCGGTGGCGAGCTTGGCCGACGGGTTGGTACGCCGGGTCTCGCTCGACGTGCCGGACGAGCTCGACTCCCGGACCGAAGTCGCTGCCTACCGGATCGTCGTCGAGGCAGTCCGCAATGTGGTGCTGCACGCGGAGGCGCACACGGTGACGGTGGAGGGACGGGTCGAAAGAGAAGAGCTGGTGCTGAGCGTCGGCGACGATGGCCGTGGCCTGGGCGAGGCCCAACCGGGAGTCGGCATCCGGGCGATGACCGACCGAGCCACCGAGCTGGGCGGCTCCCTGACCGTCCGTGATCACGAGGAAGGCGGAACCGAGGTCATCGCCCGGCTGCCGCTGGGGCGGGGAGAAGCATGACGCGCGTCATCGTGGCCGATGACCACCCCGTGTTTCTGGCCGGGCTGGAGGCGTTGCTCGGAACAGTGCCGGGAGTGGAAGTCGTCGGGTCGGCCCGTGACGGCAACGAGGCGGTGGCGCTGGCGTCGCGGATCGAGTTCGATGTCGCGGTCCTGGACCTGGACATGCCGGGGCGAGTGCGACCGCAGAGATCCTGCGACTGCAGCCGCCCGTCGGCGTACTCATCCTCACCATGCACGACGACACCGACTCGCTGCGGCGTACGCTCGCGGCCGGCGCGCGGGGCTATGTGCTCAAGGGCGCGGGCCACGGAGCGATCGCCCGCGCGGTGGCGGCGGTTGCGGAGGGCGACACGGTCATCAGTGGGGATCTCGGGCGATCGGTGCGCACGGCAGTCTCACGGGGTGCGCTCGTCCCGGATGACGGGCTCACCGCGCGGGAGCGCGAGGTGCTGGAACTGGTGCGCGAGGGCCTGGACAATCCGCAGATCGCCAGGCGCCTCGGGGTGTCGATCAAGACCGTGCAGAACAACGTCAGCTCGCTGCTGACCAAGCTCCAGGTTTCGACGCGGATCCAGTTGATCACCCGACGGACTGGCCAGGGCTAGTCCGGGTGGTCCGCCTGGTCAAGCCGGAGCTTTTGGCCCCAGCCCCCCGCATCGGCAGCAGCGACTGCGAAGATCACGAAATATCCGACACTCGCCCATGGCCGGAGGGCGTACTTCACACCCTTTCGCCGATCGGGCCCGACGGGGCCGCCACTATCGGTAGTTCGTGAACTGCACCGCGAAGTCGTAGTCGGCCTCGCGGATCATGCGCTGGACCTCCTGAAGGTCATCGCGCTTCTTGGAGGACACGCGGAGCTCGTCGCCCTGGATCTGGCACTTCACGCCCTTGGGGCCCTCGTCGCGGATGAGCTTGGAGATCTTCTTGGCGTTCTCCTGCGAGATGCCCTCGTCGGTCGACGCGGTCATCTTCCACATCTTCCCGGAGATGCGCGGGTCGCCGGCGTTGACGGCCTTGAGGGATACGCCGCGCTTGACGAGCTTCGACTGGAAGACGTCCCAGATGGCCTTGACCTTCTCCTCGGTGCTCGACTCCATCTCGATGACCTCGCCGGACCACTTGATCGAGGAATCGGTGTTCTTGAAGTCGAAGCGCTGGGAAATCTCGCGGGCGGCCTGGCCCAGTGCGTTGTCGACCTCCTGACGGTCGACCTTGGAAACAACGTCGAACGAGCTGTCGGATGCCACGGTGGATCCCTTTCGAAGAGCCGGTCGGATGCGGCCCCATTGTGCCCCAAGCCTTGGGGCGTGGTCGGGTTAGGCGCAGCAGGTCTGGTCCGAGGGCGGCTTCGTCATGCCCTCGAGCTCAGGAGTCGAGTCGGAGATGACGAAGTAGTTCTCCCACTTCTGCCCATCCGGACCCTCGACCCAGAACTTGGTCTGGTTGGCATTGCAGCAGTCGACGTTCTCCTCGAACAACAGCTCCTGACCGGCCTCGTGGAGGCGTACGCCTTCGGCGCGGACCGACTCGAGGTCCTGGTGCTCGATGCCGAGGTGGTTCAGGGTGCCGGTCTCGTCCGGGTTCTCGAAGAGCACGAGCTTCAGTGGGGGATCGGCAACCTCGAAGTTGGCGTACCCCGGTCGGGTCTTCGCCGGCTCGGTCGCGAAGAGCTGGGAGTAGAAGGCGATGGCTTCGTCGATATCGGCGACGTTGAGGGCGAGCTGCAGGCGGGACATGGGGCCTCTCGTTGATTGGGGTTCGATATAAGTCAAAACAAAGATTTGATATATGTCAAGACGTTGGCGACCATGGCTTCATGCCCAAACCGTTGCCGCTCCTGGTTGACTCCGGCCCCATCTGTTGCGACCCGCTCGGGACGACGGTCCTCGACGAGGTCACCGCGGTCGAGCTGGCGGTCCGGCTCAAGGCGGTCGCCGACCCGGCGCGGCTCCGGCTGATCGATCATCTGGTGCGTACGCCCGAGGCCTCGACCGGCGACCTTGCCCCCGTGGTCGGCCTCGGGGAGCCGACGACGAGCCACCACCTGAAGCAGCTCCATCAGGCCGGGCTGGTGACCAAGCGGCGGGAGGGGGCCAGCGTGCTCTATGGGCTCAATCGCGAGGCGGTGGCGGCTCTCGTGAATGCGCTCGGGTGCTGTCGCTAAGCGATTTCTCCTTCTGCGCCGGTGGTGCTAACGTTTCCTCTCGCGTGAAAACGCCTTGGCAGGTTGCCCGAGCGGCCAATGGGAGCGGACTGTAAATCCGTCGGCTTTCGCCTTCGCAGGTTCGAATCCTGCACCTGCCACGCCCGGCCCCGGACTTCGAGTCCGGGGCCTTTTCGCTCCCCGCGGTGTGCGCCGGGCTGCGGGCCGGCCGGCGGCCCGGATCGTATTTGCCTTCCGTGGCTCCAGCTGTCTATAGTTTCTCGTCGGCACGGAAGTGCCTGGCCCCTATAGCTCAGTAGGCAGAGCGTCTCCATGGTAAGGAGAAGGTCAGCAGTTCGATTCTGCTTGGGGGCTCTGATCTTTCAGTGGGAAACCGCTGGGGGGCCCAGGCGAGGTAGCTCAGTTGGTGAGAGCGCACGACTCATAATCGTGAGGTCGCGGGTTCGAATCCCGCTCTCGCTACCCACGTGTTTCGGCACACCCGCATGATCATTTCAACCGACGAGGACTACGACGATGGCCAAAGCTTCTGACGTACGGCCCAAGATCACCTTGGCCTGCACCGAGTGCAAGGAGCGCAACTACATCACCAAGAAGAACCGGCGCAACGACCCGGATCGTCTTGAGCTGAAGAAGTTCTGCCCCAAGTGCCACACCCACACTGCGCATCGCGAGACTCGCTGACCTTTCTCGTACGCAGAGCCGATCGCCCCTTCGGGCGGTCGGCTTTGGCGCGTTTCAGGGGACGGGCTCGCGAGTGGCCGCCCAAATGTCACTGCATGTGGAGACCAACTGGACTATTCAGTTGATCTTGGTTGGTTGGGACAATTGGGAGAGCGCTCCGACGACCAGGTCCCAGAATCGCTCGACATCCAGGTCCACGGCGACCTGAGTCGTGCACTGCGGATCGGGATCGCGGAAATCCGCGACGGTCATGCCGAGAGTGGCGGTGCCGCACAGCTCAACGGTCAGCGGTGCCTTCCGGGTCGTCATCACCGATGGATCGATCACTCGCGCCACCGCGCAGGGATCGTGCACCGGGGGAGAGGCGAAATGATTCGACCGGTACGCCTCGGCGTACGACCCGAGCATGTCCACCACCAACCGCGCGGCAGCCGTGTCGACCGCCCCGATCCGACCCATCACGTCGGGCGTCGCCAGCGCCTGCCACGTCAGGTCCAGCCCGACCATCGTCAGTGGCCACGCCTCCCCGAACACGATGTGTGCCGCCTCCGGATCGGTCAGGACGTTGAACTCGGCGACGGCCGTGCGGTTGCCGCTGTGATATCCGCCGCCCATCAACACGACCTCGCGCACGTTCTCGACGATCCGCGGCTCCTTGCGGACGGCCATCGCGATGTTCGTCAGCGGCCCGATGGGCACCAGGGTGACCTCCCCGGGCCGCGACATCACTACCCCGATGATCACGTCCACGGCATGCCTCGGATCGAGTGCGACGGGCTCCACCTCGAGCGCCACCCCACCCAGTCCCGAGTCGCCATGCATGGTCGACCAGGCCGGCGGGCGTACCAGCGGCCGCTCGCACCCCGCCGCCACCGGCACGTCCAGACCGGCCAGCCGGGCCAACCGCCGCGCGTTGTCGGTCACCTTGGCCAGGGTCTGATTGCCTGCCACGGTGGTGATCGCGGCGATTTCGACGCGTGGGTCGCCCGCGGCCAGCAGCAGCGCTACCGCATCATCGAGGCCCGGGTCACAGTCCAGCAGGATCGGTTGTGTCACACGGAGACGATAAGTTGGCAGGCATGCCGATTTCGACCGAGCACGCGGGGCGCACCTATCCGCCGCTGCGCTACACCGTGACCGCGGGCAAGATTGCCGAGTTCGCGGCCGCCCTGGGCGACGACAACGCCGCCTACTCCGGCGACGAAGCGATCGCGCCGCCCACGTTTCCGGTGGTGCTGGCCAACTGGGATGCGGTCTTCGGCGACCCGGAGTTGGGGATCGCGCTCAACCGCACGATCCACGTCGAGCAGAAATTTGCGTACGCCCGGCCCCTGCGCGCCGGCGATGTCGTCGACGCGACGGTGAAGATCGAGAGCGTCCGCGTCCGCGGCCAGGTCGACATGGTCACCGTGGCTACCAGCGTCGATACGGTCGACGGCGATCACGTGTGCACCATGACGTCCAGCCTGTTCCACACCCGTCCCGCCGAGGGTGGATCCTCGACCGAGACGGAGGCGTGATGAGCGAGCAGACCCTCGAAACCAGCTTCACCCGCCAGCAGCTCGTGCGTTATGCGGGGGCCTCGGGCGACTTCAACCAGATCCATTTCTCCGACCACTTCGCGACGGCGCTCGGCCTCGACGGCGTACTCGCGCACGGCATGCTCACGATGGGTGTGGCGATGAGGGCGGCGACCGATTTCGCGGGCGACCCGGCGCGCGTGACCGACTGCTCGTTCCGGTTCTCCAAGCCGGTGCCGGTGCCCGATGACGCCGACGGCACGGCGCTGACGGTCGTCGCCACGGTCACCGATGACGGCGAGGGCCCCTATCAGCTCGCTCTCATCGCCACGATCGACAACGGCGAAACCGTGGTCGGCAAGGGCAAGGCGACGGTTTCCCGATGACCGAGGTCGACACCCTCGCCCGCTTCACCACGCTCCGCGTCGGTGGTCCCGCGACGAAATTCGTCGTCGCCAGCACCGAGCAGGAGCTGATCGACGCCGTGCGCGCAGCCGATGCAGCCGGCGAGCAGACCCTGCTCCTCGGTGGCGGATCCAATGTGCTGATCGCCGACGAGGGCTTCGACGGCACGGTCATCATGATCCGGACGCGCGGCATCGACGCCGAGATCGACGCCTGCAGCGGTGCGTTCGTCACCATCGCGGCCGGCGAACCGTGGGATCACGTCGTCGCGCATTCCGTCGCCCAGGGCTGGGTCGGGCTCGAGGCACTCTCGGGCATCCCTGGCCTGACCGGCGCGACCCCGATCCAGAACGTCGGTGCCTATGGTGCGGAGGTCTCCCAGACCCTCGCGCGCGTCCGCACGCTCGACCGCTCCACCGGCGAGCTCAAAACCTTCACCGCCGCCGAATGCGGCTTCGGCTATCGCTGGTCGAAGTTCAAGGCCGAGCCGGGCCGCTGGGTCGTGCTCTCGGTGACGTTCCAGCTTCCGTTGGGCGAGATGTCGGCCCCGATCCGGTACGCCGAGTTGGCCCGGTCGCTCGGAGTGGAGGTCGGCGAGCGGGCCGATGCCGACGCGGTGCGCGAGGCCGTGCTCGACCTGCGGCGCGGCAAGGGCATGGTGCTCGACGAGGCCGACCATGACACGTGGAGCGCGGGCTCGTTCTTCACGAATCCGATCCTTTCCGTCGAGGTGGCCGACACACTGCCCGAGCGGGCGCCGCGGTTCCCGACTGCCGACGGCCTCGTCAAGACCTCCGCAGCCTGGCTGATCGACAACGCCGGATTCTCCAAGGGCTTCGGTGCGGACCTCGGTGCCGGGCGCGCGACCCTGTCGACCAAGCACACCCTCGCGCTCACCAACCGCGGCGAGGCGACCGCGACCGACGTGGTCGAACTGGCCCGCACGGTCCGCGCGGGCGTGCAGGAGCGTTTCGGCGTCACCCTGGTGCCCGAGCCGGTGTTGATCGGCTGCGCCCTTTGACCTTCATCCCCGATCCCCCAGGAATCCGATGACCACGCGACCGATCAACTTCGACGTCTGGGCACCAGCAGCCAAGCAGGTGACCCTGCTGGCCGACGGCAGGCACTTCCCCCTGCGGCGCGTGGAGGGCGACTGGTGGGTGACGATGGGCCCACTGCCCGACGAGATGACGCGCACCGGCATCGACTACGGCTATCTCCTCGACGACGACCCCCACCCGCTGCCCGACCCGCGGTCGCGGTGGCAGCCCCACGGGGTCCACGGGCTGTCGCGCACCTATGACCTCGCCGACCACACCTGGAACGACGACGCCTGGACCGGTCGCCAGCTCGCCGGTGGCGTCGTCTATGAACTCCACATCGGCACCTTCGCACCCGGGCCCAACGGCCAGCCCGGCACGCTCGACTCCGCCATCTCGCGACTCGACCACCTCGTCGAGCTCGGCATCGACTTCGTCGAACTCATGCCCGTCAACGCGTTCAACGGCGACCACGGCTGGGGCTATGACGGCGTGGGCTGGTACGCCGTGCATCACGCCTACGGGACCCCTGCGGCGTACATCAGGTTTGTGGAGGCCTGTCACGCGCGCGGGCTCGGCGTGATCCAGGACGTCGTCTACAACCACCTCGGGCCCTCGGGCAACTACCTGCCCCGCTTCGGGCCCTACCTCAACGATGCCGTCCAGAGCCCGTGGGGGAGTGCGATCAACCTCGACGGCGAGGACTCCGACGAGGTGCGGCGCTACATCATCGACAATGCCCTGATGTGGTTGCGCGACTTCCACGTCGACGGGCTGCGGCTGGATGCGGTGCATGCGCTGATCGATCATCGGGCCGAGCACATCCTCGAGGAGATCGCCGTCGAGGTGGGTGCGCTCAGCGCATTCCTCGGCCGGCCGCTGTCGCTGATCGCTGAATCCGACCAGAACAACCCGCGCCTCATCACTCCGCGCGAGGCCCAGGGCTTCGGGTTGACCGCGCAGTGGAGTGATGACTTCCACCACGCGCTGCTGGCCAACCTCACCGGTGACGACTCGGGCTACTACGCCGACTTCGCCTCGCTCGAGGCGCTCTCCAAGGTCTTCGAGACCGGCTTCTTCCACGACGGGACGATCTCCACGTTCCGCGGGCGACGCCATGGCCGACAGCTCGACACCAACCGCACCCCGACCTGGCGCCTCGTCGTCTGTTCCGACAACCACGACCAGATCGGCAACCGCGCCGACGGGCGTCGTCTGTCGAAGGACTACACGACCGACGAGCTGATCATTGCGGCGGCGCTGATCCTGCTCGGGCCGTGTACGCCGATGATCTTCATGGGCGAGGAATGGGGCGCGTCGACGCCGTTCATGTTCTTCTCGTCCCACCCCGAACCCGACCTGGCCGCGGCCGTCACCAACGGTCGATTCGAGGAATTCAAGAAGATGGAGTGGGGCGATATCGAGGTCCCCGATCCCCAGGCCGAATCGACCTTCACGGGTTCGATGCTCAACTGGGCCGAGACCGACGAGGGCGACCATGCGCGACTGCTGTCGGCGTATCGGGACCTGATCAAGCTCCGCCGCACCTGGCCCGATCTCACCGACCCGCGTTTCGAGTGGACGACGGTCGACCACAGCCCCGACGACCAGTGGTTCATGGTCATGCGTGGGGAGGAGTTGTCGATCCTGGTCAACTTCGGCAACGAGAGCGCAGCGGTCCAGCTCGAAGGACCCAGCGAGTCGCTGTTCTGCAACGGTGAGCTCAGCTCCACGGGGGTCGGCAAGCAGGACCACTGGGCCGAGATCGGCGCCAAGTCGGTGGCGCTCCTCAAGCTCGCGACCCCATCCCGGCCAGGCCGCTGAGTGATTCGGGTCACAGCGGCCCGGACCGCGTTGCGGGACGCTGTTAGGTAAGGCTACCCTCACCGTGTACCTGTTTCCCCTCTGTGGAGTTCATCAATGAAGAGAACGTTTCTCGCGGTTGCGGCCGCGCTGACCAGCGCCGTCATGCTTGCCGGCTGCTCCTCCGGCTCGTCCAGTGCCCCGGCCGCGGGCGCGTCCGAAAGCGCAGCCGGCGATGCCGACGGCGCACTTGTTCTGTATGTCGGTCGCAGCGAGAAGCTCGTCGGACCGCTGCTCGACAAGCTCGAGGCCGAGGTCGGTCGCGATGTCGAGGTGCAGTACGCCGGCACCGCCGAGCTCGCCGCCAAGCTGATGGAGGAGGGCGACCGCAGCCCCGCCGACGTCTACTTCTCCCAGGATGCCGGTGCGCTGGGTGCCCTGAAGAAGAACGACATGCTCCGCCCGCTGGCCGATGAGACCGTGGCCGGCATCGACCAGACCTGGGTCGACGCCGACAAGACCTGGGTGGCGACGTCCGGCCGCGCGCGTGTGGTGGCGTACAACCCCGAGGTCACGCCGGCCGGCGCCGACCTGAAGTCGGTCGACGACCTGCTGAAGCCGGAGTTCGTCGACAAGATCGGGTACGCCCCCACCAATGCCTCGTTCCAGTCCTTCGTCACCGCGCTGCGCGTGGCCAAGGGTGAGGACGGTGCCAAGAAGTGGCTGCAGGACTTCAAGGCCCTCAACCCCAAGGTCTATGCCAACAACAACGCCGCCCTCGAGGCCGTCGAGCGCGGTGAGGTCGGTCTGGGCCTGATCAACCACTACTACTGGTACAAGTTCGCCGACGGCAAGAACCCCGCCGATGTGAAGTCGAAGCTGACGTTCTTCCCCGCCAGCGACCCGGCCGGCCTGATCAACGTCGCCGGCGCCGGCATCCTGAAGTCGACGAAGAAGCCCGAGGCGGCGGAGAAGGCGATCGCCTTCCTGCTGTCCGAGGAGTCCCAGAAGTATTTCGCCGACGACACCGCCGAATATCCCGTCCGGTCCGATATCACGCCGAAATACGACCTGAAGCCGCTCGACCTGTCCGATGCCAGCAAGATCGACCTGAACGACCTCGACTCGCTCGATGCCACCCAGGCGATGATGCGCGACGTCGGCATGATCTGAGACTGATCGTCCGTACGCCTGCCCGGCGCGGCCCCGTAGCATGCTGCGGGACCCGCCGGGTTGGCCAATTTCCCCGGGTTCCGGGAAGCACTCGCTGAGAGGACCTCACCATCCTGCGTCGCCGCTCCGTCGCCAGCACCCCGCGCATCATCGTTGCGCTGTCGGTGCTGGTCGCGGTGTTCTCGATGCTGCCGCTGGCGTACCTCCTCTTCCACGTGGCCACCGGCAATCGCGCCACGGTCATCTCCACGCTCGCGAGCCCGCGCACGATGGCGCTGCTGCTCAACAGTGCGTTCCTGGTCGTGGCGGTCACGGGGCTGGCGACGGTGTTCGGGGTCGGCCTGGCATGGCTGACCGAGCGCACCGACCTCGCCGGACGGGGCATCTGGCGCGTCGCGGCGGCCCTGCCGTTGGCGATGCCGAGCTATGTGGCGGCGTACGCCTGGATCTCCACCACCGATATCGAGGGCGCCTTCGGCTCGGTGATGGTGCTCACGGGGAGCACCTTCCCCTATGTGTATCTCTCGGCCGCGGCCGCGCTGCGCTCGACGGGAGGCACGCTCGAGGAGGTCGCCGCGAGTCTCGGCCAGAACCGCTGGACGGTCTTCCGCCGGGTGACCTGGCCGACGGTACGCCCGGCCGCCGCTGCCGGCGGATTGCTGGTGGCGACCTATACGTTGTCCGACTTCGGCTCGGTCGCACTGATGCGCTACGACGTGTTCACCCGGGCGATCTTCATGTCCTATCGCGCGTCGTTCGATCGATTGCCGGCCGCGGTCCTGGCCTGCGTACTCGTCGTCATGACCCTCATCATCACCGGTGCCGAGATGCGTACGCGGTCGAAAGCGTCGTCGCTCGGCAATGCGCAGGGACCGAAGCGCCCACCCGTGCCGCTGCGGCTGGGGGTGTGGCAGGTGCCGGTGGTGGCCCTGCTGGTCGGCGTGCTCACCGTGAGCCTGGCGTACCCCGTCGTCGCCGTGCTGCGCTGGTTCCTCTCCGATATCGGGGCCGGGCTCCCGGGGGAACTCGGTGAGGTGGTCGCCAACACGGTTCTGGTCTGTGCGGCCGCCGCGGCCATCGCGACCTTGGCGGCGCTGCCGCTCGGCATCTATGGCGCCCGGTCGCAGTCGAAGTTGTCGCGGACCGTGCAGCAGGTCGTCTACTTCGCGCACGGTCTGCCGGGACTCGTCGTGGCGCTGGCGATGGTGTTCTTCGGGATCCGGTACGCCCGGGCCATCTATCAGGAATGGCCCCTGCTGGTCCTGACCTATGTGCTGTTGCTGCTGTCCGCGGCGATGGGGGCGATCCGGGGAGCCGTCGTCACGTCGTCGCCCCGCATCGAGGAGGCGGCCCGGTCGCTGGGAGCCGGCACCGGTCGCGTACTGCGACGCGTGACCCTTCCGCTGGCCATGCCGGGGATCGCGGCCGGGTTCGTGCTCGTGATGCTCAGTGCGATGAAGGAATTGCCCGCGACCCTGCTGCTGCGCCCGGCCGGGTTCGAGACTCTCGCCACGCGCCTGTGGATGAACACCGAGGAGTTGGCGTACGCCGACGCCGCGCCCTATGCCCTCGGGCTCGTGCTGGTCGCACTCATCCCGGCGGTCGCGCTGGTGCGGGTGTCCCTGCCGAAGACGGCCAGGCCTGCCGAGGTGCAGGACGCCGAGTCGGTCGTCGAGCCGCTCTCCTGACGCCCGGAGGCAAGCCGACGCGCCGATGTGGCCAAGATCACTCCTGGTCCTGTCGACCCACATCGGCGGACAGGAGTAAGGTATGCCTTACCTTGCCAAGAGGAGGAGCTCATGAGCCTGGGTCTGCTGGACGCGGAAGTCAGCGACGTAACGACAGTGACGCCAGCGCTCGTGCTCGACGGCTTGGTCAAATCGTTCGGCTCGACCCGCGCAGTGCGCTCGGTGTCGCTGGACATCGCTCCCGGTGAGCTCCTCGCCATTCTCGGTCCGTCCGGCTGTGGCAAGTCCACGCTGCTGCGGCTGATCGCCGGCCTTGAGGCTCCCGACGCCGGGCGGGTTCGATTGGGCGAGCGTGACGTCACCTCCCGTCCCGCGCACCGGCGCAAGATCGCTCTCGTGCCCCAGGAAGGGGCCCTGTTCCCGCACCTGACCGTGGCCCAGAACGTGGCTTTCGGGCTGCCGGGTGCCGGCAAGCTCTTCGGCCTGCGCCGCGCGGCGCAGCGTCCCGAGGTGCAGCGCCTGCTGGAACTGCTCCACATCCAAGATCTCGTCGAGCGCATGCCGGCCCAGATCTCCGGCGGCCAGGCCCAGCGGGTGGCCCTGGCCCGGGCGCTGGCCTGTGATCCCGAGATCGTCCTGATGGACGAACCGTTCTCCGCGCTGGATGCCTCGCTGCGCCACAGTGTGCGTACTGATATCCGCGAAACCCTGGCCCGCCTCGGCGTCGCCGCCGTGGTCGTCACCCACGATCAGGAAGAGGCGTTGTCGCTCGCCGATCGCGTCGCGGTCATGCAGTGTGGCGAGATCGTGCAGGTGGGTACGCCCGATGAGGTCTATCGCGCCCCCGCCTCCAGTGAGATCGCGCGCTTCGTGGGTCATGCGGTGCTGTTCAGCGGGCGCTGCCAGGCCGGGAGCGTCGGCAGCTGCCTCGGCGAGATCGCTGTTCCGGATGGGTCCGAGGGTGATGGCGCCGTGATGGTGCGCCCCGAGCAGATCCTCCTCGTTCCGCCCACGCCCGGGCTGCCGACGGGTGAAGTCCGCTCGGTGACCTTCTATGGTCACGATGCCGATGTCACTGTCGAACTCGACTCCGGGGAAAGTGTCGTCGCCCGCATCCAGGGCGACCTGCCCCGTGGTCGTGTATCCCTCCGCGTCCGCGGCGCCGGCTGCTTCTTCCCCGCTGCCTGATCTCTGCTTGCCGGCAGGTCTGCCTGCTTTTTTGGGCGTCTTCCGTTGGTCAGGGCGTGACCGGCTGTTGAGTGCGGGGCGGGGTAGGGTCGGCGCCGTATGCAATTGGCGCCCTATGCAATTGGCTCCCCTCTGTGTCAAGAGGCGTGTTTCAGGGGTGGTTTAGGCTGGTTGGTGGCGGGTCCGTGGAGAGGCTTGTCCGAAGAGTCGGTGTGGGGTTGTGAGCCGGCCGCGCTGGAGTGAGAGTCGTGATCCTGGTGCCCTCCCGGGCCCGTCCTGGTGGTGTCGAGGGCGTCGTTGATCATGGTCCGGTAGATGATGTCGGACAGGCGTCGTTTCAGTGCTCGCATGGCTTTGAGTTCGTCGTGGGGGCCGTGGTGGTGCTGGTTGTAGCACTTCAGGGCTTCGGGGATTTTCAGTCGGCGTTGGGTCTGGCCCATGGTGTGGAGCACGGAGTTGATCCGCCGGTTTCCGGCCCGGGAGAGCCGGTGCCGGGTGTGGGCGCCGGAGGAGGCATCGATCGGGGCGGTGCCGTTCCAGGACGCGAAGTGGGCTTTCGTGGGGAACCGGGTGATATCGCCGACCTCGATCAGTAGCGAGGCCGCACCGAGCGGGCCAATCCCGCATAGTTCCATCAACCGGGTGCCGGTGGTGTCGACCAGGTCGGTGATCTCGAGGTCCAGGGCGTGTTTGCGCTGGTCGATCCGGCGGATGTCATCGATCAGTTCCCGGGCCATCCGTTTCAGCATTTTCTGTGATGCGGTGCGGGCCCGCACGCTCTGGACCAGGGCGGTGGCCCGGGTCGCCGATAAGCGGGTGGGGGCCCCGCCGGGGATGAGTTCGCTGAGCAGGTGATGCAGCTGGGCCACGGTCCGGGTGCGGTCGGTGGCCAGGGCTCGACGCCGGTCGGACAGGATCCGTAACACGGTCCGGGTTTCGTCGGGCACCACCGGCCGGAGCTGGTCGACCCGGCCCCGGCCAACGCGATGGCATGGGCATCGGTGTCATCGGTCTTGCGGGCATTACCGGTGGCATAGACCCGGACCCGGGCCGACAGTTTGGTCGGCACATCCACCACGGTTTCCCCGGCCGTGGCCAGCCGGGTCGCGATCGGACGCCCCACCCCGTTGCTGCCCTCGATCGCCCAGACCCGCTGGGGCCAGGCCCTGACGTGCTTGAGCATCGCGGTCACTCCGGCCTGGTCGGTGGTGAACCGGCCCGTGCCCAGAACGGTTTCGTCGCGGTCCATGATCTCGATCGTCATCGATCGTTTATGGGGGTCCATCCCGATCACCACCGGGCGGCTCGTCGTGGCTGTCATGTCGGTCTCCTTGCCTCATCGTGTTGTGGACGATCGGGCAGGAAGGGCAACGCTACTTCGAGCTGGGCATTCCCCTCTTGAGCCTCTCCCGGCCCTGCGGTGCCCGGGCCAGCGCAAACCAATTGAGAGCCAATACGACACCGGCAGCTTCCGCAACGAGCGTCTGACCCGGACACCTCACACCAGACCCGGCCAGGCCCGGTGCTACCCCTATTACATAAGTAGCTTCCGCCTCGGAAGCGCTCCGGGATGTCTGCCCGGGTGAGGGTTCGGTTCGCTGCTCGACGACTTGTCTCTGATCAAGGCAGCTTGTCTCTGATCAAGGCAGCCCGCGCGGCTGCTTCGCCGCGACGCGCCGACGGACGGATCGCACTGTGCCATATGGCACAACGTCCTCCCCGACGCGAGCGTGGCTCCACTGAACTTGTGCCACAGGGCTCATCGCCACCTGCCACCCGGCGTGTCGTTCGGCCCGCGCTGGGCGGACGATGCCGACGGAATGCCCATCACCCGCACGCGCTGAACCAGGCCGGCTCGACGCCGGCGGCGGCCGTCGATGCGGCGTCAGCTCCCCAGCCAAGGCACCGACATGGTTCTCGCGGCGGGTCCCGGGAGCGCTTCCGCTGCGGACGCAATCCATAGCGCCCAGCCGGTACGCCCCAGAGGCTCCGGAACCGCAGGGTCGGCGTACGCCGAAGGCCGCAACCACAGCAAATCGCGCGATTTCGCGGGATTCGGCTGCTGGTGTACGCTTGCGAAGTTGCCTTAGGTCTGAGCCTGCTCTCGCCGTCTCACGAGTGAGTGGGGACCTTTCCTGGGCGATGACACACCAGTCCGTTCCACCAGGCCTTGGCGGGCCTTCGGTTCCGTGCGTTCACGGGGTCATCACCGCTGGGGAACCGGTGAGACAAACAGGAGAAATACATGATCCAGCAGGAGTCGCGACTGAAGGTCGCCGACAACACTGGTGCAAAGGAAATCCTCTGCATCCGTGTTCTCGGTGGCTCAGGTCGGCGCTACGCCGGCATCGGTGACACCATCGTGGCCACCGTGAAGGATGCCATCCCCGGCGGCAACGTCAAGAAGGGCGATGTCGTCAAGGCCGTCATCGTGCGCACCGTCAAGGAGCGTCGCCGCGCCGACGGTTCCTACATCAAGTTCGACGAGAACGCCGCCGTGATCCTGAAGACCGACGGGGAGCCGCGTGGCACCCGCATCTTCGGCCCGGTCGGCCGCGAGCTGCGCGAGAAGAAGTTCATGCGCATCGTCTCGCTCGCCCCGGAGGTGATCTGAATGGCAGGCAAGGCCAACCTTCACGTGAAGAAGGGTGACCGCGTCCGCGTCATCAGCGGCAAGGACAAGGGCACCGTCGGCGAGATCATCGCCGTCGATCGCGAGAACGAGCGTGTGATCGTCGAAGGCGTGAACATCGTCAAGCGTCATCGTCGCGAGCAGCCGACCCCCAGCGGTGGCAAGACCGAGGGTGGCATTATCTCGGCCGAAGCCCCGATCCACGTGTCCAACGTGCAGCTTCTGGTGAAGGTCGACGGCGAGGAAGTCCCGACCCGCATCGGCTTCAAGCGCGTCGAGGTCACCAAGCGTCGCCCGGACGGCTCGGAATACCAGTCGACGCGCAGCGTTCGCATCGCCCGCAAGACGGGGGAGGAGATCTGATGACCGAGACGATCGAGACCCAGGAAACCCAGGCCGAGGCCCGGATCCAGCCGCGCCTCAAGCTTCGCTACCGCGAAGAGATCAAGTCGGCGCTGCTCGAGGAATTCAAGTACGCCAACGTCATGCAGATCCCCGGTCTGACCAAGATCGTGGTCAACATGGGTGTCGGCGACGCCGCGCGTGACTCCAAGGTGATCGACGGTGCGATCAAGGACCTCACCGCCATCACCGGCCAGAAGCCCTCGGTGACCAAGGCCCGCAAGTCCATCGCGCAGTTCCGTCTGCGTGAGGGCCAGGCCATCGGCTGCCACGTCACCCTCCGCGGTGACCGCATGTGGGAGTTCGCCGACCGGCTGCTCACCCTTGCTCTTCCGCGAATCCGTGACTTCCGTGGCCTGAACGCCCACCAGTTCGATGGTCAGGGCAACTACACGTTCGGTCTGACCGAGCAGGTCATGTTCCACGAGATCGACCAGGACAAGATCGACCGCGTGCGTGGCATGGACATCACCTTCGTGACCACCGCCGCCAACGACGCGGAGGGCCGGGCGCTGTTGAAGCATCTCGGGTTCCCGTTCAACGACAACCCGAAGCCGGCCCGGGCCAAGCGCAAGGGCCCGGCCTTCTCCCGGAAGAAGAAGTGAGTTAAGCCATGGCAAAGACAGCTCTGAAGGTCAAGCAGTCGCGCAAGCCCAAGTTCGCGGTGCGCGCCTACACCCGCTGCCAGAAGTGTGGCCGTCCCAAGGCCGTGTTCCGCAAGTTCGGCCTGTGCCGCGTTTGCCTGCGCGATCTCGCCCACCGTGGCGAACTCCCCGGCGTCACCAAGTCGTCTTGGTGAGTCCTTTCAATCTTCTTCCGATTCCGTACGCAATAGGTCCGCATGACGGAAACCACTGCGAGAAAGAGGCTCACAAGCCATGACGATGACTGATCCCATCGCAGACATGCTTACGCGTCTGCGGAACGCCAATCAGGCGTACCACGATTCCGCCTCGATGCCCCATTCCAAGATCAAGGTGGGCATCGCCGAAATCCTCAAGTCCGAGGGCTACATCCAGGACTTCGAGGTTGCCGAGCCCGGCGCCGGCGAGGTGGGCAAGACCCTGAAGGTCACCCTGAAGTACGGTCAGAACCGGGAGCGCTCCATCGCGGGCGTCCGCCGGATCTCCAAGCCGGGCCTCCGGGTGTACGCCAAGTCCAACGCTCTGCCCAAGGTCCTCGGCGGCCTCGGCATTGCGATCATCTCGACCAGCCAGGGCCTCCTGACTGACCGTGATGCCAACTCCAAGAGCGTCGGCGGGGAAGTCCTCGCCTACGTCTGGTGACGCGAGAGACGAGAGGAGAGACACATGTCCCGCATTGGCAGAATGCCGATCGCGATCCCGTCCGGCGTCGACTTCAACGTTGACGGCCAGCAGGTCGAGATCAAGGGCCCGAAGGGCTCCCTGACCCACACCGTGCCCGCGCCGATCACGATCGAGCGCAACGACGACGGTCAGGTCGAAGTGAAGCGCCCGAACGACGAGCGCAACAACCGTGCCCTGCACGGTCTCACCCGCACCCTGGTGTCCAACATGGTCACCGGTGTCACCCAGGGCTACGAGAAGAAGCTCGAAATCGTGGGTGTTGGTTATCGCGTGATCTCCAAGGGTCCGGCCCAGCTCGAGTTCAACCTCGGCTTCTCCCACCCGGTCGTCGTGAACGCCCCCGAGGGCATCACGTTCACCGTCGAGGGCCCGACCAAGTTCACGGTTGTCGGCATCGACAAGCAGGCTGTCGGCGAGGTTGCGGCCAACATCCGCAAGCTGCGCAAGCCCGAGCCCTACAAGGGCAAGGGTGTGCGGTACGCCGGCGAGAACGTCCGCCGCAAGGTCGGAAAGGCTGGTAAGTGACCATGGGCATTTCCCTGTCCAACAACAAGCACATGGCGACCAAGGCCGCTTCGCGCGTCCGTCGCCAGGTCCGTGGCCGCAAGAAGATCTTCGGCGCTGCCGAGCGTCCCCGCCTGGTGGTCAGCCGGTCGGCGAAGCACGTGTTCGCCCAGGTCATCGACGACACCCAGGGTCGCACCCTGGTGTCTGCTTCCACCATGGAAGCCGATCTGCGCGGCAATGATGGCGACAAGTCGGCCAAGGCCAAGAAGGTGGGCGAGCTGATCGCCCAGCGCGCCAAGGCCGCCGGCATCACCCAGGTTGTCTTCGACCGAGCGGGTAATCGTTACCACGGCCGCCTCGCGGCCCTGGCCGACGGCGCCCGTGAAGCCGGACTGGACCTCTGAGAAACGACGGAAAGAAGGAAAAGCGATGAGCCAAGCTACTCAGCAGGGCAATCAGCGCGGTGGCCAGGGTGGCCGCGGCGAGCGTCGCGGCCGTGACGACCGTCGTGGTGGCCAGCAGCGCGAAGAGAAGAGCCAGTACCTCGAGCGCGTGGTTGCGATCAACCGCGTCGCCAAGGTTGTGAAGGGCGGTCGACGCTTCAGCTTCACCGCTCTCGTCGTCGTCGGTGACGGTGACGGCATGGTCGGCGTCGGCTACGGCAAGGCCAAGGAAGTTCCCGCGGCGATCGCCAAGGGCGTCGAGGAGGCGAAGAAGCACTTCTTCCGCGTCCCGCGCGTCCAGGGCACCATCCCGCACCCGGTGCAGGGTGAGAAGGCCGCTGGTGTGGTCATGCTCCGCCCGGCTTCCCCGGGTACCGGTGTGATCGCCGGTGGTTCCGCCCGCGCCGTGCTCGAGTGCGCCGGCATCCATGACGTGCTCGCGAAGTCCCTCGGGTCCCCGAACGCCATCAACGTGGTTCACGCCACGGTGCAGGCGCTGAAGGATCTCGAGGAGCCGGCCGAGGTGGCTCGCCGCCGCGGCCTGCCGATCGAGGACGTCGTCCCCGCCGCCCTGCTCAAGGCGCAGCGAGCGAAGACCGAGGAGGCGCACTGATGACCCAGCTCAAGGTGACCCAGACCCGGTCCGAGGCCGGCTGCAAGCAGAACCAGCGCGACACGCTGCGTTCCCTGGGCCTGAAGCGGGTCGGGCATTCGGTCGTCAAGGACGATCGGCCCGAGTTCCGCGGCATGATCAACACGGTCTCCCATCTGGTGACCGTCGAGGAGGTCGACTGACATGGCGATCAAGATCCATGATCTGAAGCCCGCTCCCGGTGCCAAGACTGCCAAGACCCGCGTGGGTCGCGGTGAAGGCGGCAAGGGCGGCAAGACCGCCGGCCGTGGCACCAAGGGCACGGGCGCGCGCAAGAACACCCCGCAGAACTTCGAGGGTGGCCAGATGCCGATGCACATGCGGGTGCCGAAGCTTCGCGGCTTCAAGAACCCGTTCCGTGTCGAATATCAGGTCGTGAACCTGACGAAGCTCGAGGAACTGTTCCCGAAGGGCGGCAAGGTGGAGGTGGCCGATCTGGTCGCCAAGGGCGCTGTCCGCGCCAACCACCCCGTCAAGGTTCTCGGCAACGGTGAGATCTCCGTCGCGGTCCAGGTGTCCGCCGACAAGTTCTCCGCCAGCGCCAAGGAGAAGATCGAGAAGGCGGGCGGCTCGGCCACCGAGCTGTGATTCCTGCCTGATGCTCAGGGCGGTCCCCATCACGGGGGCCGCCCTTTGCGTTTGCCCCAGGCCGAGTGGAAAATCACGCCCTTTGTCACTACTCCACAAAGAACACCGACCGGCATTGGGAAGCCACGCAGTTGATTTCCAAAAGGTTTCGCGCGGGTGGTCGTGCCTCTGGCGACGGACCGCAAACAGTGGGAGATTCCTCCTCAGCCCTCTATTTCCTGGGGGTACGCCGTGCAGGAGGTCCGAATGTTCAAGCGCATCGCCATCGTCAACCGTGGAGAGGCGGCGATGCGCCTGATCCATGCGGTGCGCGAGATGAACGAGGAGCGCCCGGGTTCGGAGCCGATCACGACGATCGCGCTCTACACCGATGGCGAGAAGTCGGCGATGTTCGCGCGCGAGGCCGATGAGGCGTACGCCCTGGGCCCGGCCTCCGAACGCCCCTATCTGAACCATGACCTGCTCGCGAAGGTCCTCACCGAGGCCAGAGCCGATGCCGTCTGGGTCGGTTGGGGCTTCGTGGCGGAGGACCCGGCGTTCGCCGACCTGGTGACATCGCTCGGCATCGCGTTCATCGGCCCGTCGGGCGCGGCCATGCGCCGGCTCGGCGACAAGATCGGGTCGAAGCTGCTGGCGGAGGAGGCGGGCGTACCCGTCGCGCCCTGGTCCGGCGGCGGCGTCGACACCCTCGAGGACGCGATCGAGGCGGCCGAACGGATCGGCTACCCGCTCATGCTCAAAGCCACCGCGGGCGGCGGCGGCCGCGGCATCCGTCGGATCGAGTCCGCCGATGATCTCCGGGAGCACTATCAGCGCACGTCCGACGAGGCGCTGCGGGCGTTCGGCAGCGGCGTACTCTTCCTCGAAAAGCTCGTCACCGGCGCCCGCCACGTCGAGGTCCAGCTGATCTGTGACGGCGACACGGCGTGGGCGCTCGGCGTCCGCGACTGCACCGTCCAGCGCCGCAATCAGAAGATCATTGAGGAGTCCCGCTCGCCGCTGCTCACCGCCGACGAGCTGGAACTGGTCTCCACGAGTGCGGAGCGGCTGGCGACGATGGTGGGGTACGCCGGAGCGGCGACTGTCGAATTCCTCTATCAGCCCACGCAGCACGAGTTCGCCTTCCTAGAGGTCAACACCCGCCTCCAGGTCGAGCACCCGATCACCGAAATGGTCACCGGTTTCGACCTGGTGAAGGCCCAGATCCGCATCGCGGCGGGGGAGAAGCTCCCCGCCCAGCGGCCCCATGAGGACGGCCACGCCATCGAGGCCCGGCTCAATGCCGAGGATCCCGATCGCGACTTCGCTCCCGCGCCGGGTCGGATCGCCCGTCTCGACCTGCCCAAGGGACCCGGCCTCCGCGTCGACACCGGTTTCGCCGAGGGCGACGAGATCCCTGCCGACTTCGACTCGATGGTCGCCAAGATCATCGCCTCCGGCCGCCGCCGGTCGGTCGCGCTGGCGCGACTCCGCCGGGCCATTGCCGAGACCACCGTCGTCATCGAGGGCGGTGCGACCAACAAGAGCTTCATCCTCGAACTGCTGAGCCGCAACGAGGTCATCGGCCCCGATGCCGGCCAGGAGGCCGACAAGTGGGCGCCGCACCCCGAGGTGCACGGACTGGTCCATCCGGACACGACCCACTGGGCGGATACGGGCTGGATCGACCGCGTCCGCGCCGAGGGCGACCTGGTCGCCGATGCGCATGCCGGGGTGGCGCTGGTCGCTGCCGCGATCGAGGCGTACGCCGAGACTGCGCGTGAGGAGACCGATCGCCTCCTGCTGACCGCGAGTGGCGGGCGTCCCCAGACGCAGCATCGTTCGGGTCTGCACGTCGACCTCAAACTGCGCGGCGCCAAGCACTCGGTGACCGCCCACGCCACCGGGCCCAACCGCTATCGCGTGGTCGTCGACGGCCACGTGTGCGAAGCCGAGATGCAGCGCCTCGACGAGGTGCACGGGCGCCTGCTGGTGAACGGCTCGCGCTATCGCACCGTGTCGGCCACGCACGGCCCGGTCCACATGATCGAGGTCGAGGGCATCATGCACCGCGTCTCGCGCGACGAGGGCGGCGTGCTGCGCTCGCCGGCCCCGGCCCTGGTCGTCGCCACCCCGGTGGCCGTCGGCGACGAGGTCGAAGCCGGCGCTCCGGTCATCGTCCTCGAGTCGATGAAGATGGAAACAGTGCTCACGGCGCCGTTCTCCGGCCGGGTCAAGGAACTGCACGTCATGACCGGCTCCCAGGTCGAGACCATGGCGTCCCTGGTGCGGCTCGAACCGATCGGCGAGGCCGCGCCCGAGGAAACCGGGCCCGCCACCAGCATCGACCTCCCCGCCCCGCTCATCGACGGCACCGACCCCGTCGCCGCGGCCGATCGGCTCCGCGCCGACCTGTCGGCGGTGCTGATGGGTTATGACGTCGACCCCTCTGCCCGCACGCTGCCGCGCTATCTCGCCGCTCGCGATGAGGTCTGCGCGGCCGGGGGTGAGGTCATCGAGGAGGAGATCGCCCTGATGGGGCTGTTCACCGACCTCGCCGAGATGGGACGCAATCGCCCGCTGGACGAGCCGCTGCACACCGAGCTCCGCGTGCATTCGGAGCGGGAGAACTTCCACCGTTACCTCACCACGCTCGATCCGGAGCGCTCGGGGCTGCAGCCCAGCTTCGTCACGCAGCTCACCAAGGTGCTGGCTCACTACGGAATCGACTCGCTCGACCGCACCCCGGAGCTCGAGGAGGCGGTCTTCCGCATCTTCCTGAGCCAGAAGCGCGCGACCGCGGACGTGCCGCTGATCCTCGGCATCCTCGATCGCTGGATCTCCGAGCCGGCCCCCAACTCCGACCGCGGTGCCCAGGCCCGGGCCTTGCTGGAGCGGCTCGTGCGGGCGACCCAGCTCCGCTTCCCGGCGGTCAGCGACTTGGCGCGCTCGGTGCGCTTCCGTTGGTTCGACCAGCCGCTGGTGGACGCCGAACGCGCCGAGATCGTGGCCGGCGTCGGCGACGAGGTGGCGGCCCTGGCCGCCGACCCGAACGCCGCCGATCGCGAACAGCGCATCGCGACGCTGGCCCGGATCCCCGAGCGCACCGGCGATGTCCTGGCCGAACGGCTCGGGGAATCGGTCGGAGCCGGCCGCGGCGTGCCCGAGCACGAACCGATGCTCGAGGTGCTCCTGACGAAGTACTACGCCGACTACCAGCTCGAGAACCTGCGCCGGGTGGACGGCACCGGTCGCGCCACTGCGATCGGCGACTATCGCCTCGAAGGACGACCGCGCCGCATGGTGTCCACGCTGGGCACGGCCGACGAACTCGGCGCGGACGGTCCGGTCGCCCGGATCGTCGCGGACCAGTTCGCGCTCGTGCCGCAGATGGACAAGGTCGCGGAGCTCTATGTCCTGTGGCCCGGGACCCCGGATTCCGAAACGCTCGGAGATGAGCTCCTGGCGGCTCTGTCGACCTGGGACTGGGCGCCCGGTTTCAAGCGCGTCGCGGTCGGGGTCTGCACGGCCGACGGCAACGTGGACTACCGCACGTTCCGCCTCGGCGCCGACGGCCTCTTCGAGGACGTCAAGCTCCGCGACATCCACCCGATGGAGGGTCGCCGACTCGACCTGTGGCGCCTGCGCGAGTTCGACCTCACCCGACTCCCGGCGACCGAGGGTGTGCTGCTGTTCGAGTGCGTCGCCAAGTCGAATCCCAACGACCGTCGCCTCGTGGCGATGGCCAATGTGCGCCAGGTCGCGGCGGTGCGTGATGCCGGCGGCCTCCTCCTCGGCCTGCCCCACGCCGAGCGCGCGGTCGAGAACTGCCTCGAATCGATTCGCCGGACCCGCACGGCCCGGGGCCCGGCCGGCTCCCGCCTGGACATGAACCACGTCTGGATCCATGTGTGGCCCGAGATCGACATCGACCTCAAGGACATCGCCCGGCTGCGTTACAAGATCACGCCGCTGTCCGACGGCACCGGTATCGAGGAAGTCGTGGCCCAGGGTCGCTTCGTCCGGGACGGCGGCCTCATGCCCGCGGCGGTCCGGTTCCACGTCGAGCCGGGGACCGGCGTCACGACCTCGGTGACCCCGCCCCCGACCGAACCCCTCAAGCCGCTCGACGACTACGACTCCCGCGTGGTGCGAGCCCGCCGTCGTGGCCTCGTCTATCCCTACGAGCTGGCCTCGGCGCTGGCCGGTGAGGGTGGCGAGATGATCGAGCTCGATCTCGACGAGTCGGACGTACGCCTGGTCGAGGTCGATCGCGAGCCCGGCCACAACACGGCCGGCCTGATCTGCGCCCGCGTCACCACGCGTACGCCGCTCCACCCGGAAGGCATCACCCGCGTGGTGCTGTCCGGCGACCCGATCAAGGGCCTCGGTGCGGTGGCCGAGCCCGAATGCCGACGGGTGATCGCCGCGCTCGACCTGGCCGAGGAGCTGGGCGTACCCCTGGAATGGTTCACCCTCAGCTCGGGCGCCCGGATCTCGATGGACTCCGGCACAGAGAACATGGACTGGGTCGCCGCGGCGCTGCGTCGGATCGTCGAATTCACCCAGGCCGGCGGCGAGATCAACGTCGTCGTGGCCGGCATCAACGTGGGCGCCCAGCCCTACTGGAACGCCGAGGCCACGATGCTGATGCACACCAAGGGCATTCTCGTCATGACCCCCGACTCGGCCATGGTCCTCACCGGCAAGCAGTCGCTCGACTTCTCCGGCGGCGTCTCGGCCGAGGACAACTTCGGCATCGGCGGTTATGACCGTGTGATGGGTGTCAACGGCCAGGCGCAGTATTGGGCGCCGAACCTCGGCGCGGCCATGGGCATCCTGATGCAGCACTACGAGTCGACCTACGTCGCCAAGGGCGAGGTCGGGCCGCGCCGCGCCGTCACCAGTGACCCCATCGATCGCGATGTGTCGGACTATCCGCACCAGGCCGAGGGCTCCGACTTCAAGACCGTCGGCGACATCTTCTCCCCTCTGCACAACCCGGATCGCAAGAAGGCGTTCGACATCCGCACGGTCATCGCGGCCGTGTGTGACTCCGACGCCCCGCGTCTGGAGCGCTGGGCCGGCATGGCCGAGGCCGATACGTCGGTCGTGATGGATGCCCGCATCGGCGGTCACTCCGTCTGCGTCATCGGCATCGAGTCGCGCCCGGTCAAGCGCGCGGGCTTCCCGCCCACGGACGGTCCCGACACGTTCACCGCCGGCACGCTGTTCCCGAAGTCGAGCAAGAAGACCGCCCGCGCGATCAACGCCGCCTCCGGCAACCGGCCGCTGGTGGTGCTGGCCAACCTGTCGGGCTTCGACGGGTCGCCGGAGTCGATGCGCGAGCTGCAGCTGGAGTACGGCGCTGAGATCGGCCGGGCCATCGTCAACTTCGAGGGCCCTGTCGTGTTCGTCGTGATCTCGCGCTATCACGGCGGCGCGTTTGTGGTGTTCAGCAAGGCACTCAACCCGAACCTGACGGTGCTCGCCGTCGAGGGCTCCTATGCCTCCGTCATCGGCGGCGCCCCCGCGGCGGCCGTGGTCTTCAGCCGTGACGTGGACAAGCGGACCGCTGCGGATTCGCGGGTGGCTGACCTGGAGAGCCGGGTACGCGCGGCCTCCGGCGTGGCCCGCGCAGACCTGCAGCTCGAGCTCACCGACGTCCGGACGGCCGTGCGGGCGGAGAAGATCGCCGAGGTGGCCGGCGAATTCGATGCCATCCACGACATCCATCGCGCCGTGCGGATGGGTTCGGTGGACCGGGTGATCAGCGCCGCCGAACTGCGGCCCGCGATCGTCGCGACCATCGAGGCCTATCGCCCGGAGGGGTGAGCGTCGGGGAGACGAGAAGGCGGACACCCGGGCGGATCCCACGGATTCGGAATGGCAGTAGTCAGTTGGTAGGCTGCCCGGGTTGCCGCTTGAGGCGACTCCTTCGGCATGCCTCTGTTATCTCATAGGGAGAGGGCTCGGTGCTTTCAGCCTTCGCGAACGCGTTCAAGACGCCGGATCTGCGCAAGAAGATCCTCTTCACGATCGGGATCATCCTCATTTTCCGCATCGGGTCCATCACCCCGGTGCCGAACGTGAACGTGGCTCAGGTCGACATCTGCCGCAAGGTGGTCGCCGAAGGTGACAGTGCCGGCCTCTATTCGCTGGTCAACCTGTTCTCGGGTGGTGCGCTGCTCCAGCTCGCGGTTTTCGCGCTGGGGATCATGCCCTACATCACCGCGTCGATCATCCTCCAGCTCCTCACCGTGGTCGTGCCACGACTCGAGGCGCTGAAGAAGGAAGGCGCGGCCGGACAGACCAAGATCACGCAATACACGCGCTATCTGACCCTCGTGCTCGCCGTCCTCAACTCGACCGCGTTCGTGACGCTCGCCGTCAACGGCCAGCTGTTCCGTGGCTGCGATGGCCAGATCGTCTATTCGACCGACATCTTCCCCGTCGTCCTCATGGTGCTCACGATGACCGCCGGCACCGCGGTCGTCATGTGGCTGGGCGAGCTCATCACCGAGCGTGGCGTCGGCAACGGCATGTCGCTGCTGATCTTCGTCCAGATCGCCGCCACCTTCCCGACCGCCATGTGGCAGATCCGCACCCAGAAGGGCGTCGTCGCCTTCATCCTGGTCCTGATCGTCGGCCTGATGGTCATGGCCGGCGTCATCTTCATGGAGCTCGGTCAGCGCCGGATCCCGGTGCAGTACGCGAAGCGCATGGTCGGTCGCCGCATGTTCGGTGGCACCACGACCTACATCCCGCTGAAGGTCAACCAGGCGGGCGTCATCCCCGTCATCTTCGCCTCGTCGATGCTCTATCTGCCGAGCCTGTTCGCCCAGTTCCGGCCCGAGAGCGAGATGGCGCGCTGGATCTCGACCTACTTCGTCACGGGCGACCACCCGCTCTATATGGCGGTCATGTTCATTATGATCGTGTTCTTCACCTACTTCTATGTGGCGATCACGTTCGACCCGCACGAAGTCGCCGACAACATGAAGAAGTACGGCGGGTTCATCCCGGGCATCCGCGCCGGCAAGCCGACCGAAAAATATCTCGGCTTCGTCCTGTCGCGCCTGACCTTCCCGGGCTCGTTCTATCTGGGCCTGATCTCGCTGCTGCCGTCGATCGCGTTCATCCTGGTCCAGGCCAACCAGAACTTCCCGTTCGGAGGAACGTCACTTCTCATCATCGTGGGTGTCGGTCTCGATACGGTGAAGCAGATCGAATCCAAGCTGCAGCAGCGCAACTATGAAGGCTTCCTGCGCTGATGCCGCCAGGCACACGCGATGACGAACGAGAGGCAGAGACGATGAGGCTTTTGATCATGGGTCCGCCCGGGGCCGGCAAGGGTACGCAGGCCAAGGGCATTGCGGAGCATTACGACATCCCGGCCATCTCCACCGGTGACATCTTCCGCGGCATCTCGAAGGCCGACGCGGAGACCGCGACCCCGCTGGCCAAGCAGGTCAAGGAGATCATGAACTCGGGCGGATATGTCTCTGACGAGATCACCAACCAGATCGTTGCCGAGCGTCTCGGTGAGCCCGACGCCGCCGGCGGCTTCCTGCTCGACGGCTATCCGCGCACCGCGGGCCAGGTCGAGGCACTCGACGCGATGCTGGCCGAGGAGGGCACCCAGCTCGACGCGGTCGTCTCGATCGAGGCCGACCAGGACGAACTCGTGGAGCGCCTGCTGAAGCGCGCCGAGATCGAGGGTCGCGCGGACGACAACGAAGAGACCATCCGCAAGCGCCAGGAGGTCTACGCGGAGCAGACCGCCGACCTGCTGAAGGTCTATGGCGATCGCGGTCTGCTCGTGTCGGTCGACGGCCTGGGCGAGATCGACGAAGTGGCTCAGCGCATCTTTGCCGCGCTCGACGCCCGCCTCTCCCGTTGATCAACTCGTTCGACCGGGACCGTCGATGAGGGGCGGCCGGGGCATCGAGCTCAAGAACCCCGACCAGCTCCGCATCATGCGCCGGGCCGGGCTCGTCGTCGAACGTGCCCTGACCGAGACCATCGCGGCCGTACGCCCCGGCGTGACGACCGGTGAGCTCAACCAGGTCGCTGCCGACGTCATTCTCGGGGCCGGCGCGACCCCGTCGTTCCTGAACTACGGGGCCGGCCACGGAGTCCCCGGCTTCCCCGGGGTCGTGTGCATCTCGGTCAACGAGGAGATCGTGCACGGCATCCCCGGCAACCGGGTCCTCGACGAGGGCGACCTCGTGTCCATCGACTGCGGTGCGATCGTCGACGGGTGGCACGGGGACGCTGCGCGTACGTGTTTCGTCGGTGAGCCCGCCGCCGAGCTCGCCGAGCTCAGCCGGGTCACCGAGCAGGCGCTCTGGCGCGGCATCGGGGCCATGCGGGTCGGTGGCCGGGTGCGTGACATCGGGGCCGCCATCGACGACTGGGTCACCGAGCAGGATCACGACTACGGCATCGTGACCGAATTCGTCGGACATGGGATCGGCTCGGCCATGCATCAGCTGCCGGACGTGCCCAACTTCCGCCATACCGGGCGCAGCCCCAAGCTCCAGGTGGGCATGGTGCTCGCGGTCGAGCCCATGATCACGCTCGGGGAGCCCGACAACATCACCCTCGCCGACGAGTGGACCGTCGTCACGACGGACGGCAAGGCCGCCGCCCACTGGGAGCATTCGGTCGCCCTGACGGAGCGCGGTCTGTGGATCACGACCGCAGCCGACGGCGGCGAGGAACTGCTCGGGCGCCTGGGCGTACCCTTCGGACCGCTGTCCGACTGACTTTCCCTAGCAGATCAATCCCGGCGGAAATGCCCTCCGGGATTACCGTTCCATAACGACTCTCGGGTGCCCGGGCAATACCCTGGTGACACCCTGGTGAGGACTGGGCACATGTCCGATCCATTCCCCCCAGGACGCTGACACCCTAGGCGTTCAATCATGCGTTTCAATGGGGAGAGGGCATCAATGAAGAGGTCTCTTGGATCGTCACTGCGCAAGTTCGCGGTGATTCCCGCAATGGTCGGTGCGCTTGCGCTCTCGGCCTGTGGCGGCGGCAGCCTGGGCAGTGGCTCGGGTGGCTCCGGTGGGTCGGGCGGCGGCGGGTCGACCGGCCCGGTCAAGGTTGGCATCTCGGTTCCGAAGTCGGGTGTGTATGCCGCGCTGGGCAAGGACATGGAGCAGGGTTTCAAGCTCTATCTGGAGGAGAAGGGCAACAAGCTCGGCGGCAAGGACATCCAGCTCGTCGAGACCGATGAGGGCGCTGGCCCGCAGACGGGCGTACCCGCGACGGAGAAGCTGATCACCTCCGACCAGGCGTCGGTTGTCGTCGGCATTGTGAACTCCGCGACCGCGGCCGGTCTGAAGAACACGTTCAACGAGTCGAAGGTCCCGCTCATCGTGACGAACGCGGGCGCTGACACGCTGACCACGCCGGTGTCGGACTACATCTTCCGCACCAGCTTCACCAACGGTGGCGTCGCCGAGGCGCTCGGCCCGAAGGCGAAGGAAGAGCTCGGCGACGGCTCGGTCTATGTGCTCGCTCCCGACTATGCGGCCGGCAAGGAAGCCGTTGCCGGCTTCAAGAAGGGCTTCGAGGCGGCGGGCGGCAAGATCGCGGGTGAGGAATACACCCCGTTCGGCACGACGACCGACTGGCAGCCCTACCTGGCGAAGATTCGTCAGTCGGGTGCCAAGGGTGTGTATGTCTTCTATGCCGGTGCTGAGGCTGTGCAGTTCGTGCAGCAGTACAAGCAGTTCCTCGGCGATGCGGATATCCAGCTCTATGGCTCGGGCTTCCTGACCGAGGGTTCGGTGCTGGATGCCCAGGGTGAGGCGGCTGACGGTGTGAAGACCGTTCTGCATTACTCGGATCAGATCGATACGCCGGCCAACAAGAAGTTCGTGGAGGCCTACACCGCGAAGTGGAACATGGCTCCGACGGTTTATTCGGTGCAGATGTATGACGCGGCGGCCGTGCTGGACAAGGCGCTCGAGTCTGCCGATGGCACCAACGGTGAGGCGATTGCGGCGGCGTTGAAGAACGTCGGTGACATCGATTCTCCGCGTGGCACCTGGAAGTTCAACGAGAATCATGATCCTGACCAGCCCTATGTGCTGCGTGAGGTTCAGATGGTCGACGGCAAGCGCGTGAATGCGGTTGTCGCCGAACTGACGGCGGGCTGATTTTTCAATGGGGGGGCTCACCGACATCTTCGGAACCATGGTGAACGGGTTCGCGCTGGGCGCGGTCCTGTTCATCGTGGCGATCGGGCTGTCCTTGGTGTTCGGCACCATGGATGTCCTGAATCTGGCTCACGGTTCGATCTCTCTGATCGGTGCCTATGTGGGCGTGGCCGTCCTGGGCGGGGGCGCATCGAGTGCGATGTCCTTCGTCGCAGTCCTCATTGCGGCGATGATCGGCCTGTTGGCCGGTGTGTTGCTGGCGGTGTTGACCACATCGGTGACAGACCATCTCAGGCAGGCCATGCTCACGCTGGGTGTGGCCATGATCGCCGGTGATGTGTTGCTGATGATCTTCGGCGGTGATGTGAAGTCGGTGGCCCCTCCACCCGCTCTGGCGGGCACCATCACGGTGCTCGGAGCTCCGGCTCCGGTCTATCGACTGGTGCTGATCGGGGTCGGGCTCGTGGTGGGTATCGGGTTGTGGCTGTTGCTGGAGAAGACCCAGATCGGTGCGATCGTGCGTGCGACCGTGGCCGATCGGGGCATGGTCGAGGCGATCGGCGTCCGCACCCGGCTGGTCCTGGCCGGTGTGTTCGGCGGTGGCGCGGCCCTGGCCGCGGTCGGTGGCCTGATCGCCGCACCGTTGCTCGGCGCGCAGCCGGGCAATGACAACCTGATCCTGTTGTATGCCCTGGTCATCGTGGTGATCGGTGGTCTGGGGTCGTTCAAGGGCGCGGCGGTCGGAGCGCTGCTGGTGGGCCAGGTCCAGACCCTCGGGGTCTATTTCCTGGCGACCTATGCGTCGTTCCTGATGTTCGCCGTGATGGCGGCGGTCCTGTTGATCAAGCCGTCCGGCCTGCTCCCGGCCAAGCATGGTGGGGGAGGTCACTGATGAGCACGGTTACTGATCCTGAAGTCGCGTCGGACACCTCCGGCGGGGCCACCCGCGCGCTGAAGCAGCCGCGCCGCTGGCTGGGTCTGGTCCTGGTCGTGGTGGCCCTGGCGGTGCTGGTCTCGTTGCCGTTCTGGATGCCGCCCTATCCGGTCGGGCTGGCGTCGCGCATTCTCGCGTTCGCGTTGCTCGTGGTGAGTGTGGACCTGTTGACCGGTTATACGGGTCTGCCCACGTTGGGCCAGGTGGCCTATTTCGGTGCGGGCGCCTACACCGCCGGCTTGGTCGGGTTGCACGTGTCGACAAATGCGTTCGTGCAGTTGATCGCGGGTACGCTCGCGGCCGCGCTGCTGGCGTTGATCACCGGTCTGGTGGCGGTGCGGACCAAGGGGTTCGTGTTCCTGATGGTCACCCTGGCCATTGCGGAACTGGCCCACAAGCAGGCCGAGGCGATGCCGCTCACGGGTGGCTCGAACGGTCTGTCCACCCCGGCGATCACACTTCTGCCGGGAGGTGAGCCGATCCGCCTGGCGGGCCTGGTCTATTTCTGGGTCCTGTTCGTGTTCGTGCTCGGGGTGGTGTTGGCGTACATCCTGGTGAAGTCGCCGATGGGTCGCTCCATGCGCGGCATCCGCGACGGCGAGGGCCGGATGCGGGCGATCGGGCGGCGGACCTACATGGTCAAGCTGGTGGCGTTCACCTTCGCCGGTTCGCTGGCGGGTATGGCCGGCACGGCGTGGACGGCGCAGGCGCGGTTCGTGTCCCCCGGCGATATGGCGTTCGCGCTGGCGGCGATCGCGTTGTTGTCGGTGGTGCTGGGTGGTGCGGGCACGATCTGGGGCCCGATCATTGCCGCGGCGCTGGTGTTGATCATCCGTGACTATGTCGGCACGTTCGTCGACGGCCGCGGCGCGACGATCCTGGGCATTGTGTTCGTGCTGGCGGTGTTCCTGTTGCCGCGCGGCATCGCCGGCCTGGCGCGCAGGCGCAACCGTGCCCGTGCCGGGGGTACGCCGGTGGCTGGGGAGGCCTGATCATGACCGAACAGACAAGCAACACCCAGCACTCCACCACCGGGGCCCATGAGTCGCTCCTGCGGCTGGAGGGTGTGAGCCTGCACTACGGCTCGCTCAAGGCCGTGGACGATGTCACGTTCGAGGTGGAGAAGGGCGCGCGGCATGCGCTGATCGGCCCGAACGGTGCCGGCAAGTCGACGCTGTTCTCCGTGATCGGCGGCGCGCAGAAGGCGACCGCCGGGCGGATCTTCTTCAACGGTGAGGACATCACCGAGACCGGTGAGTCGGCTCGGGCCCGGGGCGGACTGGTGCGTACCTTCCAGCACTCCAGCCTGTTCCTCGGCATGACCGTGCTCGACAACGTGGCACTGGCGGTGGAAGGCGTTCACGGTACGCCGTGGCGCTTCTTCCCGAACCCGATCAGCGACCGGAAGATCCGGGCTCGCACGATGGAGAAACTCGAGCAGGTCGGCCTGGCCGGGCGGGCGCACGAACTGTGCGGCAACCTCTCCCACGGCGAACGACGTCAGCTCGAGGTCGGCCTCGTGCTGGCCTGTGATCCGACGATGGTGCTGTTCGACGAACCGGCCGCGGGCATGTCGGCGGCCGAGACCCACCGGTTCATGAACCTCATCGAGAGCCTGCCCTCCGAGGTGACGGTGCTGATCGTCGAGCACGACCTCGACCTGGTGTTCCGGCTCGCCCAATCCGTCAGCGTGCTGGCGGCCGGGCGGCTGATCGCGCACGGTACGCCCGAAGAGGTCCGGGCCAATGAGGACGTGAAGGTCGCCTATCTGGGCGAGTCCGAGGGTGCCGAGCCTCTGTTCTATTCGGCCGACGCAGGCGCCGGAGTCGAGAAATCGGGAGTCAACGATGCTTCTTGAGGTCAAGGATCTGGTCGCGGGCTATGACGGCAGCCGCGTCCTCAACGGCGTGAGCCTGAACGTCGATACCGGCGAGTCCGTTGCGGTCCTGGGCCGCAACGGTGTCGGCAAGACCACTCTGATGGAAGCGATCATGGGCCTGGTCAAACCGACGTCTGGCCAGGTCGTGGTCGACGGGGTCGACCTGGCCCGCCGGCCACCGAACGCGCACGCGCGCGCCGGGGTCGGGATCGTCCCCCAGGGCCGGCGCATCTTCGCACCGCTCACCGTGGTGGAGAACCTCGAGATCGCCGCCCGCAAGCGCGGCGAGTGGACCGTGAAGAACGTCATGGAACTCATGCCCCGACTGGGGGAGCGCCGCAACAACCTGGGCTCCCAGCTCTCCGGCGGTGAGCAGCAGATGGTCGCCATCGGCCGCGCGTTGGTCGGCAACCCCAAGCTGCTGATCCTCGACGAGCCGTCCGACGGCCTGGCTCCGGCTGTGGTCAATCAGGTCGGTGAGGTGTTGACGACTCTGGCCTCGACAGGTCTCGCCGTCCTCATCGTCGAACAGGACCTGCGCCTGGCCTTCGATGTCGCCCAACGCGTCATGGTCATGCAGAAGGGCGAGATCATCCACGAGTCCACCGTCGCCGAGTTCCGCTCCGACGGCGAACGCGCCCACGCACTGCTCGGCGTCGGGTAGGAAATCCCGCGCCGATTTCCGCCGAGACACCTTGGCCTGCGCCGAGACATCTGCTCGAGCAGGGGTCTCGAATCAGGCCAAGGGGTCTCGCGCACCCTGTCGCTGACTACGCTCAGAGTCAACATCGAGCGTCTCGACAGCAGAGGGGTGGGCGTTGTGCCTCGCTTGGCCGATCACATGGATCGGGTTGACGGTGTGGTCTTCGATTGCGACGGAACGCTTGTCGATTCCGAAGCGCCGTGGCTCGAACTCATCGCCCGTGTGGCATCGAAAGAGGGTCTCCAGTTCTCACCCGAGGATGTGGACTCCTTCCGGGGTCTGACCGTCGATGCCGCGGGTCAGCGTCTGGCGGCTTTTCTGGACGGTGACGCTGTGGCCGTGGGGCAGGTCCTGCGTACGGGCTTTCGGGAGAAACTGGAAACCGGCGTGGTCGCGATGCCCGGCGCGCCGGGCCTGGTCTCCGCGCTCCACGGGGTGGTGCCGCTCGCGGTTGCGAGCAACTCGGACCGGGCCGACGTGGAGTTGCTGCTCGGTTCGGTGGGGATGCTCGACAGGTTCGACGTCCTGGTCTGCGCCGACGACGTGGCCGTCGGCAAGCCCGACCCGGAGCCCTATCGGCGGGCTGCCGAGGCGCTCGGGTGGAGCCTGCGCGGTGTGTCGCGATCGAGGACAGCCCGATCGGCTGCCGCTCGGCGGTGGCGGCCGGATTGATCGTTATCGGCGCCAACCAGGACACGGGCGTGGAGTTGCCCGCCCACGTGCGCGTTGCTGAGCTGGAAGAACTGACTGATCTCATCCCGCTCGTCCGAGCTCACAGCCTCGGCAGCACCCCATAGAACCAGAACAGGAGCCCTCCAACCGCCACCAGAGTCAGAAGCGCCCACCCGTCGGCGAGGGTAGGCCGATAGCGACCGGTCCGGGATGCGGTCACGATCTGGGCGACGCGGACGATCCCGACCACCAGGACAGCCAAGGCTGTGGCGGGAAGCAGATAGATCAGGGCGAAGAGCAGAGCAGTGAATTTCGGGTCGGGGACGCAGCCGAACCCGAGCCCGTTGCACACGCCAGGCGGAGTCTGATCGCTCGCCAGAAGCCAATAGACCAGCCAGCAGATCCAGAGTGCCCAGAGCAGCGCGAGGGCAATTCGGAGAGCTAGCGGGCCTCGAGTGACCGGGCCGGGCCCCGGATCGGACTTCATGAACAAAGAGTAGGGAGCATGGGTGCCGCAACTCCGAGTGGTTACGCTGGGGGCGTGGACCTGCCGATCTCGTCGAAATATCGCAGTACGCCGAATGAGCCCGTCTCCGAGGCCGAGCGCAACCAACTGAGTGCGCAGCTGAATGCCGCGTTCGAAGCGGGCGAGTTCGACCAGGTGACCTACGCCGAACTGCTGGATCAGGTGTTCGGTGCCCAACGGCTCGGTGATCTCGTGCCGGTGGTGGAGGTGCTGGGCAAGCCGGCGACCCACAACGTCCCGGCCATCGTCGAGGAGTCCTCGGGAGGCCGTCCCGGTGAACTTGCGGAGGCCCATCGGCCCGGAGCCAGGGGAGTGGCCCTGCTCGTCGGTGGCATGGGCGTACTCGCGATTCTGGCGGTCATCCTCCTGTTGATCGTGGTTCTCTGAGGGCCGCGAGTTCATCTTGAGTTCGTCAAGCACTTAACGATCTGGCCTAGAATGCGGTTGTGGCCAAGGAGACAATTGCTGAGCAGAAGATCCGGGAGCACGTCGAGCGCCTGGGCGAGCAGCATCCGCCGATCGCGCTTGCCTCGGTCGACCGCACAGTGAAGAACCCGGACGTCGTTCGGGAGAAGTTCGGGCATGTCATCGAATACCTCGCTCGTGTCGAGCTCGAGGTCGACCGCAACGTTCTGGAGCTCCTGGTGCTGTTGCCGCGCACCAAGGAGGTCGACCGGATGTTCTATGAGGACGTCTGGCAGCCGCAGGAGATCCAGCACGGTCTGATCATCGATCAGCTCGGCCAGGACATCGGGCTGGCGCCGGCCGAGCCGATGCTCGAGGTGCAGACGTCCATGAAGATCCTGGGTGCCCTGTCCCACATTCCGGCCATCGGTGAAGTCACCCGTCTGCTCTACTACTTGACCGGCGCGAGCACGGAACGCCAGGCCGTCCTGGCGTACAACACGCTCAGCCGCGCCATGGCCGAACTCGAGGAGAAGGCCATCTCCGAGACCATCATCGGCCCCATCAAGCAGCAGGAACCGGGCCACTTCGCCTTCTATCAGATGGCGGCCCGCGAGATGGTCGAAGGCGGCCGGCTCAAGCCGTGGCAGCTCTGGATGGCCCGCGAGATCCGGTCGTTCTCCTACGGCCTGGTCGGGACGAATGGCAAGAAGTACTACACGGCCGACATGGGCGGGGTGATGGAAGCCCTCGGTTTCACCGACGACCTCGAGGGCTTCGCCAAGGATGTCGGACGGTTCGAGGCCAAGGTCCTCTGGGCGAACCGCAACGGCATGGCCTTCCCGCCCTATGTGCTGCGGGCCCTGCGCGATTCGCTCGCGCTCTATCGCGAACGCCACAAGCGCGGTGACCAGGGGATCGCCGCTGCCGCATAAGCACGCGTGGGTCCGGGGGGTCGCCCCCGATTTGGGCGAAGCCCAAATAACAAGTATGATGACACGTCGGTCACCCATGTCGGTGGACCAATTCCCGCAGTTCATCGAATGATGCCGGGCTCACGGCCGGACAGATTGAGAGTACATGTCGAAAAAAGAGGGCTTCCTCGAAATGGAGGGCACCGTTGTCGAGGCTCTGCCCAACGCGATGTTTCGTGTTGAGCTGGCCAACGGTCACAAGGTGCTCGCCCAGATCAGTGGCAAGATGCGGCAGCACTACATCCGCATCCTTCCGAGCGACCGCGTGGTCGTGGAGATCTCTGCTTACGACCTGAACCGCGGCCGGATCGTCTACCGACACAAGTAACCGAATCAGATCGTCCATCCAGGCATGCCGAACTTTTCGGCATGCCCAGATCCAGAAAGAAGCTCGATGAAGGTTCAGCCGAGCGTCAAGAAGATCTGCGACAAGTGCAAGGTGATTCGCCGGCACGGTCGCGTGATGGTGATCTGCGACAACCCGCGTCACAAGCAGCGCCAGGGCTGATCACAGCCTCGGCACTGCGGGGCACGGACCGCAGAGCACCCATCCTTGACAACTCAATACCCACAACGTGATGCCAATCCTGTTCGATGAGCAGAGCCCACCCCCGGTTGGAGGCCGGGGCCGCTGGTGGAGAAAGATCCACGGGCGGACGCATCGCGCCACAGACCTCCACGGATCATGGATCAACACCGGGTGGAACCGGGCCATGACCTGCAACCGAAAGGACACTGCCTGATGGCACGCCTTATCGGTGTCGACCTCCCGCGCGAAAAGCGCCTCGAGGTCGCGCTTACCTACATCTTCGGCGTGGGTCGCACCCGCGCCCTGGAGACCCTCGAAGCCACCGGGATCAGTGGCGACACCCGCGTCCGCGACCTGAATGATGACCAGCTCGTCGCGCTGCGTGACCACATCGAAGCGAACTATCAGACCGAGGGTGACCTCCGTCGTGAAATCGCTGCCGATATCCGCCGCAAGATCGAGATCGGCTCCTATCAGGGCCGTCGTCACCGCGCCGGCCTGCCCGTGCACGGCCAGCGGACCCGGACGAACGCCCGCTCCCGCAAGGGCAAGCGCAAGGCCGTCGCCGGCAAGAAGAAGAAGTGACCGAGGGCTCCAGGAGATAACACATGGCAACAGCAGGCCGTAATGCCGGCGCCAAGAAGGTGCGCCGCAAGGAAAAGAAGAATGTGGTGGCCGGTCAGGCCCACATCAAGTCGACCTTCAACAACACCATCATTTCGATCACCGACCCCCAGGGTCAGGTCATCTCGTGGGCCTCTGCCGGCACCGTCGGTTTCAAGGGCTCCCGCAAGTCGACCCCGTACGCCGCTCAGATGGCAGCCGAGGCCGCCGGCCGTCGCGCCATGGAGCACGGCATGAAGAAGGTCGACGTTTTCGTCAAGGGTCCCGGCTCCGGCCGTGAGACCGCGATCCGCTCGCTCACCGCGATCGGCCTCGAGGTCAATGCGATCTCCGACGTCACCCCAGTGCCGCACAACGGCTGCCGCCCGCCCAAGCGCCGTCGCGTCTGATCGAGAAGGAGACTGAAAAATGGCACGTTATACCGGTCCCCTGACCAAGAAGTCGCGTCGCCTCGGCACCGACCTTGTCGGCAACGACAAGGCGTTCGAGCGTCGTCCGTATCCGCCCGGCATGCATGGCCGTGGCCGTACCAAGGACTCCGAGTACGCCCTGCAGCTCCGTGAGAAGCAGAAGGCGCGCTACGCCTATGGCGTCCTGGAGAAGCAGTTCCGTCGCTACTACGTCGAGGCCCACCGGGTCCCCGGCAAGACCGGTGACATCCTGCTCCAGATCCTCGAGTCCCGTCTCGACAACGTGATCTATCGCGCCGGGTTCGCGAACACCCGCCGGCAGGCCCGCCAGCTCGTGGTCCACGGCCACTTCCTGGTCAACGGCCAGAAGGTCAACATCCCCTCCTACCGGGTCACCCCGCACGACATCATTGATGTCAAGGAGAAGTCGCTGAACCTTCACCCGCTGGTTGTGGCTCGTGAGACCCACGGCGAGCGCGAGGTGCCGGGCTGGATGGAGGCGCGTCCCAACCAGATGCGCATCTTCATCCACCAGCTGCCGACCCGTGAGCAGATCACCATCGACGTTCAGGAACAGCTGATCGTCGAGCTCTACTCCAAGTGAGTTCCCGGGCCGGTCGCGTTGGCGTACGCCTGCGGCCGGCCCGAGACCCACGTCTTCGGCCCGGACAGGAGTCCGGGCACATCTCGAACCTGCCATCAAATAGTGGTTGGCGGGAAAGGAAGCGAAACACATGCTCATTGCCCAGCGCCCCACGCTCAGCGAAGAGGTCATCGACGACTACCGTTCGCGGTTCGTCATCGAGCCCCTCGAGCCTGGCTTCGGCTACACCCTCGGCAACTCGCTGCGGCGTACGCTCCTGTCGTCCATCCCGGGCGCAGCCGTCACCAGCATCAAGATCGACGGGAACCTGCATGAGTTCTCCACGATCGACGGCGTGGTCGAGGATGTCACCGAGATCATCCTGAACCTCAAGGAGCTCGTGGTGTCCTCCGAGGAGGACGAGCCCGTGGTCATGTATCTCCGCAAGGCCGGCGCCGGTGAGGTCACCGCTGCCGACATCGCCCCGCCCGCGGGTGTGGAGGTCTACAACCCCGATCTGCACATTGCGACCCTCAACGACAACGGCAAGCTCGAGATGGAGCTCGTCGTCGAGCGAGGACGTGGCTATGTGTCGGCCGCCCAGAACAAGTCCGGCGAGAACGAGATCGGCCGCATCCCGGTCGACTCGATCTATTCGCCGGTTCTGAAGGTGACCTACAAGGTCGAGGCGACCCGTGTTGAGCAGCGCACAGACTTCGACCGTCTGGTCGTCGATGTGGAGACCAAGCCGGCCATGCGTCCGCGCGACGCGGTTGCGTCGGCCGGGCGTACGCTCGTCGAGCTCTTCGGCCTCGCCCGTGAGCTCAACCTGGACGCCGAGGGCATCGAGATCGGCCCGTCCCCCGTGGACGAGCAGCTCGCCCAGGATCTCGCGCTGCCGGTGGAGGACCTGAACCTGACCGTTCGGTCCTACAACTGCCTCAAGCGCGAGGGCATCCACACCGTCTCCGAGCTGGTGTCCCGGTCCGAGCAGGACCTGCTGGACATCCGCAACTTCGGCTCCAAGTCGATCGACGAGGTCAAGCTGAAGCTGCACGAGATGGGCCTGTCGCTCAAGGATTCCGCTCCGGGCTTCGACGCCATCGGGCTGGCCTCCTTCGACGATGACGAGGGTGACGCGGACTTCGCGGAGACCGAGCAGTATTAGTCAGTTGCGGGGGCTCCGGTCCCCGGCCCATGAGAGGGGCTCCGCCCCTCACCCTCCCGATGCGTGACGGGGAGGGGCGGAACACAAGAATTCTGGAGATAACGAAATGCCGAAGCCAACCAAGGGCCCGCGGCTGGGTGGGTCTCCCGCCCATGAGCGGATCATC
The DNA here is from genome assembly GCA_039565995.1 of Propionibacteriaceae bacterium ZF39. Taxonomy (GTDB): domain Bacteria; phylum Actinomycetota; class Actinomycetes; order Propionibacteriales; family Propionibacteriaceae; genus Enemella; species Enemella fulvus. Next base: position 3,451,804 of record CP154795.1, on the reverse strand, counting down.
CTGGACAACCTGGCCAGCCAGCTCTTCGAGCACGGCCGGATCACCACCACCGAGACTCGCGCCAAGCGCGTGCAGCCGCTGGCGGAGAAGCTGATCACCAAGGCCAAGCGCGGCGACCTGCACGCCCGTCGCCTGGCCGCCACCCACATCCGTGACAAGGGTGTCCTGCACATCCTGTTCACCGAGATCGCCGAGGCCGTGGCCGAGCGCGAGGGTGGCTACACCCGCATCACCAAGGTCGGCAACCGCAAGGGCGACAACGCTCCCATGGCTGTCATCGAGGTCGTGACCGAGGCCGTGACGGCGAAGCCGAAGAAGGCCAAGGCCGAGGAGCCCAAGGCTGTCGCCGAGGACACCGCCGAGCCGACGAACGAGGAGCTGGCCGAGGACGAGGCTGTCGAAGCCGAGTCCGCCGACTCGCCCGACTCCCCGGACTCCGCCGACGAGGTCGAGACCGATGCCGAGGCCACCGAGGCCGACTCCGAGGCCACTGACGCCGACGAGAAGAAGTCCGACAAGGACGCCTGATCTGCGCACGCCGAACGGCGCCTGCCCTGTGGGGTGGGCGCCGTTTCGCATTCTCTCGGGCTGAAAGAGGCAACGGGGCCGAGTGGATAGGCTGTGCGGGTGCGTTATGTCTCCACTCGTGACCCCCAGAAAGCCGGACTGCCGTTCTGCGACATCCTCCTCGAGGGCCTCGCGCCCGACGGGGGGCTCTATCTGCCGGAGTCCTATCCGCTGATCTCGGCGGAGACCCTGGCGGAATGGCGCGAGCTGCTGAAGACGCAGGGGTACGCCGCGTTGGCCACGGCCGTGCTGTCGCTCTATGTCGACGACATCCCGGCGGATGACCTGGCCGGGATCTGCGCACGGGCGTACACGGCGGAAAAGTTCGGAACCGACGACATCGTCGGGGTGACGGAGATCGGGGACGGGCTGCTGCTCGGGCACCTGTCGAACGGCCCGACCGCTGCCTTCAAGGACATGGCGATGCAGCTGCTGGGCGAGCTCTTCGAATATGAGCTCGAGCGCCGCGACCGGACACTCACCATCCTCGGAGCGACCAGCGGTGACACCGGGTCGGCGGCTGAATATGCGATGTTGGGCAAGGACCGCGTACGCGTCTTCATGCTCACTCCCGCCGGGCGGATGAGCCCGTTCCAGCAGGCGCAGATGTTCTCCCTCGACGATCCCACGATCGTGAACATCGCGGTCGACGGCGTGTTCGACGACTGCCAGGACCTGGTCAAGACCGTCAACGGCGATCTGGCGTTCAAGGCCGAGCATCGTCTCGGGGCCGTCAACTCGATCAACTGGGCTCGCCTGGTGGCGCAGGTCATCTACTACGTGGCGCTGTATCTGCATGCGACCGAGTCCGATGACCAGACCGTCACCTTCACCGTGCCGAGCGGCAACTTCGGCAACATCTGCGCGGGGCATATCGCCCGCGAGATGGGCGTGCCGATCTCCACGCTCGTGCTGGCGACCAACGAGAACGATGTGCTCGCCGAGTTCTTCGCGACCGGGCTCTATCGCGTGCGCGGGACCGCCGAGACGCATGAGACGTCCAGCCCGTCGATGGACATCTCGAAGGCGTCCAACTTCGAGCGGTTCATCTTTGACCTGATCGGGCGTGATGCTGGGGAGCTGCGGCGGTTGTTCGCGGAGGAACTTGTGCGCGAGGGCCAATTCGACCTGTCCGGGCTGCCGGCCTTCTCCCGGGTCCGTGACCGGTTCGGCTTCGTGGCTGGATCCTCCTCGCACGCCGATCGCGTGGCGACCATCGCGGCCGAACACGAGCGCACCGGGGTGACCATCGATCCGCACACCGCTGACGGAGTGAAGGTCGCGCGTGACCTGCGCGCGGAGCTCACTCCGCCGGTGATCGTGCTCGAGACGGCGTTGCCGGTGAAGTTCTCCCAAACCATCGTCGAGGCGCTGGGCCATGACGTCGAGCGCCCCGAGCGATTCGCCGGCATCGAGGATCTACCTCGCCGCGTGGTTGACCTCCCCAACGACGCCGACGCCCTCAAAGCCCTGATCGCAGGGACGCCCCAACCGGCATAATCTGCGGTCATCTGGCGTTTGAGGGGCGTTTGCCCTAGTCGGCGTTTTCCACAGGGAGTTCCGGCGCAGAATTTGTCCACAGCCCGGGCGCTCGTTCTGAACCGAATCGCGGTGTCGCGCGCATCTTGCCGGCGTGAAACCATCAAAGTTGGACGTCTGGAACATCCTGCATCAACAACAGGGAGTCATTTCCTACAACTCCTGTCCCCATGAACTGTTCGGAGTCCTCAGGCGCATGGCCCAGGCCGGCGATCTCGCGAGCGTCCTCCCGGGGATCTTCGCTCCCGCGGACCAAGTGGCCGAGCCCCTGACTCGCATGCGGGCCGCAGCCCTACGTGATCCGAATGTCGTGTTCACCGATCTCACGGCGGCACACCTGTTGTGGGACGTGCCGATTCAGGGCCCCATCAGCGCCTCGGGTCGCCTGTCGAGCAATCGACCCAGATTCCGCTTCTCCGAACGGGCAGTGGATCCGGCATGGGTCATAGAGCGGGGAGGCTTCCGCTGCACCAATCATGCGCTGACGGCAGTGGACCTGATCCCAACCGAGGGCGGCACTTATGTTGATCGCGTTCTCAGGGATGCCTTCTCGGAGGGTGCCCTGGCTCTTGAGCAGATGTGGGCCGCGTTCGAAGCCCATCCGCATCGTCCAGGGAATATCGCTCGCACCCAGATCCTCAGCGATTCGCGGGACCGGCCGTGGTCGGAAGCGGAACGGAGGGTTCATCGGCAGTTGCGCGAGGCACACATCGAGGGCTGGAAAACCAACTATGAGGTCGTCGCCACCAGCGGGCGGCGAATGTTCATCGATGTTGCCCTCCCCGAACTGGAGATCGCCCTCGAAGTCGACGGGTTCGGGGCCCACTCAGCCCCTGACGTGTTCCACACCGATCGTGCGCGCCAGAACGATTTGGTCGTCGATCTCTGGACGGTTCTGCGCGTGACGTGGGACATGATCGAAAGCGAGAGCTGGTTGCACTGGCTGGAAACGGCAATTTCTGCGCGGGAATGGCCCTGGCAGCCGGCCCACAAGGCTAAACACTCTGCCAGGGTCAGATGACCGCAGATTATGCCGGGTGAATGGGCAGACAGATCTCGGTGACGTTGGCGTCGGGGGCCGTCTGGGAGGGGTCGGTGAGATAGCGGTTGAACACCTTCGCCTCGATCCCACCCGACGCCGCCCGAAGGCCTTCCGCCTCCAAGAACTCGCCGATCCGGGCGTGCGCTTCCGAGATCTGGCCATAGGGCCCCACCAGCGTGGCCATCACGACGTCCTGTTCCGGCAGTTCCACGATCTCCAGGGGTGCTTCCGCACTGGTCCCCCGGGCGACCTCCAGCCAGACCGACTCGTCGACATCGGCCTCGCGGTATTCCTCGTCATGCTCGATCACGCCGCCGGGCCCGGTGCCCTGAATTCCCTGCGCAGCGAGCAGCGGCATGAACTGCCCCCACAGCTGCCCCTCGTCGGAATAGGTCGGCACCACACCCCGCAGTGTCACGAGCGTGCGGGCCGGGATGGTGGTGCGGGAAACGGTGATGGACATGGTGTTCTCCTGTTTGATCATGCTGTCGATGAGGGTGAGTCGCTGCCGAGCGGCGTCAAGATCCGCAGAGAGTTCGGTTCGGTGCAGCACGAGTGCTTCGGTGTACGCCTCCGTCCCGCGCGCTGCAAGCAACGCTGCAATCGCCGCGATCCCGAACCCGACGTCCCGAAGTCGCCGGATGGCGACGGCGGCGGCGAGCTGGGAGCCGGCGTACCGGCGATAACCACTGAACCGATCCACGTCGGCCGGGGACAGCACCCCGTGCGCGTCATAGTGCCGCAACATCCGCACGCTCAGTCGGCTCAGCCGGGAGAACTCCCCGATGGTCATGAGTTCGCTCATGAATCCATCGTGGGGTCTCTCACGATGTGAGAGTCAACCGACTCCGCGATTGGGTCGGCCCCCGGACAATCGATCCGAAACCCCAGCTGTCGTTATGGATTCGTGATCGGGCAATTACCCATTGGCCACGTTCGATCTCTAGCTTTCCTCCCATGCTGAACGACTCGGGCGACGGCGCCGGCGCTGGAATGACCGCATGAGGAGCCGCGCGCTGAGCACGGTGGATCCGTTCATCGGCTGTGAACCCACCGACCTGCACCCGACCACGGGCTTGGCGGCGACCTGGTGGAGTCCGAAACCCCAGATCGGCAACACGCACCCGGGGGCGACCTATCCGCTCGGCATGGTCTCGGCGTGTGCCTATTCGGGTGCCTATCCGACCGGCTATGGCCGCTTCGACCTGAGCACCGAGGGTGTTCCGCCCGAGATCCACCAGACCCAGCTTGCGTCGGGGTTCACCCACTTCCAGCAGTCCGGGACGGGTGCGATCCGCAAGTACTACAACTATTTCCGCGTCACCCCGCTCATGGATCCGCTGGATGCGCTCGGGCGGGCGTGGGAGTTGCGGGACGAGCGGGCGGAGCCCGGCTGGTACGCCGCCACGCTCGACAACGGCATCGAGTGCGAACTCACCGTCGGACCGCGGTCGGCCATCCACCGCTACACGTTTCCGCGCACCGACGAAGCCAGCATCGCGATCGACTTCTCCCACGGCGGCCTCACGATTCCCTACAGCCGCACCTACCCGCTCCGGGCCAACCTCGAGGTGCTCGACACCCACGCGGCCGCGGGCCAGATCACCGTGGAAGGCGTACCGCTGGCGGTGCACATCGAGTGCCTCAACGACGGCTGGAGGCCGCAACTCTGGTATGACCATCGCCGCATGCCCGGCGGCAGCCGCCTGGATTTCTCTGCGATCCGCTCGACCACCATGCGGCCGTTCGGCGTGCTGTGGACGGGCCCGATCGACCAGAGCAACTCGGTCGAGGTCCGCATCGGCTTCTCCCTGCGGGGAGCGGACAAGGCGAAGAGGAACCTCGAGGACGACGTGCCGCGCGAGCGGGAGTCGTTCGAGATCCGGCGCTCGCTCACCGAGCAAGCCTGGTCGGAAGTGCTCGGCAAGGTCCAGGTCGAGGCACCCACGCGGGAGCGCCAGACCGTGTTCGACACCGCCGTCTATCACAGCCTCATCAAGCCGGCGATCGCCCACAACGAGTCGCCCTGGTGGCCCGACAAGGGTCCGTTCGCGTTCGATCTCTGCACGGTCTGGGACATCTATCGCACCCAGCTCCCGCTGCTCATCCTGGCCGCACCCGACAAGGCCTCCGACCTCGCCAGCGCGCTCATCACGATCTGTGAGGAAGAGGGCAACTTCCCGATCGGCTATCGCATGGCCCGTGGCGCTGACCGGTTCTCCCGCCAGGGGTCGGCGTTGTGCCATACGTTCCTCGCCTCGGTCTCGCAGGCGGGCCTTCCCGGCGTCGACTGGGACCTGGCGCTGACGCTGATGTCGACGGATCTGCGGCGTACCTATGGCGAGGAATTCCTCCGCTTCGGCCGCGCCGAACCGATCACCCACACGCTCGACCTCGCGTTCGGTCACTGGTGCACCGCCCAGGTGGCCAAGCGCGTCGGCGACCATGCGCTGGCCGCCTCGCTCGAATCCAAGGCGGGCCGCTGGCGCAATGCGTTCGACGCCGATGGGCAACTGCTTCGCGCCTCCACGTTCTATGAGGGCACCCGCTGGAACTATTCGTTCCGCATCCTCCACGACATGGCCTCCCGCATCGAGTGGGCCGGTGGGGACGAGGCGTTCGTGGAATTGCTCGATGCGTTCTTCGGGTTCGGCGCCGAGCCCGAGACCCAGCCCGGAGTCGGGCCGTCTGCGGAGGAGCTCGCCGAGGGGTACGCCCTCGGCCGGTTCCAAGGCATGAACAACGAACCGGACATGGACGCGCCGTGGGCGTACACCTATGCGGGGCGTCCGGACCGCACGGCCGATGTCGTGCACGGGGTCGTCACCAACCAGTTCCGCGCGACGCGCGGCGGGCTGCCCGGCAATGATGACTCCGGCGGCCTCAGTTCCTGGTATGTCTGGGCCTCCCTCGGGATCATGCCCGTCGCCGGGCAGGACCTCTTCCTCCTCAATGCGCCGGCCCACGAGCATGCCCGGCTGGCCGTCGGGGACCGCGATCTGATCGTCGACGTCGAGGGGTATCGCCCGCCCGAACCCGACGCTCCCGCCCGTTATGTCACCTCCGCGACACTCGACGGTCGACCGGTCGATGCCTGGCTGCCGGGTGAGGATTTCCGGCGCGGCGGACACTTGGTGGTGACGCTGGCCGACAAGCCGGGCGACTGGGGCACGACCCGCCGCCCGCCCTCGTTCCCGACGCCGCCCGAATGATGGGTACGCCGGATTTGTGACCCCTGACCTGCCGCATGCTGGTCCCGATTTGACCTGCTCCACACCCCCACCCGAGACTCCCACCGAGCCGACTCGCTGCATGCCCTGGAGGGCCACCATGACCCGACCCGACCGCCGCCTTGTGATCGTCGTTCGCGCCGATCCCGTCATCTGCGGGCACTCCGTGGAGGCCCGCAATCTCGCCGAGGCCGCGTTGCTGCGCGGCTTCACCGATGTGCGCATCGTCACCTGGCCCATCGAGCGCCTGGCCGAAACCGGCCTGCCGCTGAAGCCCCTCGATTCGATCCTGCCCTACAGCCCCGGCATCACGGTGGAACGGCCCGAGCCGGTGGGGGACTACAAGGTCCCGGACGGCCGGTTCGTCTCCGGTCTCATCGGGCGGCTCGTCGAACTGTTCACCGATGGCGTCGAGACGGTGGCCCTGTCGCTCTATCTGACCCCGCACACGATCGCGGTCAATGATGCGCTGCACGTCGCGCGTCAGACCGGGCTGCCGGTCAACGTCACCACGGTCGCGGAGGCCGTCGGGTCCGATATCACCAACGTCGTCCGCAACTGTGTCATGCAGGACCGGTTCGGGGCGGCGGCGCACCTGCTCGCGAGCTATCTGTCGTCGGATCACTGCCTGGCCGTCTCCGAATACACCAAGGACCTCATCGTGGAGGAGGCCGCCGAGCTCGACCGCCTGCACGGCACCAACTTCGCGCCTCAGTGCCGGGAGCGCATCGCGATCTCCTATCCGGCGATCGATACCAGCGCCTATGTGAACCTCGATCCGGCCGAGATCGAGTCACGGCTGTCGGCTCGCGGCCTGGAGAAGGACGGCTACATCCTGTTCCTCTCCCGGCTGACCCCCGCCAAGGGCGTCGACGACCTCATCGAGGCGTACGCCGGCTCGCGCGCCAAGGACAGGGTGCGGCTCGTCATCGCCGGCCGTGGCCCGGCCGAGGCCGATCTGCACGCGCTCGCCGCGGCGTCGCCGGTGCACGATCGCATCACCTTCCTCCACGACGTGGACGATGCGGAGAAGCCGTTCCTGATGGCGGGCGCTGCGGCGTACTCGCTGCCGAGCAAGCCCCAGGAAGCGTTCGTCGAGACGTTCGGGATCGCGTTGGCCGAGAAGATGCTGGCGGGCGGCGGGCCCGTGATCACGACGGATACGGGTGGCATCGGTGAGGCCGTCGGCACGTGCGCGCTCATCCACCATCCGGGTGATGTCGAGCAGCTGCGGGCCCATCTGGATCAGGCCATCTGCGATACCACCGTCGAGGAGCGCACCGCTGCCGAGGTGAAGGCGCGGACCTATGCGCTGCAGTTCGACCGGCAGGTGATCCTGGACCGCATCCTCGAGCGGCTCGAGCAGGCCGGCAACGTGGAGCTCGTCGGCTGAGTCCTCAGCGTCCGCTCGTTCTCACACCCAGCGCCCGGCGCAGCTCCCAGGCTGCGCCGGCGAGAAGATCCTCGAGCAGGTCGACCGCGTCGGCGATGTCGGCCTCGGACCAGCGCCGCAGGCGTACGCCCAGCTCGCCGCCCTGCACCCGCAGGGTCGGCAGGAGTTCCCTGTCGGTCGCGGCGAGCCGCTGCAGCGACTCGGTCGGCAACAGGTCGGCCGCGAACCGCGGATCGGGACAGTGCAAGCGCCACCTGCGATCAAAATCGGGTACGCCGGTCCGCCCGGCCCCGTCCTGCCCGCCGATCCACAGCGGGGGCAACCGCATGCCGGTGTGCACGACGAGCACAGCGAAGTCGGGGTCCGGGCAGCCGAGCGCGGTGAACGGGAGGTCGGCGACCCGGCCGCGGACGACGCCGATGGCCTGACCGATGCGGTTGTGTTCGCCCAGCCCGGCAAACGAGCGGTAACGGAAAGCGATGCCGGGGATGTTCGGCTCCCAGGCCCACAGCCTTCCCCTGAACCCCAGGCCGGGCGGTCGCGGAGGCCGGACGAAGTGGCGGATCGGGGCATTCACGAGTGCCAGGGTCAAGCCCAGCAACCGGGTCAGATAGGTCGGGAAGCGCGGATCGTCCGGCGTGGGGCCGTTGACCGCGACGAGGTGGGCGCCATCCAGCGCGATATCGAAGTTGGGCAGCAGGCCGTCGCGGGTGGAGCCGGAGAAGGGCGACCCCCAGGAGCGCAGCGACTGCGCGATCGCGGGCTGCAGCACGGCCCGGGCGAACTCCGGCTGGCCGCACGCCACCTCGAACGCGTCGCGCTCGCCGACTCCGGTCACGCGGGCCAGATCGCCCACGTCCCCGACGGGGGTCAGTACGCCCGCCCGGACGCTCGGGCCACGGTGCACCACGAGCGGAGGCAGGGGAAACGGCAGGGGGAGCGAGGCCACTTCGATCTCGACATCGTCGACGACATAGGTGAACGCCTGGAACGGCAGGGCCGGACCGACCCGCCCCGAGGTCGTGCGACGCACCAGCCGCCGCGTGCCCATCTGGAACGGCGGCAGAAAGAAGTCGGCTATCTGCCCGAGGTGGCCGAACGCCCTCGTCTGCCAACCCGCCACCGTCATGGGGCGGATCCTAGGGGCTTGTCCGGTCAGTGGGCGCAGCCGGACTGGGTACGCTGAACTCCGTGACCGACCGCCTCCGAATCGCCCAGCTGGCCAACTTCGTGGGGCCGGTGTCGGGCGGGATGCGGCAGGCCATCGATCGGCTCGGCGCGGGCTATGTGGCGGCGGGACATGAACGGGTGCTCGTGGTCCCGGGCGAACACGACGAGACGGTCGAAACCGAGTCCGGAATCGTCGTCACGGTCGCATCGCCGCACCTGCCCAACTCTGCGTACCGAATGATCGCCCAGCCCTGGCGCGCTCTCATCGCCCTCGACCGCTTCCAGCCGACCAGCGTCGAGGTCTCGGACAAGTGGACGTTGTCGCCGGTCGCGGGGTGGGCGAAGCGGCGGGGGATCGGGTCGATCCTGTTCAGTCACGAGCGGCTCGACGACATGCTCGGGCTGTGGTCGCGGCGGCAGTTTGGTGTCGAGACGGCCGTGGGCGCGCTGAACCGTCGGCTCGCCCAGTCGTTCGACACGGTCGTGGTGACGTCGAACTATGCGGCGGGGGAGTTCGAGAACACCCCGGCACGGTTGTCGATGGTGCCGCTGGGTGTCGACTTGGACATGTTCCGGCCCGATCGGGGGACGCCGGTCGACGATGGGTTGCTGAAGCTCTGTTATGTCGGTCGCCTGTCGCGGGAGAAGAGCCCGCATCTGGCGGTGGCGGCGGCCGTCGAGGTGCACAGACGGGGGATCCCGATGCGGATGGACGTCTATGGCGACGGTCCGCACCGTGACGAGCTCGTGGAGATTGCGGGCGATGCGCCGGTGGTCTTTCATGGCTATCTGTCCGGGCGCGAGGAGATCGCGACGGCCCTGACCCGGTCGGATGTCTCGCTGAGCGTGTGTCCCGCGGAGACCTTCGGGCTGGCGGTGTTGGAGGCACTGGCGAGCGGTACGCCGGTCGTGACCTCCAATCGGGGTGGCGCCCGCGAACTGGTCGACGCGACCTGCGGGGAGTGGGGCCATCCCAACCCGCGGGATCTGGCCGATGCCATCGAGCGGTTGGCGGCGCGACCGAAGGCAGCGACACGGGCGGCGGCGCGGGTCCGGGCAGAGCAGTACGACTGGTCGAGATCCGTCGGGCTGATGCTCGATCTGCACGGTGAACTGGCCCGCGACGAGCCCTATCGTTCGCGGTGGCGTGACCGGCTGCGCGGCCAGCTCAAGCCGCGCGAGGCCAAGGAGGACCGATGAAGAAGTGGTGGATTCCTGTGGCGGCGCTCTCGGTCGCGGTGGCGCCGGTCGTCGCGCGTACGCCGAAACCGCAGGTCGCGAACCCGGACGGGGTGCAGACCCTCGATGACGCCGTGACGGTGTGCCGCAACTCGGGACTGACGGGGTGGGATCTGGTCGAGTTCGCCCAGCGACTCGTGCACCGGAAGTTCACGCGCTATTCGATCCTGAGCGTGTGGGAGCCGCCGGCGCTGGCGTTCAGGAACTCGCGGGGCTACTGCAATCAATACAACACCGCGTTGTGGTGGCTGTTGCGCGAGCTGGGGTTCGATGCCGAGCGGGTGTTCGCCACGCGCGTGCGGCAGGACATCAACCCCTGGTGGCGCATGGGGCATATGTGGGTGCGGGTGACGATCGACGGGCTGACGCTCGACGTGTGCGCGGGGCGGCCCGACAACCGGCCCGGCCGTGTGTCGTTCACGCCCGTCACCGACGTCATGCCCTTCCACGCCTGGACCTATGTCAACACCAACAACGGCATGATCCTGTTCACCATCGTGAATGTCTGGCGCTCGCTGCTCACCCGGCAGCCGCTGCCACGGTGGATGGAGCGGGAATTCGGCTCGACGGTCCGCGAGCAGGGCTGAACGCAAACAGGGCCGGCCCCGAAGGACCGGCCCTGCGTACGAGTCAGGAAATCGCGACTCAGAAGACGTCGGCAGCCTTGGCCTTGGCCAGGCGAGCGTTGGCGTCCTCCCAGTTGATGACGTTCCACCAGGCGCTGACGAAGTCGGGCTTCACGTTCTTGTATTGCAGATAGAACGCGTGCTCCCACATGTCGAGGAGCAGAACCGGAACCTGGCCGGCAGGCAGGTTGCCCTGGTGGTCGAAGACCTGGAGCAGGTTGAGGCGCTTGCCGAAGGTGTCATAGGCCAGGACGCCCCAGCCGGAGCCCTGGACGCCGAGCGCGTTGGCGTTGAAGGCCTTCTGGAACTGCTCGAAGCCGCCGAAGGTCTCGCCGAGCGCGTCGGCGAGGTCGCCGGTGGCCTCGCCGCCACCGTTGGGGGACATGTTCTTCCAGAACACCGAGTGGTTGATGTGGCCGCCGAGGTTGAAGGCCAGATCCTTCTCGAGCTTGTTGATGGTGCCGAGCTCGCCCTTCGAGGCGGCTTCGGCCAGCTGCTCAACGGCGGTGTTGGCGCCCTTGACGTAGGTCGCGTGATGCTTGCTGTGGTGGAGTTCCATGATCTCGGGCGCGATGTGGGGGGCGAGCGCGTTGTAGTCGTAATCGAGATCAGGCAGTTCGTAGGTCATTACGTTTCCTCCGGGTCTGAGGTGTTCGCCGAGCGGTCGCTCCGCACGGCCTTGCGGCTGATGCCGAGGCGCGGCGAACCGGTCTTCCGTGAGTCTAGCCAGCCGTTTTCACGGCACACCACGGGGGCGTCATCGATTGTGTGGATCGGCGTGATCGCCGGGGACGTGTCCGAAAAAGGTACGCCCGAGGGCGCCGGTCGGCGTACCCCTCGGGCGGTCCTTGAATCATGCAGAACGTCAGCGGGTGACGTCCTTGGCGGCGTCCTTGACGTTCTCGCCGGCCTGCTTGACGTTGGCACCGGCCTGGTCGGCCTTGCCCTCAGCCTCGAGGCGCTCGTTGTCGGTGGCCTTGCCGGCCCCTTCCTTGACCTTGCCGGCCGCGTTCTGGGCTGCGTTGCCGATCTTGTCGCCAGCTCCCATGCTTCCTCCTTGGTGAGGGACGGCTGCGGTGCCGCCCGATGGAAAAGAGCGTACGCCCCTATGTCGACATTTCAACCAGGGGGGCTCCCTATTGTCACTCCATATCGAGGCGAACCGAATATTTTCGATGATCTTGATAGAGAGGGACAATTGGGAGGGCACCCGCAGGGGTCGGGGTCACTTGGTCACGGCGAACACGCGGAATCCCTTGGCGGACCCGACGCGCTCACAGGCGTACCCCTGCTCCAGCAACCACCGCTGCAACGAGTCCGCGCCGAGGTTGCGCCCGACGACGAGTCGCGCGACGCCGTCGTCGGTGAGGCGGGGGAGCCAGGTGAGGAGCAGGTCGTGCAGGGCGTCCTTGCCGATGCGGATCGGAGGGTTCGACCAGATCTCGTCATAGCGGGCATCCGGATCGGCGTGCTGGGGAAGGGTGGGGCGGACGCGATCGGGTACGCCGGCCCGCTCGGCATTCGCCGCCGTCAGGGCGAGGGCGAGTTCGTTGGTGTCGACGGCATCGACGATCGCGTCGAGGCATTCGCGGGCCAGGGCGACGGCGATCGGGCCCCAGCCGCAACCGAGGTCGAGCAGGCGGGTCGCGTGGTCGGGCGGCCAGGACTCGCGGAGCAGGACCGACGTGCCGAGGTCGAGCCCGTCGGCGGAGAAGACGCCGTTGGCGGTGTCGAATTCATAGTCGACATCCCAGATCCTGGCGGTGATGGTGCGGCGGCCGGTGATGTTCTCGGGCGTATGGAAATAGTGGCTCACAGTTCCTCACTCCCGCGGGTGGCCCGCGCCGCCACGACGCGTGCGGCCAGGTCCGCATCCGGAGGATAGCCGACCTCCTCGAGGCACAGCCCGTGCGCCGGCATCACGTTGATCGTCGAATTTCGCACCGGTGAGGTCATCACCTCGGCGAGCCAGTCGGCGTCCCGCTTGCCCATGCCGATCGTCGTCATTGCTCCCATCAGCGAGCGAACCATGGAGTGGCAGAAGGCGTCGGCCTTCACCGTGTACGCCACATCGCCCCGGTCGTCGCGTTCGGCGTGGAGCTCCAGGAGCGTACGGATCGTGCTCGCCCCCTCCCGGCGTCGGCAGAACGCCGCGAAATCCTTCAGGCCGATCAGCATCGTGCCGGCCGCGTTCATCGCGTCGAGGTCGAGGGGGCCGCGGACGCGGGTGATGTGGCCCCGGAGCAGAGGATCGGGTGCGGCTGTGCCGTCATTCAGGCGATAGACGTAGCGCCGCCAGACCGCCGCGAATCGCGCGTCGAAGCCGGGTGGCGCGGCGGAGACCCCGCGTACCACCACGTCGGGGGGCAGCACCCGCCGCAACCGGCGCTCCAGGGAATCGACCGGGGCCTCGGCGGGCAGGTCCACGTGCACGACCTGGCCGCGGGCGTGGACTCCCGCGTCGGTACGCCCGGCGCAGACGACCTGGACCGGTTCGGGCAGTCGCAGGACCTGGGTGATCCAGTGCTCGAGGGTGCCCTGGACGGTACGCAGACCGGGCTGGGAAGCCCAACCCGAGAAGTCGGTGCCGTCGTAGGACAGGTCGATACGCCAACGTTCGGTCGCTGCTTGAGCTTGTCGAAACCCCTCAGTCATGGCGGCGTCGATAGGTCAGGTCGAACACATCGCGCCCGGCACGCAGGCCGCGTTGCTCGTATTTCGTGATCGGGCGGGCGTCGAGGCGCGGCGCGAAACCGCCGGAATCGGCGTACTCGTTGATCAGGTCGGGGTGATCGTCCAGCACCTCGCGACAGTGCTCGGCATAGTCGGCCCAATCGGTGGCGATGCGCCAGACGCCGGTGGGAGCGAGGCGGGAGGCGACGAGCGCGCCGAAGGCCGTGTCGACGAGGCGGCGCTTGTTGTGGCGAGCCTTGTGCCAGGGATCGGGAAAGAAGGTCCACAGTTCGTCGACCTGGCCGGGGGAGAAGAGTTCCTCGAGTCCGGACACCCCGTTGGCCTCGACGAGCCGGACGTTGGTGATTCCCGCGGCGTTGAGCTTGATCATCGTGGAGGCCATCGCCGGTCGGAACACCTCGAAGGCGATGTGATCGCGGGCAGGATCCGCCGCGGCCATCGCCACGAGGGAGTCACCGGTGCCGGAGCCGATCTCGACGACGAGGGGAGCGGTACGCCCGAAGACCTGCGGCCAATCGATGGTCGCGCCCGGGGCGATCGACGTTGAGGTGTCGTCGCGGGGGACATCGACGAGGTATCGCTCGCGCTGCGTCCACGCGCGCTCCTGGCTCTTGTTCATCCGCGTGCTGCGCCGGACGAATGACACCACCTCGCGGTGGGGGCGCTGCAACTCCATGGTGGGCGATTTTAGCCGCGGGCCAGCGGGGGATCCGACGTGTCTGGCACGGGACATCAACCCACACGCGTTCGGGGCAGCGCAGTGCCCCCGCCGGCAGCGATAATTCTGCGGCTCGGGTCGCGTGGGCCGATCTGTGGAGGCGGTTGTGATGAAGATGCGTTGGTTGGTCGGGTGCCTGGCAGCGGCGCTGATGGTGACGTCCTGTTCGGCGGGGGCCGGCCCCGAGGGGTCGGCATCGACCGACGCCTCCCCGTCCGCGGCCCACAGCGCAACCCCCAGCGCTGCCGAGCTGTTCAACGGTGCGCTCGCCGACGTCGGGGCGGCCACGAGTGTGCGGATCACGGTCTCCGGCATGCGTGGAGGGAATCAGGTCGCCATGGAGGTGGCCGGCGTCCGGGACGGGTCCAACCAGGTCCTGCTCATCGCTCAGGGTGAGGGCAAGGGCGTCGCCGAGGTGATCACCGTGGACGGGAAGGAATACGTCAAGGGAGACCTGGCGTTCTGGACCGCCACCCAGGGGCTTCCGCGCGCCAAAGCGCGGCAGTTCGTCGGCAAGTACGCCCTCGTCAAGGGGACCGCCTATTCCCGGCAGTGGAACCCCGATGTCTTTCTCAAGCTGCTCAGCAACATCGGGGAGGTCGGGGAGAGTCACAGCTTCCCCGTGACGGAGATCATCGAGAACGGTGCGCCCATGTATCAGGTCACGATGGATGCGGGCAACGCCCAGTGGTATGACCGGGAGGCTCCACGCCATCTGCGGAGGACCGTGGTGACCAAGGGGTCGGACCGCTCGGACATGACCTACTCCGATTGGAATTCCGTGCCCCGCGTGACGGCTCCGTCGGCCGACCAGATTGTTGCCTGACCTGTCCGGAGTTGGCCCGATCTGGTGAACTGGTCGCGTACGCCTCACGGAAGGTCCCACCATGCGGTTCCTGCTCAATGTCATCTGGTTGCTCACCGGTGGGATCTGGCTCGCGCTGAGTTATGTCCTGTTCGGGCTCCTCGCCTGCATCTTCATCGTCACCATTCCGATCGGCGTTGCCTCGTTCCGGATGGCGTCGTACGCCTTCTGGCCCTTCGGGCGTACGGTCGTGGAAACCCCGAAGTCGGGGGCTGTGTCCGCCGTGGCGAACGTGATCTGGTTCATCGTCGCCGGCCTGGGCATCGCCGTCACCCACGTGACCACCGCGGCCGCTCAGGCGGTGACGATCATCGGCATTCCGCTGGCCATCGCCAACATCAAGATGCTGCCCGTGACGATGTTCCCGTTCGGCAAGAAGATCGTCGACAGCCGGGCGGTTCCGCCGGGCAGCCAGCCGCTGTTGTCGATCTGAGGGCCATATCACCCATGGAACGATTCGGACGAGCCGCGTTCCGCCAGTAGGATTGCCCTTGCGAATGCGCGCACGCTGTCGCCCCCAGTGCCGATGACGGCGTGACTCAGGTCACATCTCACGCTCGCGGGTGAGCCAGGGTTGGTCTCCCGGAGGCAATATGTTGTGCCGCGTATCAGGTGAAAGGCATCAGCCCGTGACCCCCGAGGAGAAATATGTCCAACGACCCGGCCGTCCTTACTGCTGAGGGCCAGACGCTTGAGCTTCCGCTCACTCAGGCCACTGAAGGAAACAGCGGCTACGGCATCGGCAAGCTGATGGCGACTACCGGAAACACCACGCTGGATCCGGGCTACACCAACACTGCTTCGTGCGTTTCCAAGATCACCTTCATCGACGGTGACAAGGGCATCCTGCGTTATCGCGGTTATCCGATCGAGCAGCTCGCCGAGCATGCGACGTTCGGTGAGGTCGCCTACCTGCTCATCTACGGCGAACTGCCGACCGAGCAGGAGATGTCCACCTTCCAGGACAAGGTGCTCGGCGCCGCGATGCTCGACGAGCGCATGCGCGACCTGTTCCGTTGCTTCCCGCGCAAGTCCCACCCCATGAGCGTGCTGGCCTCCGGCGTCAACGCGCTGGCTGCGTTCAACTCCGGCCACCTCTCGGTGACGGACGAGGAGCAGATCGAGACGGCGACCATCCGTCTGCTGGGCCAGTTCCCGACCCTGGCTGCGTACGCCTACAAGAGCTCCCTGGGCGAGCCGTTCCTCTATCCGAAGAAGAACATGGGCTATGTGGCCAACTTCCTGCGGTTGTCGTTCGGCAGCCCGCTGGAGGAATACGAACTCGACGAGGCCGTCGCGCGCGCCTTCGACACCCTGTTCGTGCTGCACGCCGATCACGAGCAGAACTGCTCCACCTCGACCGTGCGTCTCGTGGGCTCCGCCGAGGCCAACATCTATGCGTCGGTTGCTGCCGGCGTGAACGCCCTGTCCGGCCCGCTCCACGGTGGTGCCAACCAGGCCGTTCTCGAGATGCTCGGTCAGATCCGCGACCAGGGCCTCGACGCCAAGTCCTTCGTCTCGAAGGTCAAGGACAAGGAGTCCGGCGTCAAGCTCATGGGCTTCGGTCACCGCGTCTACAAGAACTTCGACCCCCGCGCGGTCATCATCAAGAAGCACGCCGACGAGATCCTGACCTCGACGGGCAAGGACAACGCCCTGCTCGAGATCGCCAAGGACCTCGAAGAGATCGCCCTGAACGATGAGTACTTCAAGGAGCGCAAGCTCTATCCGAACGTCGACTTCTACACCGGCCTCATCTATGAGGCCATGGGCTTCCCGTCCTCCTACTTCACCGCTCTCTTCGCGCTCGGCCGCCTGCCCGGCTGGATCGCGCAGTGGCGTGAGCAGATGGCTGAGCCCGGCCGCAAGATCGGTCGTCCGCGTCAGGTCTACATCGGTGAGACCGAGCGGGATTACCCGGTCAAGTGACCTTTGAGGGCGCGGCGTACGCGTCCTGACAGGGGCCGTCCTTCGGGGCGGCCCCTGTTTTTTGACCTGCCTGTACGCCGAGACCCCCGCGCCTGCGTCGAGACGTCTGCTCGAGCAGGGGTCTCGACGCACGCGGAGGGGTCTCGCGGGATGCTTCCGTTCCGGCCGATTTGGCGTACGCCGGCCCGCGCGGGTAAAGTCTCCCGGGTTGCGCTCGGTCGCAAACGGGAGTTGGTTCACCGCGAATCGCTCCGTCTGTCCGGAACTTCGGGTTTCGAGAAGCGGTGCCGGTTTCCGGCGTGGCTCTCGCCCGCCGTCGAGGAGGCACCGATCGCCGCGAGTCCTGCTGAGTTCCGAGAGAAGAAGGTTTGCGTGTCCACGTATAGCCCCAAGCCCGGCGAGATCGACCGCAAGTGGGTCGTCATCGATGCCGAAGATGTCGTGCTGGGTCGGCTGGCCGTTACGGCCGCCACCCTGCTCCGCGGCAAGCACAAGCCCACCTTTGCGCCGCATGTCGACGGTGGTGACTTCGTGGTCGTCGTGAACGCCGCCAAGATCGCCCTGTCCGGCAACAAGCGCTCGAGCAAGATGGCCTATCGCCACTCCGGTCGCCCGGGCGGCCTGAAGGCCACCTCCTATGGCGAGCTCCTCGCCTCCGATCCCCGCAAGGCCGTCGAGCTGGCCGTGTGGGGCATGCTCCCGAAGAACCGCCTGAGCCGTCAGCTGATCAAGAAGCTGAAGGTGTACGCCGGTCCGGAGCACCCCCACGCCGCGCAGCAGCCGCAGGCGTTCGAGATCACCCAGATCGCCCAGTGAAGCCGGGAGAGAACATGACCGAAAACGTTGCAGAGCACGAAATCGAGAACGACGAGAACCTGGGTGACGAGGTGAACACCTTCACCGAGGGTGATCGCGAGATCGCCTATCGCTCGGAGACCGGTGTCGGCGCCGGCCAGGCCGGCGAGCAGGCCACCAGCCGTCCGGCCGTCGTGGCCCCGGGCCAGGCGACCGGCCGCCGCAAGCAGGCCGTGGCGCGTGTGCGCATCATTCCCGGCTCCGGCCAGTGGAAGATCAACGGCCGCACCCTGGAGGACTACTTCCCCAACAAGGTGCACCAGCAGATCGTGTCCGAGCCCTTCTCGACCGCGCTGGTCGAGGGTTCCTATGACGTCATCGCCCGCATCCACGGTGGTGGCCAGAGCGGCCAGGCCGGCGCCATGCGTCTCGGTGTGGCCCGCGCCCTCAACGCGGTCGATGCCGAGGCTTCGCGCCCGGCGCTGAAGAAGGCCGGCATGCTGACCCGCGATGCGCGCATCAAGGAACGCAAGAAGGCTGGTCTCAAGAAGGCCCGCAAGGCGCCGCAGTACAGCAAGCGCTGATTGCCGTGGGTCGGCTTTTCGGAACCGACGGAGTCCGCGGGAGGGCGAATCACGACCTCACCGCGGAGCTCGCGCTCGATTTGTCCGTGGCCGCAGCCCATGTGCTTGGCGAGACCGGCCTTTTCGCAGGTCACCGGCCCACCGCTGTGGTGGGCCGGGACCCGCGCGCCTCGGGGGAATTTCTCGAAGCGGCAGTCATGGCCGGCCTTGCCAGCGCCGGGGTTGACGTCGTCCACCTCGGCGTGGTCCCCACGCCGGGCGTTGCCTATCTGACCGCCACCACCGGCGCCGACCTCGGCGTCATGCTGTCGGCCAGCCACAACCCGATGCCGGACAACGGGATCAAGTTCTTCGCCCGCGGTGGGTCGAAGCTCGACGACGATCTCGAGGACGCCATCGAGGCCCACATCGGCATCCGGGGTGAACGCCCCGAGGGTGCAAACGTGGGACGCATCCGCCAGGACCACGATCTCGTGGATTCCTATGTCGATCACCTGGTCAACAGCCTCGGGCCGATCCGCCTGCGGGGGATCAAGGTCGTGGTGGACTGCGCCAACGGCGCCGCCCATCAGACGGCGGTCCAGGCGTTCTCGCAGGCCGGTGCGGATGTCGTGGCGATTCATGCCGATCCCGATGGTCTGAACATCAACGACAACTGCGGGTCCACCCACATGGATGACCTGCAGGCCGCTGTGGTCGAGCATCGGGCCGATCTCGGTATCGCCCTCGACGGTGACGCCGATCGCTGTCTCGCGGTCGATGCCACGGGCGCGATCGTGGACGGCGACCAGATCCTCGCCGTGCTGGCGCTGGCCATGCGCGAGCAGGGCAAACTCGTCAACGACACCGTCGTGGCGACCGTGATGAGCAATCTCGGTTTCGTCATCGCGATGCGCAATGCGGGCCTGCTCGTCGATCAAACCAAGGTCGGCGACCGCTATGTGCTGGAGTCGATGAAGGCCAACGGGTTCACCCTCGGCGGCGAACAGTCGGGGCATGTCGTCATGAGCGAGTTCGCCACCACCGGTGACGGCACGCTCACGGGCCTCCACCTGATGGGCCGGATGGCTGCCACGGGCAAGTCGCTGGCGGAGCTTGCGGGTGTCATGCAGCGGCTGCCGCAGGTGCTCATCAACGTCGCAGGCGTCGACAAGTCCAGGGCGGGCATCGAGCCCAATCTGGTCAAGGCTGTGCAGGCCGAGTCGCGGTCGCTCGGGACCACGGGTCGCGTACTCCTGCGCCCCTCCGGCACTGAGCAGCTCGTCCGCGTCATGGTCGAGGCCGAAACCGATCAGCGCGCCCGGGAGGTCGCCGAGCGGTTGGCCGAGGAAGTGCGCGTACGCCTGTCGCTCTGACGCGAGCAGCAATGAGGCCCGGACATCAGGTCCGGGCCTCGTTTCGTTGCTCCCGCTCAGGGCCGGAGATCGGTCAGGAGATCGTGGACACGGCAGCAGCGAGTTCGGCGTACATCTGCTCGGAGAGCCGGGCCGAGCCACCGGCCGACACGGCCCGGCCGTGCCCCTCTGGGCTGACGATCCACGAGAACGTGCCCTGCACGAGCTCGCCCTGGGAGGGGTCGGCGTACTTTTCGCACACGATCAGGTAGGTCACCCGCAGCAGCGGGTAGGCGTCACCGGTGCCGGGCGTGATGACACGGGCGAGATCGTTCGGGCCCCGGCCGGGCACCCTGGGCGACTGGTCGAGGAGTTGGGTGGCCTGGGGGCCGGTCGGGGAGTACGCCTTGTCCCCCTGCCGCAGGGAGATCAGCGTGGATCCCGCCGGGACAAGCCCGGACTCGAGATAGCCGAGGGCACCCGCGGTGCTCCCGACCGCGGTCGCGACACCGCTGGACCCCTTCGCGGCCTGACCAGTTGTGCCTTTCCATTCCCCGCCGGAGCCGAGTGAACCACCGGCCGGCGCGAGCCAGGCAGTGAGGACTTCGTTGACCGCGGCGTTGTCCGAACGATAGACAGGCGTGATCGGAGTGTTCGGCAGGGTCACGCCGGCGTTGAGCGAAGCGATACGCGGATCGTTCCAGGTGGTGATCCCGCCCGTGTAGATGGCCACCAGCGTAGGCGCATCGAGCGTGAGCTGTGTGGTGCCGGGAACGTTCGCCAGAATGGCCAAGGGCATGACCACGACGGGCAGATTGATCGCAGGCCCGACACATTGGGTCGTCCGGTTGATCTCATCGTCCTTCAGCGCCCGGTCGCTCATGGCAAACACCGAACCGCCGCTGCTGAAGTCGGCGCGGCCGGCTCCGCTGCCCACAGGCGAGTAGTTCAGAGTGAGGCCGGGGTGGGTCCTGGACAGGTCCTGACTCCAGGCTTCCATCGCCACCTGCGCGGCCGAGGCCCCTGAGCCCTCGAGACTTCCGGACAGGGTCCCCTGGCCCGCGGACGGGGACGTGCTGGCCGGTGTCGGCTGGACCTGTGCCGGGGTCGTCTGTGAGGTTGCCCGTGAGAACAACGCCCTCACGAGGAAGAAGCCTCCGACCAGGGTCAGCACGAGCACAAGGGCGACCACTCCGATCACCACCGGCAGGACACTCTTCTTCGGCGGGCGAGGCGGACCCCCGGCTGGTCCGGGGAACGGTGGGCCCGGTGGGCCAGGTGGGTCTGTCCGGCTTGGCGCGCCCCACTGCGGGGGCGGCGGTGGTCCCTGGTTCCAGCCCGGCGGCGGACCCTGCGGCGGTCCGTGGGGGTTCGGTTGCCATCGACTCATCGTTGGTGCCTTTCCGCGACCACTCTGCCAGCACGACCGTGCAGTTGAGCCTGTTGTCGCGGCGTACCAAGCCGAAGGAAGTCAGATCTTGCGGATCCGGACCCACTTGACCTCGTGGTTCTCGCCCTTGCGCAGGATGGCGGTGGCGCGGCCGCGGGTGGGGCGGATGTTCATGGCGAGGTTGGGGCCGTTGATGGTGTCCCAGATCTCCTCGGAGCGATGAAGCGCCTCGCGATCGGTCATCTCGACGTACTTCCAGAAGTACGAACGTGGGTCGCGGAAGGCGGTCTCTCGCAGGCGCATGAAGCGTTTGAGGTACCAGCGTCGGATGTCCGAATCCGCTGCATCGACATAGACCGAGAAGTCGAAGAAGTCGCTCAGGGCCAGACCGGTCGTGCCGTCGGAGCGGATGCGCGCGGGCTGGAGGACGTTGAGGCCCTCGACGATGAGGATGTCGGGGCGCTGCACGACCACCCGCTCGCCCGGGACGATGTCATAGACCATGTGGGAATAGACCGGCGCAGACACCTCGTCGAGGCCCGATTTCACATCCATCACGAACCGCTGCAGGGACCGCCGGTCATAGGACTCGGGGAAGCCCTTGCGGTGGAGGATGTTGCGGCGTTCGAGCTCGGCGTTCGGCCAGAGAAAGCCGTCGGTGGTGATCAGCTCGACGCGCGGATGCTCGGGCCAGCGGGACAGCAGGGCCTGGAGGATACGCGCTGTGGTCGATTTGCCGACCGCGACCGATCCGGCGACCCCGATGACAAAAGGCGTACGCCGGGTGGTCATCCGCAGGAAGTTGTTGGTGGAGCGGAAGAGCTCACCGGTGTGATGGACATACATCGACAGGAGGCGGGTCAGGGGGAGATAGACCTCCGCGACCTCGGCCAGGTTCGTCGGGTCGCCGGTGCCTCGCAGTTGCTTCAGCACCGGTTCGTCCAGGGTCATCGGAACCCGGGGGGCCATCTCGGCCCAATCGGCTCGACTGCGCTGGACATAGGGGCCGGTGGCCTCGGCCTCTGCTTGCGACATGGCTGCATTCTGCCGCACCTGTTTGACGGCGTTACGCTTTCCGCCATGTGTGGAATCGTGGGATATGTCGGCAAGCAGTCGGCCCAGGACGTTGTCATCGAGGGCCTGCGCCGTCTCGAATATCGCGGTTATGACTCTGCCGGTGTGGCCCTGGTGGCCGATGGCGAGATCGCCAGTGCCAAGAAAGCCGGCAAGCTCGCCAATCTCGAGGCAGAGCTCGCCGCGAACCCCCTGCCCGAATCCGACACCGGCATCGGCCACACGCGCTGGGCCACGCACGGCGGTCCGACCGACGTCAATGCCCACCCCCACCTCTCGGCCAGCGGGCGGGTTGCCCTGGTCCACAACGGCATCATCGAGAACTTCGCCGCGCTGAAGGCCGAGCTGGAGGCCGCTGGTGTCGTGCTGAAGTCTGAGACCGATACCGAGGTCGTCGCCCAGCTGCTCGGCATCGAGGTCGACGGCGGGGCCGACGTGGCAGAGGCTCTGCGTACCATCTGCCGCCGACTCGAGGGTGCCTTCACCCTCGTCGCCGTGGATGCGCAGCAGCCGGGGCGGGTCGTCGCGGCCCGCCGCAACTCCCCGCTCGTCGTCGGCGTGGGCGAGGGTGAGAACTTCATCGGATCCGATGTCGCCGCATTCATCGAGCACACGCGCGAGGCCGTCGAGCTGGGCCAGGACCAGATGGTCGAGATCACGGCCGATGCGTGGACCGTCACAGATTTCGACGGCAACCCCGCCGAGGTGCGGCCCTATCACGTCGACTGGGACCTGTCGGCCGCCCAGAAGGACGGCTTCGACTGGTTCATGCGCAAGGAGATCCACGAGCAGCCGCGGGCGCTGGCGGACACGCTGCTGGGGCGCTATGCGACTGATGGCTCCCTGACCCTCGACGAGATCCGCATCGCCACGAGCGAGCTGCGCTCGATCCAGCGCATCGTGATCATCGGCTGCGGCACGGCGCACTATGCGGGCATGGTCGCGAAGTACGCCATCGAGCACTGGACCCGGATCCCCTGTGAGGTCGAGCTGGCGTCGGAGTTCCGCTATCGCGATCCGATCGTGGGGCCGCAGACGCTCGTCGTCGCGATCTCGCAGTCGGGCGAGACGGCCGACACGCTCATGGCGATCCGGCATGCGCGGGAGCAGGGCTCGAAGGTGCTGGCGATCTGCAACACCAACGGCTCGACGATTCCGCGGGAGTCGGATGCGGTGATCTATACCCATGCGGGGCCCGAGATCGGCGTGGCCTCGACCAAGGGCTTCCTGACGCAGGTGCTTGCGTGCTACCTGCTCGGGCTCTATCTGGCGCAGGTGAAGAGCACGAAGTTCGGCGAGGAGATCGTCGCGATCATGCACGAGCTGGAGACGATGCCGGAGTTGGTGCAGGAGGTTCTCGACAATCAGCAGCAGGTGCTCGAGCTGGCCGCCGATTTCGCCGATGAGCCGTCGGTCCTCTTCCTCGGGCGGCATGTCGGCTTCCCGGTGGCTCTGGAGGGGGCACTGAAACTGAAGGAACTGGCGTACATCCACGCCGAAGGCTTCGCCGCCGGCGAACTCAAGCACGGCCCGATCGCGGTCATCGACCAGGACCTGCCGGTCTTCGTCGTCGTGCCGCCGCGCGGCCGCGACATGCTGCACGACAAGGTCGTCTCCAACATCCAGGAGATCCGTGCGCGCGGTGCGCGCACGATCGTGCTGGCGGAGCAGGACGACGAGGCTGTCGAGCAGTACGCCGACGTGCTCATCCGCCTGCCCAAGGTCCAGACGCTGCTGCAGCCGCTCGTCGCGACCGTGCCGCTGCAGATCTTTGCCTGCGAGCTCGCGACCCAGAAGGGCCACGACGTCGACCAGCCCCGCAACCTGGCGAAGTCCGTCACGGTGGAGTGAGCCTCAGCGCCAACCGCTGACCGCCGCTTTGAGGACGGCGTGGATGCTGGCGTCGGGGTCGGCTGCGGGGAGGAGTCCGTCGAGTTCGAGGGTGACGAACCCGTGGACGGCCGCCCAGAGGCTGATGACGATGGTTTCGTGGTCGCCGGAGAGTACGCCGGCGGCCAGGGCGCGGCCCACGCCCGCGACGAGCGGGCCGATGGTGTCGCGGGCGGCGACGCTGCAGGTGGGATCGTCGGCCGGGAGCGCGCCCGAGAACATGACGCGGAAGAGGTTGGGGTTGGCGAGTGCCCAGTCGCGATAGGCGATGCCGAGGGCGGCCAGATCGGTGATCGGATCGTCGGTTTCGGCGACTGCTCGCTGGGCGCCGCCGAAGCCCTCGAATGCCTGGGTATAGAGCGCGAGGAGCAGGCCGTCCTTCCCGCCGAACAGTGAATAGATCGCTGTGGTCGACGTGTTGGCCGCGTCGGCGAGGGCGCGCAGGCTCAGGGCAGCGATGCCCTCGGTCGCGACGACGCGGCCGGCCTCGGCGAGCAATCTCTCGCCGACTTCCTCGTCATTGGTCCTGGGTCTTGCCATGTGGCCCATTGTTGCATAACACTGTTTTGTAACATCGTTTCCAAATTGGGAGTCCCCATGAACCCCGTTCATCCCGGTCGATTCACCCACGCCCCGCTCACCGAACCCATCACCGTCTTCCTCATCGGCATGCGCGCCAATCGCTGGTGGAAGCTCCACAAGGTCGTCTGGACCGTGTCGAAGATGCTGCCGACGCTCAAGCACCTGTCGCAGGATCCGGAGACGGGGATGCTGCACTTCGAGCAGTGGTTCGGGCGGACGACCATCCTGGTCAGCTATTGGAAGTCACCCGAGCACCTGCAGCGTTTCGCCGCTGATCCCGATGCGCCCCACCTGGGGCCGTGGCGGGATTTCGCCAAGGTCGTGGGCTATGGCGGCGATGTCGGCATCTGGCACGAGACGTATCAGATCGAGCCCGGTGGCGCCGAGGCCGTCTATGGCAACATGCCCGTCTTCGGCCTGGCCGGGGCGCTGGGGCATGAGCCCGTGGGGAAGGGCAGTTCGACGGCGAGAGCACGGATGGAGAGGGCCGTTTCCTGAGTTGAGAGAGGCTCGCCGGGCAGCCGCCGGTTCGGGAGTCTGCGCTGTGATCGCGGAACGAATCCCAAAGATGTCAGTTAGGGCGCGTATCGTGTCCGCGGCATTCAGGCAGGTCGATCCGGAGGTGTGCAGATGGCTGGCGCGGGGCGTACGCCGAATCCGTTCCCGGGTGGGGGACGGATCTATCGGCACCCGCGTTCAGGGATGCCGTGGTCGCGGGCCTACACGGTGTATGTGCCCTATGGGCTGCGGCGGACCACGCGCGCGCCGCTGGTGATGGCGCTGCATGGCTGCAACCAGTCGGCGCAGGACTTTGCGGCGATCACGCGGTTCAACCAGCTGGCCGATCGGCACCAGTTCCTGGTCGTTTACCCCGAGCAGTCGCGCATCAACAACGGCCAGGTCTGCTGGAACTGGCCGCAGCCGCAGCACCAGAAGCGGTACGGCGGGGAGCCCGCTGCCTTGGCCGGGATCGTGCAGCGGATGCTGGCGGATCGCACGCGGTGGCGGGTGGATCCGACGCGGGTGTACGCCGTCGGCCTGTCGGCCGGCGGCACCATGGCGATGACACTCGGGGCAACCTATCCGGATGTGTTTGCCGCAGTCGGAGCGCATTCAGCGCCGCCGTATCGGTCGGCGTCCTCGGCGACCCAGGCGATCAGCGCGATGCAGGGACGCCGATTGACCCCGCCCCCTCCACCCCCGCACGAAGCCCGGGTCCTGCCGCCGACGGTGCTGTTTCAGGGGAGTCTTGACGGGACCGTCTGGCCGGCAAATGCCCAGAAGATCGCCGACCAGTGGTTGTCGCATCATCAGGCGGCAGGTTTTGGTGCCGCGCGTCTGGGTGGCCCGCGAGAGGTCAGGCGGCCGCTGGCTCGACCGTGGACGAAGACGAGTGCGCGGGGCTATTCGGTACGCCGCTGGTCCGCCGGGCGCGATCGATTGCTCGAGGTCTGGCTCGTCGACGGCCTTGGGCATGCCTGGTCGGGTGGCGCTGCTGACTTTGCCTTCAGCGATCGTCGGGGGCCACGCGCGACCACCGAGATCTGGCGGTTCCTGAGCCGACACGCCCTGGGCTGAGTAGGCAGGGGTGGACGTCCATCATTGGGTCCGGATTTTGTCGCTATAGGTGCAATTTTCGGACCCAATGATGCGCCCTGTTGGTCCGTCGCTCTAGCGATGACGAAGAAGCACTTCGATGACTCGGGGGGCTTGGTAACGCCGGTCGTAGACCCGATCATCCAACTCGGCGAGAACGCCAAGGCCTTGGAGAGAAGCGATGAGTTTCTGAGCTCCTTGGTACTTCATGCCCATATGCACGCCGGGCATGTCCCTCTGGAACAGTTTCAGGTCCACATTTCAACACTAATGCTAGTTGTGGATAATTTCATCAGCGTAACTTCAACACAACGACGCAGAGCCTCTTGGGCTTTAGGCTCTCGGCGTGACTCGCCCACGCAAGGTCCACCCACTGTTCTTGGCTGCAGCCGTTCCCGGCGTGCTCCATGGCGTGGCGAGCCTGTATTGGGCAACGGGAGGGACGTTCCTGGCCGACACCGTGGGCGAGTGGGCGTTGGACATGTATCGGGCTGATCCGGTTGGCGTGGGTGCCATGCTGGCCGTGATCGGAGTCGCCAAGTTGATCGCGGCGTTGGTGCCGATCGCAAACGACGCCGGGCGACTCCCTGCGCCTCACTTCTGGCGTGGGCTCACCTGGGCCGGGAGCGTCGGAATCATCCTCTGGGGATTGCAGGGAATGGTGGGCGGACTGCTTCAGTTCGCGGGCGTCTGGATTCTCACCGATCGCAGGGGTGCCATCGGACACGCGTTTCTATGGGATCCGCTGTTCGTCCTCTGGGGAGGCCTGCTCGTGGGAGCGCTGCGGCGTACGCGGAAGCGTAGATGGAGTTAGTCGTATCCCACGCGGACGCCGCAGGCGGCCGGAGCCAGTCAATGTGCGCTCCACGCATCCTCAGGAGTCAGCGGCATCGAACTGGTCAAGCAGCTCAAGGGTGTCGGCGGTGTTGGTGGTGTGGGCCTTCAGGCCCACGCTGGCCGTTCGCTGTTGGAAGCGGGAGAGGTGCTTTTTGCCAGCCATGCCGGCGCGGGCTAGCACATTCACAGCCTCGCCCAGACTGATGTGCCGTTCCTTGCACAGGCGGACTGCCGCTGCCGCGACCTCGGGGTCGAGCTGAACAGTTGTCCTCATGAACCTATGTGGGCATTCCAGATCGGGCATCTGGCTCGGCAGGGCCGCATTGAGCTCGCTGGCAGGAATCGTGACCAGTACGTTGGGCAGGTGATCATCGGCATCGGCGTGGACGTGTGTGAGGTGGCGCGGTTCGCGCGGGCGTGCGAGCGCTGGCCGGGGTTTGCGCGGCGGTGGCTGACCGAGGCCGAGGCGTCGTTGCCGATGCATTCGCAGGCCGGACGGTACGCCGCGAAGGAAGCCCTCGCCAAGGCCCTGCTCATCGAACGCGGGCTCGGCTGGCACGACGCCGAAGTCATCTGTGACGAGTTCGGTCGGCCGTCGTTCATAACCAAAGGATCGGTTGCAGCGCGCGCAGCTGAGCTGGGGGTCACCCGCATTCATCTGTCCCTGTCCCATGACGCGGGGATCGCCACGGCTTTCGTCGTCTGTGAATCGTGAAGGAGTCAACGGGTGACCTTCTCGGGACTCTCGGACAAGGAAATACTGCAGATTGCGTTCGAATTCCTTGGGCTTGAGAAGTTTCTGGCCGGAGGTTCCGATGTGGAGTATCGGTTGCGGAATTGCGATGGAAGTCTCCGCGACGAGCCGACGATTGAACTTCGCGCCGAAGACGTCGGCGCATTCATCAGGAGGGAAGCCTTGCCCTCGCTGGAGGGCGTTGAGGCGGTCAGGGAGGCGGCCTCCTTGTTGAGCATGAATCTGCTGGAAGATCTCGCCGACGCTTCGCCGCCCTCGAGGTGCGGGCTTCGGCGAACGCCCCATGGCGACGTTCAGTGGTTCGGCGAGGCGTAGGGACAGATGTGCCAAGCAAGGATCGACAAAGTCTCCGTAATGTGTGAGTCATGAAGTACGCGTACGCCACCGACTCGATCCGTGCCGCTGAAGCCGAGGTGATGGCCGTCGTCGGCGACGATGCGCTGATGCAACAGGCGGCGAACGGCCTCGCGGTCGAATGCGCCCGGCGTCTGCGCCGGCATCGTGGCAAGGTCACCGGGTCTCGCGTACTCGTCATCGTCGGCCCCGGCAACAACGGCGGCGACGGCCTGTTCGCAGCCACGCGCCTCGCCCGCAAGGGCGCCAAGATCTTCCTCTGGCGTATCACCGACCAGGTCCACCAAGCTGGGTGGCAGGCCGCCACCCGCGCCGGCGCGACCGAGGTCGACCTCGATCGGTCCATCGAGCTCATGCCCACGCTCGACCAGGTCATCGAGGCCGGGTTCGGCATCGGCGGTCGCGAAGGCATCAGCGATGACCTCGCCCGGCTCGTCTATGTGTCGCGCGGGATCGTCGATGTGGTCGCCGTCGATCTTCCTTCCGGCCTCGGCGTCGAAACCCTGTCGTCCGACGTGCGGTTTTTCGACGCCGACGCCACGGTGACCTTCGGCGCCTGGAAGCCGAGTCTGCTGGCCGGACCGGCCCGGGAGTACGCCGGAGAGGTCACGTTCGTCGACATCGGCCTCGAGCCGGACAACCCGATCCTGGAGGTCTGGGACGCCCTCGATGTCGCCATGGCGTGGCCGTTCCCGACAGCGACGGACGACAAGTACGCCCGCGGCGTAGTCGGCCTCGATGCCGGATCGGCCGAATATCCCGGTGCCGGGCTCCTCGCGCTCGGCGGCGCCGTCCACGCCGGGGCCGGAATGGTCCGCTTCCTCGGCCCGGTCGAGCTCCGCGACACGGTCATCGCGCAGTTCCCCAACGTCGTGCACGGCCGCGGCAGGTGTCAGGCGCTCCTCTGCGGTCCCGGCTGGGGGCCCGGCGACCACCTCGCCGACCGACTCGCCAGCCGCCTTGCCGAGGGCCTGCGCACGGTGATCGACGCGGACGCGCTGGCGTACCTTCCCCGCGACCTCGGCGACAACATCCTCCTCACCCCGCACGCCGGAGAGCTCGCCCGACTCCTGAAGACCGAGCGCGCCGCCGTCGAAAACGACCCGCTCACCCACGTCCGCCGCGCGGCCGACGAGACCGGCGCGACCGTCCTGCTCAAGGGCGCAACGCAATACGTCGCAACGCCGGGGGAGACCTGCGTACGCGTTGCAGTCGGCGGCCCCGCCTGGACCGGTCAGGCAGGCTCGGGCGACACCCTTGCGGGGATCTGCGCGGCCCTGCTGGCGGCCGGGCTCGACGCCGCGACCGCAGCCGTTGTCGGTGCCTCGGTCCAGGCGATCACGGCGCGGAGCCATCCGGGGCCGCATACGCCGCAGGAGCTCGCCGCGCGACTGCCCGACACGATCGCCGAGCTCGAGTGGCTGCTGGAGGAGACCCCGTGATCGACCCCGCCACCGCCTCCGCCGACATCGACCTCGGCGCGTTCGCGGCCAACATCCGCGCGGTCGCCGACCTGGTCGCGCCCGCCGACGTCATGGTCGTGGTCAAGGCCGATGCGTATGGCCACGGGCTGATCCCGTGCGCCCGGGCGGCGCGTGCCGCAGGGGTGACCTGGCTCGGGGTCGCGACACTGGGGGAGGCACGCAAGCTGCGCGACGCCGGCGACACCGGCCGGCTGTTCTGCTGGCTCTACGGGCCTGAGGAGGAGCTGGTCGTGCCCGTCGCGCACGGAATCGACCTGGGCGTACACCATCCCGACCACCTCGCCCGCATCGCCGCCGCCGCGGCCACCGCCGGTCGGCCCGCGCGCGTCCACCTCAAGATCGACACGGGCCTGTCGCGCAACGGCTGTCCGCCCGAACTCTGGGCCGACCTGTGTGCCGAGGCCAAGGCGGCCGAGGACGCCGGTGCCGTCGAGGTCGTGGCCGTGTGGTCCCACCTCGCCGCCGCCGACGAGCCAACGCATCCCGCCAACGCCGCCCAGCTTGCTGCGTTCGAGTCCGCGGTCGCGCAGGCGCGGGCGGCGGGATTGACCGTTCCCGTCCGCCACCTGGCCAACTCCGCGGCCGCCCTGGCCCAGCCGGCGATGCGCTTCGACCTCGTCCGCCTCGGCATCGCCGCCTATGGAGTCGACCCCGCGGACGGCACGCTGGCCGCCGACGCCGGCGTACCCCTCCGTCCCGTCATGCGCGTGCGCGCCCAGCTCCTCGCGACGAGGCGGGTCGAAGCGGGGGCGGGCGTGTCCTATGGACATACCTGGATCGCGCCGGAGGCAACGACGGTGGGGCTGGTGCCGTTGGGGTACGCCGACGGGATCCCGCGCCATGCGTCGAGTGTGGGGGAGTGTGCGATCGCGGGCCGGCGTACGCCCATCCGGGGGAGGGTGTGCATGGACCAGTTCGTCATCGATCTGGGACCGGACGCGACGGAATCTGCCGGGGCCGAGGTCACGTTGTTCGGCGGTCCGGGCAGCCCCACGGCCTCCGGTTGGGCGAGGGCGTGTGGCACGATCGGATATGAGGTGGTGACCCGGATCGGGTCCAGGGTCCCGCGTCGCTATATCGATTCGGCAGTCGTCTGAGAGGGGAGCCCGTGACGCTCGAGCCCATGAAGGCACGCGGCCCGAGCCGGATTGCCCAGGGCGCCGGTCTCGTCACCGGTATCGCCGCGCTGGCCGTCGGTGCCGTTGCGGCCGGGTTCGAGATCGAGCGACGGGTGCTGCGAACCAAGTTCACGAAGGCGCCCGCCGTGTCTCCGCCGCGCGAACCGTTCTTCTCGTTGCGGGCTCCGGGTCCGGATGTCGTCACGCGCGATGGCGTCCACTTGCATGTCGAGATCGATGAGCGCGACCCCGGGGCCGATGGGGTGACCATTGTGATGGTCCACGGCTATGTGTTGTCGATGCATTGCTGGCATTTCCAGCGGAAGCATTTCCGCGGGCGCCATCGGATCGTTCTCTATGACCAGCGTTCGCATGGGCGCTCCGGGCGTTCGGAGGCCAAGCGGTGTCGCCTGCGGCAGCTCGCGCGCGACCTGAAGCAGATCCTCGACGAGACGACCGCACCCGATGAATCGGTCGTTTTGATGGGACATTCGATGGGCGGCATGGCGATTCAGGAGTTCGCGCGGCGTTATCCGCAGTTGATCGGGACCAAGGTCCTCGGCGCCGGACTGATCGCGACTTCGGGTGGCGAAATGGGCAATCACTCCATCATTCGGGGCATCCCGGGAGAGTTGTTCCCACGGATCGCGGAACCGTTGATGGCGGCGCTCAATCGCATTCCGACGGTGGTCGAGAAGAGCCGCAGGGCCAGCAGTGATGTGGCTTATGTGGTGACTCGGCGCATGGGTTATGGCCGCGATGATGTGCCTTCGGAATATGTGGATTTCCTGTCGGAGATGATCTCGGAGACGCCCTTGGATGTGGTGGCCGATTATTATCCGGCGTTCGCGGAATTCGACGGCAGCCCGGGCCTCACCCAGCTCACGCGCATCGAAACCGCGGTGATCGGCGGCGAGAAGGACCAGATCGTGCCGGCCGAGCACAGCCGCCGCATGCTGGAACTGCTCCCCGGAGCCGAGTCGCTCATCCTGCCCGACGCCGGTCACATGGGCATGATCGAGCACCACGAGGAACACAACCGCGTTCTCGACAACCTCATCGCGAGGGTGGAGCGGAACCTCGCCAACCGCAACTGAGAAAAATCTGCGGCGCAAACTTCCCCGCGTGGGCGCCACCAGGGGCGATGCACGCGGGAACCCGAATGCGCCGCAGATTCTGCCGGAATTGGGAGCGGCCCCGGGGGGAGGAGCCCGGGGCCGCAGTGTGGTGCGAGGAGTCAGCGCTGTTCGGCGTTCTCCTGCGCGCGCTTGATCTCGTCGGCCCGCTCCTTGGCGGCCTCCTCGGTGAGCTTCGCGCCGGCCTCGGCATCGCGGGTCAAGTTGTCCCCGGTCTCGGGATCGAACACATGCAGCTTGCGGGTGTCCATCCAGACCTCGGCCTGCTGGCCACCGCGGATGCGGCTGGTCGAGTCGAGTGCCACGACGACCTGCGGATTGAACTCATCACCGTCGAGGTCCTTCGCCAGCTCGTCGAGCGTGCCCTTGACCTCCTGGTCCGCGTCATAGCGGATATAGCCATACTGCTCATTGCCCAGCCACTCGGTGTGGGTGATGTCCGCCGTGAACACCGTCCCGTGATCGCGGATCCCGTCGTCGACGAGTTTGGCGTCCTCGAAGTGTTCCGGGCGTACGCCCAGCAGCACGATCTTCTTGCCCTCGGCCGCCTTGTAGTGGCCCTCCGGCACCTCCAGATCGCCGATCGGCGTGCGGAGCTGGCCGTTCTCGGCATGGGCCGGCAGGAAGTTCATCTCCGGCGAGCCGATGAAGCCCGCGACGAACAGGTTGATCGGCTGCTCATAGAGCTCGCGCGGGGAGGCGATCTGCTGGAGTACGCCCCGCTTGAGCACCGCCACCCGGTCACCCAGGGTCATGGCCTCGGTCTGGTCGTGGGTGACATAGACCGAGGTGGTGCCGAGGGTGCGCTGGAGCTGGGCGATCTGCGTACGCATCTGCCCACGCAGCTTGGCGTCCAGGTTGGACAGCGGCTCGTCGAACAGGAACGCATCCGCCTCGCGCACGATCGCTCGACCCATGGCCACGCGCTGGCGCTGGCCACCGGACAGGTTGCCCGGCTTGCGGTCGAGATGTTCGTTGAGGTCGAGCATGTCGGCGGCGCGGCGTACCTTCTCGTCGATGTTGCCCGCCTCGGCCTTGTTCTTGTTGAGGCGCAGCGGGAAGGCGATGTTCTCGAACACCGTCAGGTGGGGATAGAGCGCGTAGTTCTGGAACACCATGGACAGGTTGCGGTCGCGCGGGGCGACCTCGTTGACGCGCTTGCCGTCGATCAGGAGATCACCCGAAGTGATGTCCTCCAGCCCGACGATCATGCGCAGCAGCGTGGACTTTCCGCAGCCCGAGGGGCCGACGAGAATGATGAATTCGCCGTCGGCGATGTCGATGCTGACATCGTTGATCGCGGGGAATCCGTCGTCATATTTCTTGACCAGGTTCTTGCATTCAATGGTTGCCATTTTCGATTCCTCTTTCTCAGCCCTTGACCGCGCCCTGGGTCAGGCCCGAGACGATCTGGCGCTGGAACAGCAGCACGATGATGATGACGGGGATGGTGACGACGATGGCGGCGGCCGAAATGGCACCCGCCGGTTCCTCGAACTGCGACGCACCGGTGAAGAACGCCAGCGCTGCCGGCACCGGCCGGGCGGCCGAGGTCGACGTCAGAGAAATGCCATAGACGAAGTCGTTCCAGGCGATGAAGAACGCGATGATCGCCGTGGTGAACACACCCGGCATGGCCAGCGGCACGATCACCTTGGTGAACGCCTGCCAGTTGGTTGCGCCGTCGACCTGTGCGGCCCGCTCCAGATCCCACGGGATCTGCTGGAAGAACGCGGTGAGCGTATAGATCGAGATCGGCAGTGTCAGCGACAGGTAGGGGAGGATCAGGCCGAGCCACGTGTCATAGAGCCCGATCTGGCGCCACAGGTTGAACAGCGGCGTGACGATCGAGATCACGG
Source organism: Propionibacteriaceae bacterium ZF39 (assembly GCA_039565995.1). Lineage (GTDB taxonomy): Bacteria > Actinomycetota > Actinomycetes > Propionibacteriales > Propionibacteriaceae > Enemella > Enemella fulvus. Next base: position 3,418,005 of record CP154795.1, on the reverse strand, counting down.
GGAAGATCGACACGGCCAGGGCGGACGTGAGGATGATCCGCTTGCCGGGGAAATCGAGCCGCGCGATGGCGTACGCCGCAAAGGTTGCGAGCACCACCGAAATCGCGGTGGCAATCAACGTGATTCCCAGCGAGTTGATCAGGGCCGGGACGAAGAGATCCTTGGCATCGCCGATGAACAGCGAGGCATAGTTCTCGAACGTCGGCTCCTTGGGCAGGAACGTGCCGCTGCCCGCAAACTCCGACCCCTTCTTGAACGAGTTCGCCAGGATCGAGGCGATCGGGAACAGGGCATAGATGAAGACGACGATCGCAATGACGATCCAGACGCCGGTGTTCTTTCCGGAGCTTTTCATTACTTACCCCCTCCGCGACCGGCGAGGTCGACTTTGAAGCCCTTGATCGCGATGAAACTGATCAGGATCACACAGAGGAACAGCACGACCGAAACGGCTGAACCCATGCCGATTTCGAGGCGCCCGATCGACGTTCGGTAGGCCAGCAGCGACAGGGTTTCGGTGCCATAGGCGCCGTTGGTCATGATGAAAATGTTGTCGAAGATGCGGAAGGCATCGAGCGCACGGAACAGGACCGCGACCATGATGGCGGCCTTCATGTTGGGCAGGATGACCTTGCTCATCCGCTCCCACCACGTCGCGCCGTCGACCTTGGCGGCCTCGGTGAGTTCACCGGGGACCTGGGCGAGACCCGACAGCAGCAGCAGCGAGATGAACGGCGTGGTCTTCCAGATCTCCGACGCCATGATCACGAACAGTGCCGGTGCGGTGGACCCGAACCAGGCGGTGTCCTCCGAGATGAACGGCAGCCACGAGAACCAGCTGTTGATATAGCCGGTGTTGATGTCGAAGGCATAGAACCAGGCGAAGGCCGAGACGACCGTGATGGTGCCGTACGGCACGAGGATCGCCGTCCGCAGCGGCCCGCGGAGGCTCCTGATCGCGTTGTTCATGACCAGGGCCAGGGCGAAGCCGAGCACCAGCTCGACGGCCACCGTGATCACGGTGATCAACAGGGTGATGCCGAGGTCATACCAGAACACGCCATCGGTCAGGATGACGCCATAGTTGGCGAGGCCGACGAACTCGCGATCGTCCGGCGCGGTGAGCCGGAACGAGAACAGCGAGTCGAAGACCGCCTGCAGGATCGGATAGACCGTCACCAGCAGCATCAGGACGAACGCCGGCCCGGCGAGCATCCAGCCCAGTCGGGTCTCGGCCTTGGCCCGTTCGCTCTTCACGCGCTTGCGGGGCTTCTCCTGCGTCGCCACGTCCGACGAGCCCGAACGTGCGACATCCGTCGAACGGCGCGGTTCTCTCTCGGTCGGGGAGGGCGTACCCTCTGCCGCCCTCGCGGGGCGGGGTTCGGTGGTTTCACTCACAGCAGTCGCTCCCCTCTGAGGACCTGGCCGATGAACTCACTGGTATCGGCGGGAGTGTTCTCGTTGACGGCCTCCGCCGGGGTCCAGCGCTGCTGGATCGCCGTGGAGACCTCGTTGTAATAGGGCGTCTGCGGCCGCGGCTTCGCCATGTCGAGCGACTCGCGGATCAGCGGGGCCATCGGGAACTTCTCGCGCACCTTCGGATCGTCGAACGCGGCCTTCTTGGCAGGCGGGTTGCCGTTGCTCTCGAAGTAGTACGCCTGATTCTCGACCGACGCGATACAGGTGATTGCCTCGTACGCCAGGTCGGGGTGGTCGCTGTTGGCGCCCACACCGAGCATGATGCCGCCCAAGGGCGGTGCGGACGGCTGGTCGGCGGTCATCCGCGGATAGAGCGCCGCGCCGATGTCGTCGAGCAGCTCGGGCTGGTCGGCCTCGGTCGCCGGCCAGATGAACGGCCAGTTGACCATGAACGAGCCCTTGTCGCCCTGGAAGAGGGCCATCGAGGCGCTCTCGTCCGCGGTCGACAGGCCCGGTCCGCCGAGACCGTCGCGTCCGATCGTCCCGATCACGCGCGCAGCCTCCCGGCCGGCTTCGGAGTCGAGGCCCAGCTGGACCTCGTCCTTCGACGCGCCCGGATTCTCGACGATCGACGTGCCCTGGGATTCATACAGGGCGTTGACCCACACGGTCATGGACTCGCTGCGTACGCCCTGCACACCGAGTTGCTTGTCCTGGGACTTCGCGGCTTCCATGATCTGGTCCCACGTCACGGGCTGATTCATGTCGAGGCCGGCGGCCTGGGCGACGGACTTGCGATACCAGAGCAGCTGCGTGTTGGCCCAGAACGGCACTGCCACGACCTGGTCGTTCCACTGGGCCCCGGCCAGCGCGCCCTCCACGATGTCGGAGGTGGTCTCGGCGACGACGTTCTCGGGAACGGGGGCGAGGAATCCCGGCTCGGCCAATTCCGGCACGAACGGGGGGTCGAGACTCATGATGTCCATCGACTTGTCGCCCGCGGCGAGGCGCCGGGCGAGCTGCTCGCGCTGGGACGAGGCGTCCCGGGGGAGCAGCGAGGTGGTGATGGTGTATTTCCCGCCGGACGCTTCTGTGCAGCGCTGGGCGATGGTGGCCTGGCCGCCGTCATCGGGGTTGATATACCAGGTCAGGGCTGGTGGGCCGCCTTCATCGGCGGCGCAGCCGCTCAGAGCGGCGGTCGCTATGAGGGCCGCCGCTGCCAGGCCTGCGGAGGCCCGGGTTCTCGACTTTCGATCGGGTGATCGGCGCATGTCGACCTCTTCCTTGTGGTCCTGCTTGCTCGTGATACTCGCAGGTAGGAAGACAAATCACCACGTCTTGGGGCGAATGCAACGACTTTGTGACTCCCCCCGGACAGCAAACGGCCCCGGGAAAAGATCCCGGGGTCGTTGCAGAAATGACCGATGGGTCAGGCAGCGCGGGCGAGCTGGTGATGCGTCTCGATCGCCTCGGCATAGTGGCCGACGAGCTGGGCGCACGTGGTCGCCCAGGTGCGGTGCTCGACCGCTTCGCGCGCCTTGCGGCCGAAGACCTCACGCTTGAAGTCGTCACCCAGCAGGTCACGCACATGCGCGCGCATGCCGGCGAGGTCGCCCGGCGCATAGAGCCAGCCGGTGTGCGACGCGTCGATCAGGTCGATGGGGCCGCCGCGGGCCGGAGCGATCGGAGGCACGCCCGAGGCCTGCGCCTCCTGGATCGTCTGGCAGAAGGTCTCGAGTTCACCCGGCGCGACGAACACATCCATCGAGGCGAGCATCCGCGGCAGGTCATCACCGGTGAGCTGCCCGAGGAACACGGCGCGGGGAAGGATCTCGCGCAGCTCGTCGGCCTTCGGACCCTTGCCGACGATGACCGTGCGCGTGCCGGGCAGGTTGGCCAGGACCTCGAGATCCTCGACCTGCTTCTCCGGTGCCAGCCGGCCCACGTAGCCGATCAGCTTCTCGCCGTTGGGGGCGAGCTCGCGGCGGAAGGCCTCATCGCGCTTGGCCGGATGGAAACGCTCCGCGTCAACGCCACGTCCCCACAGGCCGACCCGGCGTACGCCTGCGGAGAGCAGTTGCTGTCGCGCATAGGTGGAGGGCGCGAGCGTCATCGTGGCGAGCTCATGGACCGTGCGGAACCACTTCCACAGCAGCGGCTCGGCGGCCGGCAGGCCATAGCGCGAGGCATAGGACGGGACATCGGTCTGATAGATCGCGACGCTCGGAATGCCGAGGCGCTGGCAGGCCAGCGCGGCCTGGTGGCCCATGCCGATCGGCGCCGCAAGGTGAACCACGTCGGGGCGGAACTCGGCGAACAACCGCTCGAAGCGCCACTGCGGGGTCGTCGCGACCCGCACCTCGGCGTACCCCGGCAGGGCGACCGAGAGGATGCCTCTCACCGGGAAGCCGGCGTACTCCTTGGGGAGACCGGCATCCTGAGGGGCAATCACCATTGCCTCGTGGCCTTCGGCCCGCAGGTGTTCAAGAACGCGCATGACCGAATGTGTCACGCCGTTCACCTGTGGGAGGAAAGACTCCGTCACTATCGCAACCCGCACGTCACCAACGTAACTCGCTGTTCCATGTCCCAAGGATTCGCCGTTCCGACGCAGGACTGAACGGATCGTGAACACTCGGGGCCAGCGCGTGGGGATTCCCCGGAACGGCACGGAATTCGGTGGTTCGGCAACTCATTGGTAATCTTGATCGGTCGCCAGCATTCCGGGGTCTTTCCCGGCGGGGCGACACCCCGGCTGCGCAGCGCAGTGCGGGACAGTGGGCCAACCGACATCGCGATGCGATGGGGCGCCCGAGGATCGTCTCTCCAGCCCTCCTTTTCCGATGGGTACGCGCGGTTCGGCGCGGATTCCCGGGTGGGTGCGCCATGAGTTGTGCACCCGTACGCACCAGCGGTGCGTACTAGACCGATACGCGCCGCCGGCGCGGGGGCTCGGCCGCTGACGTTCCTGCCAGTGGGCCGACAAGGTCCGGGAATTGGGTGACTTATGTCCAAACGTCCGACAACGAAGATCAGGGCGAAGGGCGCGAAGAGCTTCAAGGCTGACGGTACGCCGAAGAAGCGCTGGAGCGCCTCCGAACGAGCAGAGCGCGGCCATTCGCCGCGCAAGAGCGGTGGCCGCCCCCGCAGCGAGCGCGACGAGCGCGGCTTCGAGGGTCGCAGCGACCGTGGTTTCAACCGCGACCGTGACGACCGCCGCGACAGCCGGGACAACCACTTCGGTGGCGACCGGCGCGACAACCGGGGTGAGCGCAACGAGCGCCGCGACGACCGCTTCGGTGGGGATCGCCGCGACGACCGGGGTGGCCGCGGCGAACGCCGCTGGGACAACGACCGCGGTGGCCGATGGGAGAACCGGGGCGATCGCCGCGATGACCGTGGCGACCGGAACGACCGGGGTGCCCGTGGTGGCTCCTGGGAGAACCGGGGCCGGCGCTGGGAGGATCGCGGGGAGCGGACCGACCGTGGCGATCGCAACGACCGCTGGGGCAAGAACGACCGTGGCCCTCGCACGTGGGAAGACCGCGGCGAGCGTACGGACCGTGGCTCCCGCTGGGGCAATGACTCGCGTGACCATTCCCGCGGCCGCAGCGATGACCGTCGCGAGCACCGCCGTCCCGAGCATCGTCCGCATCCGACCCGTTCGTGGGAGAACCGCGAGCGTCGGCGTGATGAGAAGCGCGATCGCGGCTGGGGCAACGAGGGCGGGTTCCGCCGGGACCGGGACGACCGTGGATTCCGCGGTCGCGAGGAGCGCGAAGAGCGCACCGAGTGGGCCGACCAGGATGACTTCGACGGCGGCGCCGACACGATGAGTTGGACGGCGACGGAGCTCGAGGAAGTCGACGCGGCGGCCGTGGCCGACGATGCCGGCTTCGCCGAACTGGGTCTGCCGAAGGTGCTCGTGGGGGCGCTCGATCAGCAGGGCATCACCTCGCCGTTCCCGATCCAGGCCGCGACGATTCCGGACGCGCTGGCGGGCAAAGACGTGCTGGGCCGTGGCCGGACCGGTTCGGGCAAGACCCTGGGCTTCGGCCTGCCGCTGCTGGCGCGTCTCGCCAATGGCGAGGCCGCGGTGAGTGGTGCTCCGGGGGCCATCGTGCTCGTGCCGACGCGTGAGCTCGCACTGCAGGTCGCCGATGTGCTGGCGCCGCTGGCCAAGGTCGTCGGTCTCTCGACGACGCTGGTCGCCGGCGGCATGGCGTTCGGGCCGCAGATCAAGGCGTTCGACCGTGGTGTCGATGTCGTGGTCGCGACCCCGGGTCGCCTCATCGACTTGATGGAGCAGGGCGTCGCCGATCTGTCCAAGGTGCAGATCAGCGTGCTCGACGAGGCCGACCACATGGCCGACCTCGGCTTCATGGAGGCCGTCACGACGATCCTCGACGCGACGCCGGCCGATGGGCAGCGCCTGCTGTTCTCGGCCACGCTCGACCGGGGTGTCGACCGGCTGGTGCAGCGCTACCTGACCGATCCCGTGACGCACGAGGTCGACTCGGCCAAGGCGTCGGTTTCGACCATGCACCACCACATCCTTCATGTGCTTCCGCACGACAAGAACCTTGCGACCGCCGCCATCGCCAACCGTGAAGGCCGGACCGTCGTGTTCGTGCGCACGCAGCGCGGCGCCGACCGCGTGGCCGAGCAGCTGCGCCAGGCGGGCGTGACCGCGGGTGCCCTGCACGGTGGTCTCACCCAGGGTGCGCGGGCGCGGATGCTCAAGGCGTTCAAGGAGGGCTCGGTGCCCGTCCTCGTCGCGACCGATGTCGCCGCGCGCGGTATCCACGTCGACGAGGTCTCCCTCGTCCTCCAGGTCGATCCGCCGATGGGCCCGAAGGACTATCTGCACCGTGCGGGCCGCACCGCCCGTGCCGGCGAAGAGGGCCACGTCGTCACGATCACCCTCCCGCACCAGCGCAAGACCATGCGTCGCCTCACCGACATGGCCGGCGTGAAGGTCGACCCCGTGCAGGTGCGCCCCGGCGACGAGCTCATGGCCGAACTCACCGGTGCCCGGATGCCCGAAGGGGAGCCGGTGACCGAAGAGGCGTTCCAGGCGCTGATCGCCCCGCCCCGCCCCGCTCGCAAGCCGCGCAGCGGCCCGCGCAAGCGTGGCTGGGGCCGGGATTCGTTCGATGATCGTGGCCCGCGTCGCGGTGGCAAGTTCCACCACGGCCGCCGGCCGCGGGACTGATCTGCGCTGGAGGTGCGGTGACGCAGGATTCGGCTGAGGTCGAGCTCGTCGAGCTCGGCCCGGACGCTGCGAGTGTCAGGGATCTGGGCCTCGATCCGGTGGGCAACCACTGGGTCGGGGCCTTCGCCGACGGTCGGCTGATCGGGGCGGCCGGTTGGTCGGTCTCCGATCCGGTACGCCTCAGCGCTGTCGTGGTCGCGCCCGACTGGCGCGGGCAGGGGATCGGTGGCGCCCTCGTGGGTGCGGCCGAGGAGCTCGCGGGCCGAACCGGGAGGGTGATCACCTCGGAGGCCCCCGACCATGCCTGCGGGGACTGGCTGCGGAGCCTGGGTTATGCGGGTGACGGGCTGTCCGTGACCCGCCGGCTGCCGGTGCTCCTCGATGTGCCGACGGCCGAGGCGATGCAGGCTTTGGGCGCCCGGCTCGGGCAGCTCTTCCGAGCCGGTGACCTCGTGATCCTCACCGGCGACCTGGGTGCGGGCAAGACCACGCTCACGCAGGGGATCGGTGTCGGTCTCGGTATCACCGAGGCGATCACCTCGCCGACGTTCGTGTTGTCACGCATTCATCAGGGCGTCGATGGCCCCGATCTCGTCCACGTCGATGCCTATCGGCTCCGTGGTGACGGAGTCGACGCCCATGATCTGAGCGGCGACGAGGTCGACGACATCGACCTGGACTCCGATCTCGACCAGAGCGTGACGGTCATCGAATGGGGCGCAGGCGTGGCCGAGCAACTCTCCGACGACCGCCTCGAGATCGACATCCGACGCTCCGACGATCCGGCCGATGACGCCCGCGAGGTCGTTCTGCGCGCAGTGGGTGCGCGGTGGACCGCAGTGGATTTCCCAGGGAACGGAGACTGGCGATGACGCTCGTCCTGGCAGTGGACACCTCGGCCGATGTGCGCGTGGGACTGGCGCGCGATGGCGAGGTCCTGGCCCGTCGGCATGTCGCCGATACGCGGGCTCACCTCGAGAGCCTCGTGCCGTTGATCCGGGAGGCGCTCACGGAGGCGGGGGTGGGCGTACCCGATCTCGATCTCATCACCGTCGGCCTCGGCCCTGGCCCGTTCACCGGTCTCCGGGTCGGGATCGCCGCGGCCCAGATGCTCGCGTCGGTCCGCAACCTCCCCCTGCACGGGGTGTGCAGCCTCGACGTGGTCGCCGCCGCTGCCGGTCGGGACGATGAGTATGTCGTCGCCTCCGATGCCCGGCGCAAGGAGCTCTATTGGGCGCACTATCGCGGCGCCGAACGGCTGAACGGTCCCCATGTGTCCGCCCCCGAGGACCTGCCGGCGCTGCCGGTGATCGGGCCGGGGGTTCAGGCGTACGCCGATCGCCTCGGCGACCGGCCGCGTCCCGACGGGCCGACCGAGATCGATGCCGCGCTCATGGCCGCGCTGGGGACCGCGCTGCCGTCCGCCGGCACCCAGCCGCTGTATCTGCGGCGGCCCGACGCGGCCGAGCCGACCAGGCGCAAATCGACGCTGGTGCGGAAGAGGGTGCGGCGGCGATGAGCGTACGCCGAGCCGCCGATTCCGATGTCGATCAGATCCTCGCGTTGGAGGAACAGGGCTTCGAGGGGCGCGAACTCTGGAGTCGGGCCTCGTGGGCGAGCGAACTCGCCGCCGACAACCGCATCGTCCTGGTGGCCGAGGAGGCCGAAGAGATCTCCGGTGTCATCACCGTCCAGCAGGTCGGGGGGGTGGCCGAGCTCAACCGCATCATCGTCGCGAGCGCGGGCCGGCGTACCGGTCTCGGAAAAACCCTCCTCGCCGCCGGAATCGTGGCAGCGGAGGAGGCCGAGGAGATGTTGTTGGAGGTACGCCACGACAACGCCCCGGCCATGGCCCTCTATGCCGCATTCGGGTTCGAGGAGATCGCGCGGCGGAACAACTACTACGGCAACGGGGTTGACGCCGTTGTCATGCGAGTCGAGCTGGAGGATGACGATGCAGACGATTGAGGCCAACGCGCCGCTGATCCTGGGCGTCGAATCGTCGTGCGATGAGACGGGCTTCGCGTTGGTACGCGGGCGCGAGCTGCTGGCCAACGAGGTCGCCTCGTCGGTCGAGCGGCATGCGCGGTTCGGGGGCGTCGTGCCCGAGGTGGCCAGCCGTGCGCACCTGGAGGCGCTGGTGCCGACGCTGGAGCGCGCCTGTGAGTCGGCCGGCGTGGAGCTGGACGATATCGATGCGATCGCCGTCACCGCCGGCCCCGGGCTCATGGGAGCGCTGGTCGTCGGTGTCTCGGCTGCGAAGGCGCTCGCGCTCGCGCTCGACAAGCCGCTCTATGGGGTGAACCATCTCGCTGCGCATGTGGCCGTCGACCTGCTGGACTCGGGCGAGCTGCCGCTGCCCGCGGTGGCGCTGCTGGTGTCGGGTGGGCATACGTCGCTGCTGAAGGTCGACCACCTCACCGACTCGATCACGCAGCTCGGCGAGACCATCGACGACGCGGCGGGGGAGGCCTATGACAAGGTCGCCCGGCTGCTCGGGCTCGGCTATCCCGGCGGGCCGATCATCGACAAGCTCGCGGCCGACGGGGATCCGAAGGCGATCCGCTTCCCGCGGGGCTTGACCGCCCGGCATGACCTGGAGAAGCACCGGTTCGACTTCTCGTTCTCGGGGCTGAAGACCGCGGTGGCGCGCTGGGTCGAAACGGCCGAGCTGGAGGGGCGCGAGATCCCGGTGGCCGATGTCTGTGCGTCGTTCCAGGAAGCGGTCTGTGACGTGCTGTCGGCGAAGGCCGTCGATGCGTGCCGCGAGCACGGAGTCTCGACGCTGTTGCTCGGGGGCGGAGTCGCGGCCAACTCGCGCCTGCGGTCGCTGCTCGCCGAGCGCTGTGCCGAGCACGGCATCACCCTGCGGCGTCCGCGGCCGGGGCTGTGCACCGACAACGGAGCGATGATCGCGGTGCTCGGTGCGGAACTGGTCGCGGCCGGGCGGGCCGAATCCGGCCTGGCCTTCGGCGCGGAGTCCGGTCTGCCGGTTTCCCGCGTGCTCGTCTGAGGTCGGCGTCGGCGTACCCCAGCTCTCACCGGGGGTGCGCCACCTCGGCGTCGAGTCCCTCGGGCAATTCAGCCACCGGCACGATGCTGACGTCATCGATCTTCCAGTCCAGCGCGGCGAGCCGGTCGCGGGCGGCGGAGATCTGGTCGATCCCGATCGGGCCATCGGGGACCACGAATGCCTCGACATGAAAAACGTGACCGAGGTCGCGTACCCGCGAACCCGCATCCCTCACCCAGGTCAGCTCCCGCAACGACCGGTTGACCTCGTGTACCAGTGGATGAATGTGTTTGCCGTCGGTCGTTCGGGCCCGGGTGTCCATGAGCCCGGCGACCGCTGTGCGGACGTTCCGGATGCCGTCCCTGATCACGGAGGCACCGATGGCGATCGCGATCACCGAATCGGCCCACCAGAATCCCAGCCCCAGCCCGATCACGCCGATCATCGCTCCCGACGCGGTCGCCCAGTCGTCCTTGTTCATCTCGCCGTCTGCATGCAGGACGCGATCGTGCAGCGTCTCGGCGAGACGCAGCTTGGCGCGACCGATGAAGATATTCGGAATGCCGGTGTACGCCAGCACCACGATCATCAGCCAGCCCTGCCAGAACGTGTGACCGAAGAGATTCATCGTCCCGATCGTGGGGTGCTCGGCGCTGAGCAGAGTCATGGCCGAGTCGCCCACGACGAAGACGCCCATGCCCAGCAGCGCCAGCGAGGCGCTGAGGTGAGCGATGCCGATGCTGCGGTGCCAAGCATAGGGGTGTTCGGCGTCGGGGCCGCGCCGGATGAGGCGCGCGGCGATCAGGAAGGCCAGTGGGGGCAACAGGCTGAGCATGTCCTCCAACCAGGCCGCCCGCATCGCCTGCGAACTGCCCATGACGAGCAGCACCGCGACCACCGCGCTGATGACGTAGGCGATCGAGATCCAGGCGAGCCTCTTGGCCTTGCGGAGCGCTTCCTGTTGTTCCGCCGGTAGCTTGGTGGACCCGAATGTGGGCTCGCTCATCGGGTTGTCTTCCCGGTCTGCTCGTCGAGATAGCGCTCGAGTTCGCTCAGGAACGCATTCTCACCCATGGGCACGAGCATGATGTGCTCCTGTTCCCTGCCCTTCTTGTCCGGCGCCGTCGCATAGGGCCGGGTCGCCCCCGCGAGCGCTGCCCAGGGCGAGTCCTTGGTGAAACCGCCGATGGCCACGTCCAGGGCGCCGTCCTCCAACTCGGCGACGAGAGACTGCTCGCCACCGACCACCCAGCGGGGGCGTACGCCGAGCCGCTCGGCGAATCCACGAATGAGTTCGACTTCGGTCCCGCCCACGCGGTCGGGGCCCTCGGCGGTCGTCCACGGCGGGGTGGGGGAGACCCCGACGACCAACTCGCCGCGACTGCGGACGTTGTCGAGTGTGTCCTTCGGGTCGGAAGGAATCGTGCCGCAGGCTGCCAGCACGAGGCTGAGCAAGAGACAGAGCAACGCAAAGAGGCGCACCTGTTGAGCGTAGGCCCATATGGAGACAAGTCGATAGGGCTATCGCTCCTCGGCCCGGTGTCTCCGCATCCGAAGCGGCGCCACCAGCCACGCGAGCAGGATCACCACGGCGAGGAGGCCTGCAGCCCAGTAGCCCGGCACCTCCCCGAAGGTCAGGTTGATGACCAGGCCGAGGCCGGCGACGAGTGCGAGCCCGAGCAGGGCGATGGCGATGATGGCGCTGCGGTTGGCCAGAGCTACCAGCCAGGCCTTGCGGCGCTGCTGGAAGACCAGGCGATGGGCGAGGATCGGCGCGAGGTTGATCACCGTCGACAGGGCGACAAGCGCCAGCAGGATGACGAACATCACGCGCTCGCTCTGCGTGAGTTGGACGAACCGCGGCTGGAACGGCACCGTCAGCAGGAACCCGAACAGGATCTGGATGCCGGTCTGGATCACGCGCATCTCCTGCAGGAGCTCATTCCAGTTTCGGTCCAGCCGCTCGCCCGGCAGTTCGTCGCGGGTCGAGTCGTCAGGATCGCGTACGCCGTCGCTCACCCGCCCACGGTGTCACACCGCACCACGACCGGTTCGGGCTATCGAGCCCGAACCGGACGAGATCACGCGAAATCGTAGTTTTCGATAGTCCACTTCTCGAGTTTCCCGCGAACCCAGAAACCATAGATACCAAAGGTGATCAGTGTCAGGAACCACCATTTGATCCACTTGCCAATCAACGATCCGCCGGTTCCGATGAACACCAAGCGGCGACCTTCAACAAAGGTTCGGGATGCCTTATGGCGTTCCTTCATGACGACTGCCCACGGATAACCGAAGCCCAGGGTGAGAAGGTTAAGCAGGAAGACCTTGATCCAGAGACCGACGCGTCCGCCGCCCTCGTAAACGAACGGCAGGTCCGTGCGGTTGCGGGCATGCCCTGCCTTGGCCAAGCGCGGAGCTCGGTGCGCGGTAATCGCTGGTGCTCCGGCCGCGTGCTGCGCAACGGGAACATTCCCATGCGGAGCCGGTGGAAAGGGCTGCACAGCGGAACCATGCTGCGGATAGTGTTCGGACATCGTTTTCCTTCTTTATGCGGAATCAAGGTCCTGACGATGTCATGGGAAATGGATTGATCCCATTCTGCGTTCCGATCGCGCGGAAAGCTTTTGAATGAATGGTAGGTATTTCGTCCTGCTCGTACTCATTGCCCGTGAGATAGTGCGTCCAGGAACTGCCAGATCTCGTTCGGCGCATGATGCGTGCTCAGCGGGAAGTTGTGGCCCTCGTTCTCGACCGCGACGAGGCGGACGGGGTGATCGCCGGTCCAGTCGGTGATGCGTACGCTCGCGGGACTGGCCACGGGGCGTGGACCGGACGCGTGGTTCACGTCGGCGTACCACTGCGCACCGGCGTCCGCCGACATCACCATTCCGCGGCTACCGCCCGGCCCCGATACGCGGACTTCGCCGCCTTCATAGGGGTTCACGCTGTCCTGCACGCCCGTGATGAAGAGGGCCGGCATGGGCGAGGACTGGTCGCGGCAGGTCTGATTGTCGGGAGCGGGCGGGTTGGCCGAGACGACGGCGATGCCGCTGATCAGGTCGTCGGCCTCCCGGCCCATCCGCATCGCCATGTGGCCGCCGCTCGAATAGCCGGAGGCGAAGACGCGATCCCGGTCGATTGCGCCCCGTCCGAGGTCGGTTTCCAGCCGGTCCACGATCGCGCGGGCGAAGCCGACGTCATCCACGTTGTTGTCCTTCGCGGGCCATCGTCCCTCGCGGCGGCATTCGTTCCAGTTGAATTGATGACCATTGGGGTAGGCGATGATCACGTTGTGTTCGTCGGCGATGCGCTCGAAATAGGAGCCGACCCAGCCCCGGATGCCGAGAGCGTCATCGCCGGAGCCATGGAACATCAACACCACAGCAGCGGGCTCGTCCAAGCCGGCCGGGACATAGGTGAGCCACGTCCGCTCCAGCCCGTCGTGGGTCATCGTGTGGGTGCCGCGGGACCCTGCTTCGGCAGGCTGGTCGACCCCGGGCGCGGGCTGGGGATCGCGCAGGCCGCCATAGGGCGTCGCGCACGAGGTCACGAGGGTGAGGCAGGCGATTGCGAGGAGAAGAAGAAGGGACAGAGGGCGGCGTCCGGCGTCGTCCATGGGGCCCATCATTCCAAATCGGCTCCGAGGGCCTTCCTGACAGCGGCGATCATCCGGCGGAGATAGGCGCCGAGTGAACCGTCGGCGCCGCCTCGATACCAGGACTCGATGGCGGTGACGAGACCCCAGATCAGGCTTGCCACCACGATACGGGCCTCGTCCGGCTCGAAATCGTGGTGGGGAGAATCCAGCACCATGGTCGTGAGCTCGTCGATCCAGGTGTCGACGACGGGGAACGAGGCCGCTCGCAGGGTTGGGTTGTCGAACCACAGCTTGGTCCGCCGCAGCGTCATCTCGGCGTCGCGCGTGAAGTGGTCGTGCTCGATGAGGGCGAGGGCCTGATCGGCCACGGCCCAGAGGTTGTGTTCGGTGAACGCATCGGCCAGGGAGTCCCGCAGTACGTCGTCGTGTTCGTCCTGGAGGACGAGGCCCTCCTTGGTGCCGAAATAGCGATAGATCGTGCTCGGCGAAACTTCGGCAGCCTCGGCGATCTGCTCGATCCGGACGGCGTCGAAGCTGCGGTGTTCGAACATGTCGACCGCGATCTCCTGGATGCGATGCATCGTGGCCGCCTTCTTGCGGTCGCGGAGTGATGCGGCCATCGGCGCTCCTTGCTGATCGACGATCTGACAGTGACTCGCACTTTATCGTGTACAGTCATTCTCATGAGCAAGTCACTTCCAAAAGACAGTGAGTCTCACATCATCGACGCGGCCGGGCTGATCAAACAGTTCGGCCGCACCAGAGCGCTGGATGCGCTCGATCTCCGTGTCGCCGAGGGTGAGGTGCATGGCTTTCTCGGATCCAATGGCGCGGGCAAGTCCACGACCATCCGGGCGATCCTGGGCCAGCTGCGGCTGGATGCGGGTCGGCTGCGGGTGTTCGGGCGCGATCCTCGCCGTGATGCCGTGGCCATTCATGCCGACCTGGCCTATGTGCCGGGCGACACGGTCCTGTGGCCCGGGCTCAGTGGGGGCGAGTGCATCGACCTGCTCGGTCGTTTCTCCGGGCGGCAGGACCGTCGCCGCCGCGACGAACTGATCGAGGCCTTCGAGTTCGATCCGACCAAACGCGCCCGAAGCTATTCCAAGGGCAACCGTCAGAAGGTCGCGCTGATCGCGGCTCTCGCCACGCGAGCTCGGCTGCTGCTGCTCGATGAGCCCACCTCCGGGCTCGACCCGGTGATGGAGGCGGTCTTCGTTGAGGAGGTACGCAGGGCCCGCGCGGAGGGTGCGACCGTCCTGTTGTCCAGTCACATCCTCGACGAGGTCGAGGCCTTGTGTGATCGCGTGACGATCATCCGCAACGGCCGGGCGGTGAGCTCGGGTTCGCTCGCCGATCTGCGCTCACACACCAGGTCGACGATCGAGGTGACCACGGCAGGGCCGGTGGTGCTCGCGACAGATGCCGATCAGGTCTCCGTGCGCCGGGAGCCCGCCGGATTGCGCACCGTCTTCACGGTCCTTCCCGAAGGGTTGCCGGCGGCGCTGGAGGCTGTGGCGGCTGCAGCCCCGTCCCAGGTGGTGGTGCGTCCGCCGTCGCTCGACGAGCTGTTCCTCGAGCACTACTCCGACGATGTGGCCGAGCCGGCGACGGTGTCGTCATGACCGCCTTGACTGGGACTCTTCGCGTGGTTCGCAGCCATTGGCGAACCGACTGGCCCACGCTTCTGCTGTGGCCGGCGCTGATGACGGCACTCGTGATCGGCACGGCCTCCGGGATCACGGCCCTCTACCCTTCCCCTGAGAGCCGGGAACTCTATGCGGCCACGCTCGGGGCTTCTCCCGCCACCATGGCCTTCAACGGCCGGTGGTCCGACCTGACGACTCCCGGCGGGATCACGACCTATGAGATCGGCTTCATGGGCCTGCTGTTCTTCCCGCCGATCATGCTCCACCTGGCGATTTCCCAGACGCGCGCCGAAGAGGACTCCGGTCGCGCCGAGTTGATCACGGCGGGCCGGCTCGGTCGCCTCGCGCCCCTGGCCGGGGCGCTGGTCACCCTGACGATCGTGGCGCTGGCGTTCGCCGGTGGCTCAGTCGTCGGGCTGGCTGCGGTCGGGCTCCCGGTCGCCGGTTCGGCCTGGTACGCCACAGCACTCGGCCTGTTCGCCTGGTGGTTCGGTGCGGCCGGCCTGGTGGCAGCCCAGCTTGGTCGATCCGCGCGGACTGCGATGGGCCTCGGCCTGGCGCTGTCGTTCGGCATGTTCCTGGTGCGTGCGGTTATCGACGGCCGCGAGCTGGCAGCCGAATGGGCCACGCCCATGGGGTGGTTGCCCCTGGTTCGCCCCTTCTCGGATGATCCGTCCACGCGTCCACTGCTCCTTCTTGCGGGGACCGGCTGCGCCCTGGTGATCGTTGCCGGTGCCGTGGCGGTCCGGCGTGACCTGGGTGGGGGAGTGCTGACGCCGCGCCCCGGTCCGGCGGGAGGGTCCGCGCTCCTGGGCCACCCGCTCGGGGCGGCCTGGCGCCTGACCCGAGGCGGGTTCGCAGGCTGGTCGCTGGGTCTGGTCCTGTGGGGTGCCGCGATCGGCACACTGACCGCGGAGATGGCTGACCTGGTCCGATCCAATCCCGACATCGGCGCCATGCTCGGCTCCGGTCGCCCCGACGACATCGTCACAGCGCTCGCCGTTGTCGTCATTGCCCTCGGCGGTGCTGCGCTGGGGCTGCAGGCGCTCGGCGTTCTGCAGGCGGAGGAGTCCAGCGGACGGCTCGGCCTGATTCTTGCCTCGCCGATCGGCCGCCTGCGGGTCTGGGCTTCGTGGTGGTTCGTGATCGCTGTCGAGGTCGTGGTGGCGATGCTTCTCGGAGCGGCCGCACTCGGGATCTCCACGTGGTGGGTGACCGAGCGATCGGGTGCCCTGGGCGACGCCGTTGCGGCGGCCGCAGCCTATTGCGGGCCCATGCTTGCTCTCGTGGCGCTGGCGGCGCTGGCCGGGATGGTCGCGCGCGGCGGACTGGTGTTCGGATGGGCGCTGCTGGGATGGACCGCCGTCGTAGCGCTCCTCGCCGAAACCCTCCGTCTCCCCGAGTGGTCGCGTCAGTTCTCGTTCCTCGAACACGTGGGCCGCGTACCCATCGAGGCCGCCAACGCCATGTCCCTCTTCGCGTTTGCTTCGATCACCCTGGTCGCGATCCTCATCGCTGGTGGTCTCGGCCGCGTCCGGGACCTGTGGGCTGGTTGACGTCCCGCGCTCATTGCACCTCGCTACATGAATGCCTCCTCGCGACGTGGCGCACGGTCGGAATGTGAGGCCCATGTAGGAAGGAGGCTCCCGTGTTGGGAGGTGGGGCGATTTCGGCGCGGGACGTGGCGTCCAGGTTGGGGAGTGGCGGCATTGGCGTCGGGACGTGCGGGCCTCGTGGCGTACGCGTTGGGAAGTGGCGGCATTGGTGTCGGGACGTGCGGGCCTCGTGGCGTACGCGTTGGGAAGTGCCGCGTCGGCAGCGCTTCCCCAGCGGCAGCAGTTACATAGCGCCGTACGCCCGCCCCACGGGGGTATTGGATGCCCGCGCGCAGAGTCAGCACACGACCAGTGCTTCCGGTCCGATGAGAGAGTGTGACCCATGGATCCCGCTGTCGCTCGTCGCCTCGTGGCGGAAGAAGGCGCGGCAGCGCTCGCACTGGCGGCCGCTCAGCCCGACCCGGGTTCGCTTGCCGCTGCCACGGCCCTGCGCAGGACCGTCGACGCCGACCTTGCAGCTGCGGCCCTCAGCCAGATCGCGCTCCGCCGGCGGGCGATCACCAAGTTCGGCGACGCCGCCTCGACCCTGTTCTTCACCCCCGACGCCCTGGAGCAGGCCACCCGACCCGATGTTGCCCGCTGGCGGGCAGAGCGGCTGGCCGCCGCAGGCGTACGCCGGATCGTCGACCTGGCCTGTGGCATCGGAGCCGACTCCATGGCCTTCCTAGCCGCAGGCCTTGACGTCCTCGCCGTCGAGCGGGACGAGGCCACAGCCGTCCTCGCCGAGGCGAACCTCAACGCCCTCGCCGGAGCCCCCTCGAGGGTCCTCCGAGCCGACGCCACGGAGGTCGACCTCGCCGACCGGACGGTGTTCTGCGACCCCGCCCGGCGCACCGGGGCGGGCCGCACCTGGAATGTCGCCGACTTCAGCCCGCCCTGGGAGTTCGTCACGTCCCTCCTGGACCGCGACGAGGGGGCCTGCCTGAAGCTGGGACCGGGCGTACCCCATCGGCTCCTGCCCCCACGCACCCTCACCGAATGGGTCTCGCACCGGGGAGAAGCCGTCGAGGCGTGCGTGTGGAGTCACCACCTCGCCGAACCCGGCCGCGCCGCGATGCTCCTGCCGGCAGCCGACCGCTTGGTCGCCACCTCCGCAAACGCGCCCGTCGGCGAGGTCGATGCGTTCCTGCACGAGCCCGACCCGGCGATCCTCGCCTCCGGCGGGCTCGGGGCGCTCGCGGCGACCACCGGTGCCTGGCGCCTCCATCCGGAGATCGCCTACCTCGCGACCTCCGCGCCGGTCCCCAGCCCGTTCTGGACCAGCTTCCGCGTCCTCGAATCATTCCCCTGGCGGGAGAAGGACCTGCGCCAGTGGGTTCGCGACCACGCGATCGGCACCCTCGAGATCAAGAAACGCGGCATCGACGTCGACCCCGCCGCGCTCCGGCGCCGTCTCAAGCCCAAGGGCCCCCATCGGGCGACGATCATCATCACCCCGACCACCGGTTCGGCAAAGGTACTGGTGGTCGAACGCCTCGGCGGCTGAGCACAAACTGCCCGCCGGAGTTTTCCCACGCTGGTTCACTGGACACATGCGGCGGGAACCAGGGACGGCATGATGAGTCACCATCCCGATTCGCCGACCCCGCGTCCGGACCCCCTGTCGCGCGGCTACAAACACCTGCTGTGGCTTCCGCTCACCCTCTCGGTCGCCGCGGCGCTCAGCTGGGTGCCGTTCGTGTTCTCGGCGATCAACCTGTGCGGCGTGAGCGGGTGCAGCGGAGGCGGCTACGGCGTGTCCTACGGCCCGCTCGGCATCAGCATCGCGCTCAACGTGCTCATCGGAGTCTTCTTCTTCCTCGCTGCGGCGGCACCTCCCTGGGGTCCCGTGCGGCGTCGGCTCACCCTCTCGGGGCTGTTGGGTCTCGGTGTTGCCGCCCTTCTCACCGTCTCGCAGCTGTCGGCGCGCTTCGGCTGATCACCCCGCTCGACTCCGAGGTTCAGCTGGGCTGGTTAGGCTGGCCCTGACACAGGAGGAACCCGATGGAGATCCCCACCACGATGCGAGCGAGTGTGCTGCGCGGGGTTCGCGACCTCAGGGTCGAAGAACGCCCCGTCCCCACCCCCGGACCGGACGAGGTCTTGATCCGCATCGCAGCGGCCGCCGTGTCCGGTGGCGACGTGCGCCTGTTCAGCACCGGTCGCCTGCTCGGTGCCCTCCTCGACGCCCCGCTGGTGCTCGGCCGGACGGCCGCAGGCCGCATCGTGGCCGTCGGGGAGACGGTGCCCGAGAGCCGCATCGGTGAGCTCGTGGCGCTCGAACCTCTCCACATCTGCCGCCATTGCGACCAGTGCCGCCAGGGCCGCTACAACCTCTGTGAGCGCGCCACCTTCCTCGGCACCCCGGGCTGTGACGGTGTCTTCACCGAATACATCGTCCATCCCGCCGACTTCGCCCACCCCGCCCCCGACACCATGGGTCCCGAGGCGGCGTGCATGGTCGAACCCATGTCGGTCGGGCTGGCAGCTCTGCAGAAGGCCGGCGTCGGCGCCGGATCGAAGGTCCTGATCGCCGGCGCCGGGCCGATCGGCCTGGTCACGGTCGCGGTCGCCAAGGCGCTCGGCGCTGTCGAGATCACGATCACGGACCTCTCGGGTGAACGCCTCGGACGGGCCGCGCGCATGGGCGCGACCACCACGTTCAACATGGCCGAGCCCGGTGTCGTGATCCCGCCCTCCCACTTCGATGCCTTCATCGAATGCTCCGGCTCGGCTGCGGCCATCCGGCGCGGCTTCCCGGCCGTCCGCCCCGCAGGCCACGTGGTCCTGGTCGGCCGCGGCGGCGATGAGGTCGCCCTGCCCGTCACGCTGATGCAGAACCGCGAAATCACGGTCTCGGGTTCCTTCCGCTATGCCAACCAGTTCCCGGTGGCGATCGCGATGGCGGCCTCCGGCCGCGTTCCGTACGCCGAGTTGCTCGGGGAGCGGGTCACGCTCGACGACCTGGCCGGGGCGCTCGAGCCCGCCCGCTCCGGGACGGGCGTCAAGCCCATCGTCTACCCCTGACCCGGACGGCACGGTCCCGCAGGGCCGGCGTACGCCCGACTCCCAGGAATTGAACAACGGTTGCCCCAAGGGAAAATTCCCTCAGGACAACCGTTGGTCGAGTGTCAGCCCAGCTCGCCCTTGACGAGCTTCTCGGCGAAGTCGGGATGCTTCTCGAGCCACTGGGCGACAGCCGCGTCGTGGTTCTTCCCGTCCTGCTGCTGCGGGCTCATCATGTAGTCCTCGAGCTCGGCCAGCTCATCATCACCCAGCGCCAGGTTCTTCACGATCTGGGCCGCCTTCGGCGACTTCTCCGCGAACTCCTTGTTGCCGGCGGACGAGATGATCTCCGCACCGCCCATCGCACCCTCGGGATCCTCGAGGTCGCGCATCGGATAGGCCGAGTACGCCCAGTGCGGACGCCACAGCGTCACAGCGACGTTCTCGTTGCCCTTGGTTGCACGATCGACCTGCGCGAGCATCGCCGGGGTGGACGAGACGACGAACTCCCAGTCCTCAAGCTTGTAGGTCGGGATGGCCTTCTCGCGCGTGGTCTTCGTCAGGCCGGCGCCGGGCTCGATGCCATAGAGCCGGCCACCGTACTCATCCTTCATCGTCGCCAGGTCGGCGATCGATTTCGCGGGGGAGGAGTCGTTGACGGCGATGGTGAGCTTGGCGTTGTCATACCAGCAGCCGAGGTGGACGAGGTCATCGCCGAACTGGTCGATGTACTGCGGATGCGTCACCGGCATCCACACATCGGTGATGACATCGATATCGCCACGCGCGGTGCCGGTGAACGCGGGAGCGGCCTCGAACGCCTGGATGTCGACGGTGTAGCCCTCCTGCTCGAGCACCGCCTTCAGCAGGTGTGTGGTCGCGAACGACTCGTCCCACCCGTTGAAGGCGCCGAGGGTGACGTTCTTGTCGCCGTCCTCCGGCAGACCCGAGGCATCCTCGGCGTGCTGACCCGGCTTGCATTCGCTCCAGGCCGAGGCCGCAGCGGTCTCCTGCCCGCCGCCGGCCGGCTCGCCGCCGCCGGTCGTCGTGCCGCCGCCCGTGTTGGATGCGCCGCATCCGGCCAGCATCAGGGCACCCGCGAGTGCGAGTACGCCCAGTCCGGTCTTCTTCATGCCTTGCTCCGTTCCGTAGTGGGTTCGGTGATGGGGTCCTGTCCGGAGGGTTCCGTCTTCTTTCCGGTACGCCGGCCCCGCGGCCGGTGGCGTTGGGGATTCCCGAAGCGCGCGCTGACCCGGTCGAGGTAGATCGCGATGATGACGACCGCGGTGCCGGCATCGATGCCGAGGGGAATGTTGAGGGTGGCGAGCGAGCCGACGACGTCGCCGCCGAGACCACCGGCGCCGGCCATGCCCGCGAGGACGACCATCGACAGCGCCAGCATGATCACCTGGTTGACGCCCGCCATGATCGTCGGCAGGGCCACCGGCAGCTGGATCTGGCGCAGGATGCGTCCCGGGGTCGAGCCGAAGGCGTACCCCGCCTCGACCAGTTCTTTGTCGACCTGCCGGATCGCGAGCTCGGTCAGGCGTACGCCCGGCGGCATGGCGAAGATCAGTGTCGCGATCGCGCCCGGGGTGGGGCCGATGCCGAAGATGGTGATCGCCGGGATCAGATAGACCATCGCCGGCATCGTCTGCATCAGGTCGAGGACCGGTTTGACGATTTTCGACACCGTCGCCGACCGGGCCGCCCAGATCCCCAGCGGGATCGCCAGCAGCAGGGCACACAGCACGGCGAGCACGACCAAGGAGATCGTCTGCATCGCATGCAGCCAGAGATCGAAGCCCCGGATGAGATAGAAGCCGATCACCGTGAACAAGGCCAACCGCCACGACGCGGCCCGCCAGGCGATGGCCGCGAGGACCAGGATGACGACCCAGTAGGGCGGGATGGCCAGCACGAACGTGAAGGCGTCGTAGACCAGGCGCAGCACGGCCTGGATCGCATCGAACAACCAGCCCATGCTGGTCTGGATCCAGTCGATGCCGTCGGCGATCACATCACCGAACGGGATCGACGGGTTGAGTGGATCGAATCTCATGCCTCACCCCTGAGTCCGGCATCCGACATGGCCGCCAGGAGGCGGTCCTGGCTGAGCAGCCCCATGAGCCGACCGCTGCGGTCCACGACCACCAGGGCCCCCGGCTGGTTCGCGGCCCGACCGAACAGGTCACCGATGGGCGTACTGCGGATGGTGCCGCGATCCTCCACGAGCAGGTCAGCGGCGCTGCGGTCGGGCTGATCCCGGGCAGCAGCCAGCGTGACCACGCCGGCCGGTCGGTCATCGCGCACCACAGCGCCGACCGTGTGGCCCCGGTCGCTCAGCAGCTGCGCGACCTCCCGCCCGGTCGCGTTCGGATCCAGCACCGGGGCGGTCCGGTCGACGACCATTCCGGCCGTCAGCACCCGGCTCCGATCGACATCGGCGACGAACCGCGAGACGTAGTCGTCGGCGGGATCGGTCAGCAGCTCCGGGGCCGTCCCGATCTGCACGATCCGGCCCTGGCGCATCACCGCGACCCGGTCGCCGAGACGCATGGCCTCGTTGAGGTCGTGGGTGATGAACACGATCGTCTTGCCGAGGTCGGCCTGCAGGTCGATCAGCTGCGACTGCAGGTCGGAGCGGATCAGCGGGTCCAGGGCGGAGAAGGCCTCGTCCATGAGCAGGATGTCGGTGCCGGCCGCAAGGGCGCGGGCCAGCCCGACGCGCTGGCGCATACCGCCCGACAGCTGATCGGGATACTTCTCCCCGACATCGCCGAGACCCACCTGCTGCATCCAGTGCCGGGCCTGGTCGTGCTGCTCGTCCTTCGGCGCGTTCTTGACTTCCAAGCCGTACGCCACATTGTCCGCGACCGTGCGATGGGGGAACAGGGCGAAGTGCTGGAAGACCATCGACACCTTGTCGCGCCGGATGCGCCGAAGCTGTTCGGGCGAGGCATTGGTGAGGTCTTCCCCGTCGATCCGGACCGTTCCGGACGTGGGCGGGTTCAGTCCATTGAGCATGCGGATGAGGGTCGACTTGCCCGAGCCCGAGAGTCCCATGACAACGAACGATTCGCCGCGGCGTACCTCGAAGGAAGCGTCGACGACCGCCGCAGTCCCTCGCACCGCGGACAGGTCCACGTTCTCACCTGCACGCAGGCGCTGGCCGATCTTCTGTTCGTCGGCGGAAAAGATCTTGAAGAGACGTTCGGCGCTGACTGCGGTCTCTGTCATGCGGTCCTTCCCTCTGTCGGCGAATACGGACCGCGGAATCGGCATGCAGGGCCCCCCTCAGGAGGGCAGCACGTGCGGACGCCGCGTGGGTCCGGCGGTTCGACCCTAGCCCGGCGGGGATCTCCGATTCTCGGCAAGAGTGTCGACACAGCGATTTCGGCGCCATTCCGAGGATCGGTCAAACGGCACGTGGCTAGGCAGGATGAGCGTTTCCTCCAGAGTTACCGACTTGTTACCCGTGCGTCACCCGGGAAGCTGAGAAACGGCGGTCCCTAGCACTCCGCTTGATCGAGTGCTAAAGCGGCGATAGTGTTCCGATTGGCACTCTCCATTGGAGTGTGCCAACAGCTTGGGACGGCACCCGCGACGACGCCCCCGGCGCCCGAAATGAACCGAAACAAGACATTGAAAGGTGTGTGACGTGGCAGTCACGATCAAGCCTCTTGAGGACCGTGTCCTCGTCCAGCCGCTCGAGGCCGAGCAGACCACCGCTTCCGGCCTGGTCATCCCGGACACCGCCAAGGAGAAGCCGCAGGAGGGCCAGGTCATCGCCACCGGTCCGGGTCGCGTCGACGACAACGGCAACCGCGTTCCGATGGATGTCGCCGAGGGCGACGTCGTCATCTTTTCGAAGTACGGCGGCACCGAAGTCAAGTATGACGGCAAGGAGCTGCTGCTGCTGAACGCGCGCGACATCCTCGCCGTCGTCAGCAAGTGACCGTTCGGTCCCCAGAAGCACTCCAGGAGTAGCCACACATGCCCAAGATCCTTCAGTTCGACGAGGAAGCCCGCCGCTCGCTCGAGCGTGGCGTGGACATCCTCGCCAACACCGTGAAGGTCACCCTCGGCCCGAAGGGCCGCTACGTCGTGCTCGACAAGAAGTGGGGCGCCCCCACCATCACCAACGATGGTGTGACGGTTGCCCGCGACGTGGAACTGGATGACCCCTATGAAAACCTCGGCGCCCAGCTCGCCAAGGAAGTCGCCACCAAGACCAACGATGTCGCCGGTGATGGCACCACCACCGCGACCGTGCTGGCCCAGGCGCTGGTCCACGAGGGCCTGCGTGCCGTCGCGTCCGGCTCCAACCCCGTCGGCCTGAAGAAGGGCATCGAGGCTGCGGTTGCGGCCGTCGAGGCCGAGCTCAGGGCCAACTCGCGTGAGGTCCAGTCCACCGAGGACATGGCCCAGGTCGCCACGATCTCGTCCCGCGACGAGGAGATCGGCCGACTCATCGCCGACGCCTTCGACAAGGTCGGCAAGGACGGCGTCATCACCGTCGACGAGTCGCAGACCTTCGGCACTGAGCTCGAGTTCACCGAGGGCATGCAGTTCGACAAGGGTTATCTGTCGCCCTACATGGTGACCGACCCCGAGCGCATGGAAGCCGTTCTCGAGGATCCCTACATCCTCCTGCACGCCGGCAAGATCTCCTCGATGAACGACCTGCTCCCGCTGCTGGAGAAGGTCATCGGCGCCTCCGGCACGCTGTTCATCGTCGCCGAGGATGTCGAGGGCGAAGCCCTGTCGACCCTCGTCGTCAACAAGATCCGCGGCACGTTCACCTCCGTGGCCGTCAAGGCCCCGGCGTTCGGTGACCGCCGCAAGGCGATGCTCGAGGACATGGCCATCCTCACCGGTGGCCAGGTCATCGCTCCCGAGGTCGGTCTCAAGCTCGACCAGGTCGGGCTCGAGGTGCTCGGTCGCGCCAAGCGCATCGTCGTCACCAAGGACGACACCACGATCGTCGACGGCGCCGGTGAGTCCGGTGAGGTCGAGGGCCGCGTGGCGCAGCTGCGCAAGGAGATCGAGAACACCGACTCCGACTGGGACCGCGAGAAGCTGCAGGAGCGCGTTGCCAAGCTCGCCGGTGGCGTCTGCGTGATCCGCGTGGGCGCGGCCACCGAGGTCGAGCTCAAGGAGAAGAAGCACCGCATCGAGGACGCCGTCTCGGCGACCCGTGCGGCCATCGAGGAGGGCATCGTCGCCGGTGGCGGCTCCGCTCTCATCCATGCGTCGCGGGTGCTGAAGGACGGCCTCGGCCTTTCCGGTGACGAGCGCGTCGGTGTGAAGATCGTCGAGAAGTCGGTCGTCGAGCCGCTGCGCTGGATCGCCGAGAACGGTGGCGAGCAGGGCTACGTCGTCGTCGCCAAGGTCGCGGAGCTCGATCCGAACCACGGCTTCAACGGCGCCACGGGCGAATATGGCAACCTGATCGACGCCGGTGTCCTCGACCCGGTCAAGGTCACCCGGTCCGCCCTGGCCAACGCGGCCTCCATCGCCGCGCTGCTGCTGACCACCGAGACCCTCGTGGTCGAGAAGCCCGCCGAAGAGGACGAGGCCGGTCACGGCCATGCCCACTGACGCAGGTTCTCTCAGGTACGCCTGACCACAAGGCCCCTGCCCCTCGAGGGCAGGGGCCTTGTGTCTTGTGGGCCGCTGTCAGCCGTGGCCGCTAGGCTCAGGGACGCTGTTTGGGGGAGGAGAAGGAACAGGTGAAGCGAACGGGATTGGCGCAGACGCTGCGTACCCCCGGCGTCGGCCGCGGCTTCCTCGCCATGGTCCTGATCGGCCTGGCGGTCCTGACCCCCGGGCTCGTCCCGAACAGCGATCTCGACCGGATTGTCCTGCGCTGGATCCGCCCAGTCCTGGCCTGGCAGGTCGGCCGGGTGCTCATGGCGGTCGGCGTGATCCTGCTGTTCTGGGCCTGGCTGAAGCTGCGCCCGGCCCTGCACCCGAGGCTCAACCACGGGCTGATCCTGGCGCTCTGGTCATTGCCGGTGCTCATCGTCCCGCCGGTGTTCTCCTCCGATGCTTTTCTGTACGCCGATCAGGGCTGGATCATCCACCAGGGGTTCGATCCCTATCAGGTGGGTCTGACGGATGCGGGCGGACCGTTCGCGCCGAATGTCCACTGGGTCTGGCATCACACGACGGCGGTCTATCCGCCGGCGGCGCTGTTCGTGCAGGCGCTGGTCGCCGAGCTGACCGGCTTCCACAGCTATTGGACCGTGGTCGCAATGCGCATCCCGGCCCTGCTCGGCGTGGCCGTCATCGCGCTCGTCGTGCCGCGCCTGGCCCGCGCGCTCGGGGCGAACGCGGAGGTGGCGAAGTGGTTCGCGGTGCTCAACCCGTTCCTGCTGTTCCACTTCGTCGGCGGCATGCACAACGACATCTGGATGATCGCCCTGGTCCTCGTTGCGGCGTGGTTGGGCGTACGCCACGGCGTCCCGGGGATGCTGCTCGGCGCGGTGCTGGTCGGGATCGGCGCCGGGTTCAAGCAGCCGGGGATCATCGCCGCGATCGCCATCGGGCTGTTGCCCGTGGCAGAGCGCCTCAAGGGCATGGGGCTCGCGCGGCGGGTCGCCACCATGACTCTCTATTGCGGGAGTGCGCTGCTCGTGGCGATCGGCGCCTATGTCGGGCTGTCGTTCGCCACCGGTTATGAGTTCCTCGGGTGGATGAAGGCAACGAACATCCACGCCACCACCTGGGGCATGTCGCCGGCGTCGATCGTCGAGCAGGTGATCGGGCCGGTGCTCAACGCGGTCGGACTGCGCCACGGGATGCTGCCGTTCCTCTCGTCCCTGGCGACGGTGGTCAGCGTCGTCCTCGCCGTCTTCGTGGCCTGGCGTTATTTCTTCGCCGATCATCTGGGCAGGGTCCGGGTGCGGCCGCGCTCGGTGACCGTCACTGCGGCCGGCGAGGTCCCGGACGTGACTCGATCCTGGCGCGACTATCCCGTGCGGTGGCTGGCGTGGTCGTTCATGGCGCTCGCGTTCAGCGGGGCCGGCTATCACGGGTGGTATCTGCTGTGGGGCGGTGTCTATCTCGGCATGCTCCGCTATGGCAACCGGATCTTCCGCGGACTGGTCGCGGTGCTGATCGCGTTCACCGTGGTCGAATGCGGGCTGGAGTACTTCTCGTTGCGGCCTATCCCGGGTTATCTGCTCGGGGTTACGCTGGCGTGGATCTTCTGGGTCAACTCCTCGGCCCTGCAGATCGTGCCCGAACCCGAGCCCGATGACTGGGCCGGCGAAGCGGAAGAGGCGAAGACGGCATGAGACCTGCGATCGGAGCAGCGGGATGAGAATTGCCATCAGCGGGGCATCAGGCTTTCTCGGGCAGGCGCTGAGCCGCCACCTGTCGGCGGAGCATGAGGTGATCGCTCTCGTACGCCGGCCGGCGACCTCCACACTCGAACGTCGCTGGGACCCGGAGGCAGGCTTCGTCGAGTCGCTCGGCTTCTCCGATATCGACGCCGTCATCAACCTGTCCGGTGCAGGCATCGCCGACAAGCGCTGGACCGAGGACCGTCGTCGGGAACTGCTGTCGTCCCGCGTGCAGGCCACCCGCACCCTCGCCGGGCTGATCGCCCACGAGGAGCGCCCGACGGTATTCCTGTCCGGCTCCGCGGTCGGGGTCTATGGCTCGACCGGGGATGCCGAGATCGACGAGTCGGCTCCCCACGGCAGCGGATTCCTCGCCGACGTGTGCCGGCAGTGGGAGGACGCGGCGCTCGGCGCGGGCGAGGGCGTACGCACGGTCCTCCTGCGCACCGGACTGCCGCTGGATCGCGCCGGCGGGTTCCTGGGCAAGCAGATGCCGTTGTTCGCCCTCGGCCTGGGCGGCCAGATCGGTGACGGGCAGCACTGGCTGCCGTGGATCTCGCTGGCCGACTATGTCGCGGCCGTCGCGCACCTGCTGACGAGCGACGTCGCCGGGCCCGTCAACCTGAGCGCCCCCAATCCCGTGCGCAATGCCGAGTTCACCGAGGAACTCGGCCGGGTGCTGCACCGCCCGGTCAAGCTGCCCGTGCCTCTGCCCGCGCTGCGTCTGATGTTCGGCGACCAGTTGGTCGACGAGGCGCTCCTCGCCAGCAACCGCATGATCCCGAAGGCCCTGCTCGACTCCGGGTTCGTCTTCGCCCACCCCGAACTGCCGGAGGGCCTCACCGCGGCGCTGCATCGCTAGGACGGGCTGGGGCGTACGCCGTCCGGCGAGCGGCTTCGAGACCGGGGTGTCGGGGTGTCCGAGTAACATGACGGTCTGACCGTGCCCGGGTGATCCCCGGGACGAGCGCGAAAGGTCTCCTGTGACGAGCGATCTCACTCCTGCCGGCGTCCCCCAGAAGTTCGAGCCCATCGGGCTCACGTTCGACGATGTCCTGCTGCAACCCAATGAGTCCGACGTGATCCCGTCGTCGGCGGATACGACGTCGCGGGTGAGCAAGCGCATCTCCGTGCGCGTGCCGATGCTCTCGTCGGCCATGGACACGGTGACCGAGTCCCGCATGGCCATCGCGATGGCCCGCGAGGGTGGCATGGGCATCCTCCACCGCAACATGTCGATCGAGGACCAGGCCGCGATGGTCGACCAGGTCAAGCGGTCCGAGGCCGGCATGATCGACGACCCCATCACGATCAGCCCCGACGCGACGATCGGCGAGGCCGACGAGATGTGTGGCCACTTCCGCATCTCGGGTGTCCCCGTGGTTGATGAGAACCGCTGCCTGCTCGGCATCGTGACCAACCGCGACATGCGGTTCGAGAATGACCCCAAGCGGCTGGTCAAGGACGTCATGACCCCCATGCCGCTGATCACGGGCCATGTGGGCATTTCCCCCGAGGACGCTCTCGCGCTGCTGGCCAAGAACAAGATCGAGAAGCTGCCGCTGGTCGACAGCGATGGCCGCCTGACCGGCCTGATCACGCTCAAGGACTTCGTGAAGTCCGACAAATATCCGCTGGCGAGCAAGGATGAGGTCGGTCGCCTGCGCATCGGTGCGGCAGTCGGCTTCTTCGGTGACTCGTGGGAGCGCGCGATGGCGCTCGTCGAGAACGATGTCGACTGCATCGTCGTCGACACGGCCCACGGCCACAGCCACGGCGTGATGGACATGATCCGCCGGCTGAAGAACGAGCCACGGGCCGCCGGCGTCGACATCATCGGCGGCAACGTCGCGACCTATGCCGGGGCGAAGGCGCTGTGCGAGGCCGGTGCCGACGGTGTCAAGGTCGGCGTCGGGCCGGGCTCGATCTGCACGACGCGGGTGGTGGCGGGCGTGGGCGTACCCCA
Source organism: Propionibacteriaceae bacterium ZF39 (assembly GCA_039565995.1). GTDB lineage: Bacteria > Actinomycetota > Actinomycetes > Propionibacteriales > Propionibacteriaceae > Enemella > Enemella fulvus. The sequence continues at coordinate 3,389,189 of CP154795.1, read as the reverse complement.
GGTCACCGCGATCTATGACGCCGCCCGCGCCGCCAAGGAATTCGGCGTACCCGTGATCGGCGACGGCGGCCTGCAGTATTCGGGTGACATCGCCAAGGCACTCGTCGCCGGGGCCGACACCGTCATGCTCGGTTCGCTGCTCGCCGGCTGCGAGGAGTCGCCGGGTGAGCTGACGTTCATCAACGGCAAGCAGTTCAAGACCTATCGCGGCATGGGCTCGCTCGGGGCGATGGCCGCGCGCGGCCGTAAGGCGTCCTATTCGAAGGACCGCTACTTCCAGGGCGATGTGACCTCCGACGACAAGCTGGTGCCCGAGGGCATCGAGGGCCAGGTGCCCTATCGCGGTCCGCTGGCCGCGGTGGCGTACCAGTTGGTGGGCGGGCTGCGGCAGTCGATGTTCTATACGGGGGCGGCGACGATCCCCGAACTGCACTCCAAGGGCAGGTTCGTGCGCATCACGTCGGCCGGCCTGCGAGAATCCCATCCGCACGACATCCAGATGACCGTCGAGGCACCGAACTATTCGGTGAAAGACTGACTCACCGACCCATCGGTGACTGACTGAGGAAGATCAGATGCAGGACATCGGCCGCAGCAAGCGGGCCAAGAAGGCATTCAGCTTCGACGACATCACGATCGTCCCCTCGCGGCGTACGCGGGGTCAGGAAGAGGTCAGCCTCTCCTGGAAGATCGACGCGGTGGAGTTCGAGTTCCCCATGATGGCCGCACCGATGGACTCGGTGATGTCGCCGGAGACCGCGATCACGATGGGTCGCTGCGGCGGCTTGGGCGTGCTCAACCTGGAGGGCCTCTGGACGCGCTACGACGATCCCGAGCCGCTGCTGGCCGAGATCGCCGGCATCGAGGACAACGTCGAGGCGACGACGCGGATGCAGAAGTTGTACGCCGAGCCCATCAAGAGCGAGCTCATCACCGAGCGCATGAAGCAGATCCGGGAGGCCGGCGTGCCCGTCGCCGGCGCGCTCTCGCCGCAGAACACGGCCGAGTTCGCCCAGACCGTCGAGGCGGCCGGGGTCGACTTCTTCGTCATCCGCGGCACGACGGTCTCGGCCGAGCACGTGTCGAGCGTGGTCGAGCCGCTGAACCTCAAGGAGTTCATCCACAAGCTCGACGTGCCGGTCATCGTGGGCGGTTGTGCGACCTATCAGGCCGCGCTCCACCTGATGCGCACCGGCGCGGCGGGCGTACTCGTCGGATTCGGCGGTGGGGCCACCCACGCGACCCAGGACGTCCTCGGCATCTCCGTGCCCATGGCGACCGCGGTGTCCGATGTGGCCGAGGCCCGGCGCGACTACATGGACGAGTCGGGCGGGCGCTATGTGCATGTGATCGCCGATGGTGCGGTCGGCCGGTCCGGCGACATCGCCAAGGCCATCGCCTGTGGCGCCGACGCGGTCATGGTGGGCGGTCCGCTGGCGCGGGCCACCGAGGCCCCCGGCCAGGGCTGGCACTGGGGCCCGGAGGCCTGGCATGCGGAGTTGCCGCGGGGCGAGCGGGCTCGATTCCGTACGCTCGGCGCGCTGGAGGAGATCCTGCTCGGCCCCTCGCATGTGGCCGACGGCACCATGAACCTGGTCGGGGCGCTGCGGCGTACGCTGGCAACGACCGGCTATACGGAGGTCAAGGAATTCCAGCGGGTAGAGGTCGTGCTGTCGTGACGGACGCGGAGGCGCACGCGGAGCTCCTCCGGCTCCGCGGCAGCATCGACAACCTCGACTCGGCGCTCGTGCATCTGCTGGCCGAGCGGTTCAAGGTGACCCAGCGGGTCGGAGAGCTGAAAGCCGAACACGGCTTCCCGCCCGCCGATCCGAGCCGCGAACAGCGCCAGATCGAGCGGCTTCGGGCCCTGGCCCAGGATGCCAGGCTGGATCCCGAGTTCGCGGAGAAGTTCCTGAATTTCATCGTCCGCGAGGTCGTGCGTCACCACGAGCGCATCGCCGCGGAGCGGCAGCAGGACTGATGAGCAACTGAACGAAGAATGCGGGGCCCGGGATCACCGGGCCCCGCATTGTTGTCGGGGGAGAGTGCGGGTCAGGACACGCGCACGTTGTCGACGCCCCAGTACCAGTTGTTGCCGGCATTGAACATCCGGAACTCCAGGCGCATCGAGGTCGCCCCGGCCGGAACCGTGACCGGTCGGCTGACGGTCTGGTTCATGGCGTGGGCGCCGTTGTTGTCGGTGCCGCCGGCGGGACCGTAGTTGACGAGCACCTCGCGGGAGCCATCGGAGAAGACCGCGGTGACGGTCGCCCGCTGCGGGTTCTCCTGCAGATAGTGGGAGTCGAAGACCACAGTTCGGGTCTCACCGCCGCTGACCGGGATCTCCGGCGAGGCGAGGGTCGAGTCGAATCTGCCGCGGGAGGCGGGGGAGTTGCGGTCATCCCACTCGTCGGGGTCGGCCACGGCGATCACGCCGCTGCCGAGCGAGAACTTGTCCCGGTCCTGGTTATCGGCGGCGACCCAGAACTCCGGGGTGGTGAAGCTCCAGCCCTGCCACTCGGTCGTGCCCTGCGGCATGTCCGGGCTGTTGGTCACCGTCCACCCGTTCGGGCCCTCGTGGGTCCAGCCCAGGAAGCCGATCTGCTCATCCTTGGCCGGCTTCAGGGCGGGAGCGACCGAGTCGAACGACTCGCCGAAGGCCGAGTTCACGAACAGCTTGGTCGAGGCAGAACCGATCTGCTGGCCGCCCGAGGTCGCGGTGCCGGTGACGGTCGCCACGGCCGGCTCGGTGCCCGTAGCGGTCACGGAGACCGGGACGGTTGCCGTCGAGTTGGGACCCACCTGGAAGTCGACACTCGTCGTGCTGAGAGTGACCGGGCCGTCAGCGGTCAGGGTGACCGAACCGGACGCAGGCGTCGGACCCCAGTTGCGGATGTTCACGTTCACGGTGGCCGGGCTGCCGGCGGACACCGCTTCGGGGGTCGCGGTGAGGGAGGCCAGCTCGAGGGCGTCGGTGCGTACCTCGGCCGAACGCACCGGACCGCGGTTGCCGAACGAGTCGACCGGGGTCACCTGCAGGTCATAGGTCGCACCGGGGGTCAGGCCGGCCAGGTCGAATTCCAGACGGGTCGGCACCGGGTCGCGATAGAACTCCGAGAACGCAGTCGTGGTCAGGTCCGCTGCGCCGGTGTCCCGGTTGATGGCCTTGAACTCGTAGTGGTGAACCATCAGGTTGTCGCTGGCCTGATCGAAGGCGACCTTCGCGGTGCGCAGTCCGGTGCCCTGGGCAACCAGTCGGGGATCGCGCGGCCAGACCGGTGCCACCTTGTCGCGCTGGGCGGTGTAGTCGAACTTGTTCTTGTTGGTCGGCTGCTTGATCACCCAGGGTTCGCCGGTGGGCCGACCGGTGTGGATATCGAGACGGTGGATCTCGACGCGGTTCTTGTAGGCCTTGACCAGCAGGGCCTGGTGCAGGTTGCTGGCGCTCTCGACGATGTTGCCCTGCAGACGCCCACGCTCGAGCTCCATGTAGTAGAGCCCGTCGCCCGTGTTCACCGTGGTGAAGTCGGCCTGCATGATCGAGCGCGGATCCTCCAGCGCATAGTGCGAGTGGCCCGAGAAGGTGATGACCTGCGGATAGGGCTTCAGCGCGTCGTAGAGCGCCGGGTTGTCCGAGCCCCATTCCTCCGAGCCATAGACGGTGTCGGAGAGCGGATAGTGGAAGAACACGAAGATCGGGGCCTTCTTGTCGGCCTTCGCCGCTGCCGCGAGCTGGTCGCGCAGCCAGGCGACATCGTCTGCGGTGGCGCGATAGTTGATGCCGATCAGGTGGAGCCCGTTGATCTCCAGGTGCTGGTTGAGCGACGACATCCGGGTGATGTCGAGGAACTGCTGGTCGGCGGTGGCGGTGGGCAGCCCGTTGTAGTACTCGTGGTTGCCGTTGAGCAGCATGCGCTGGACGTCATTGCCCAGGCCGCGGTCGAGCAGCCCCATCAGCTTGGTGAGCTCGTCGGCTCGGCCATAGTCAGTGAGGTCGCCCACCGCGACGAACGCGTCCATGTCGGGGGCGAGGGCGTTGAACTGGCCGAGTGCGTTGGTGAGGGTCGCCGATGTGGCCGACCCCGAGTTGATGTGGATGTCGGATACGACGGGGAAGATCGCGATGGGCTCGTTGCCACCGCGCGGCAGCTTCGCGGCGTGCGCGGGCTGAACGCTGAGGGCCAGTGCAGCCACGGCAGCGAGGGTCACGAGGGCACGACCCAAGAACCTGATGGAAGGCATCGTCGTCCTTTCGGGGAGGGGGGACGATGCGAACGTAGGGACTGTGCCCGGCGTGTCAGGTGGGAATTGGGCGGGGGCGAGGTGAATTCGCGATGATCATTTGCGCTTCTGGTCAGGTGACTGACATCGCGGGCACCAATAGCTCAATCGCTCCTGCCCGACGGGCCCGAAGCGTTCGACCTCGATCAGGGTGCCGCAGCGTCGACACGGCTTGCCGGGGCGTTCGAACACCCAGGTGCGCTGTCCCGGGCGGTCGATGCCGGTGGTGACCTGGGTGGGTCGTTTGGCGTTGGACTGCAGCAGCAGCTGCACGCGTTTGACGAGCCTGGGAAGATCTCGGATCTCGCCGACCGGCGTACGCGGATGCACACCTTGGAGGAAACAGATCTCCGCGCGATAGAACGTCCCGATCCCCGCGAGGTTGCGCTGGTCGAGCAGGGCTTCGCCGATGGTCCGGTCGGGGTCGGTCGTCAGGCGGCGGAGCGCTTCCTCCGGATCCCAGTCCGGGCCCAGCAGGTCGGGGCCGAGATGGCCGACGACGTCGTTCTCGCGCGCTGTCTCGATGAGCTCGACGACGGGGAGCCGGAGGCCGAAAGCCGTCCGGTCCTCGTGCCCGAGGATGACCCGGATCTGGTACGCCGGCCCCGGCGGTCGGTCCCGTGTGCCGATCACGCGCCAGGTGCCGTCCATGCGCAGGTGAGTGTGGAGCGTCAGCCCCGAGTCGAACCGGGTCAGCTGATGTTTGCCGCGGGCGACGACCTCGACGACGGTCATCCCTGTCAGGGCCGCCGTCGCGTGCTGCGGCACCCTGAGCTCGGCCCGCGTGAGCGTACGCCCGGCCAGCGCCCGATGCAGCGCAGCACACGAGCGAAAGACCGTGTCACCCTCGGGCATTGATTATCTCCGGCTTGCCGGTTGTCAGGCGGAGGGCGATGCCGTGGACGACGAGCCCCAGCGGGACGAACAGCGGCATGGCAAGCCTGGATACGGGATAGTCGACACCGCTCCGGCGCAGTTCACGTCGAGCCCACCACCAGAATGGCAGGGCGACGAGAGGGGCGGTGACGACGCCGGAGGCATACCTGCGGCGTACCAGTGCGAGTCCCACGTGGGAGAAGGTGTGCAGTCCGAATCCGTCGAGCAGGAGGCGATAGAGCCAGGACCGTCCTCCGGTGCGCCAGCCGTCCAGCGATCCGGCAGCGAACAGCGCCGCCATCATCGCGAGCGCGACATTGATCTGTTCCTGGCTCACGCCATCCCGGCGTACCCGATCCGGGATCGGCAGCCAGTCGGGGGCCTCCCGCAGAATCCTGGTGCTGTTGGGGGCGGCGGTGAGCCACTCCTCGATGTCGTGCGCAACCCAGGCCGCGAACAGGCCCAGGGTCGGAGCGGCGGTTCCCATGGCCTCATCCTCCCCGGGAATCGGACTACTTCGCTACATCACGCACACGTTCCTCGCTGACTGCCACTTCCCGACATTGCGCAAGGTTGGGACGAGGGATCCATGTTGCGGAGTGATGTGGATGTCGGAACGTGAGGGGCTTTCGCCGAGGGAGGTGGTGTGCACGTCGGGAAGTGCGGACATTCAGGTCGGGAAGTGGGCCGCCCCGGAGCGGACGCGGCGTACAGGTCGGGAAGTGCGGGCATTCAGGTCGGGGAGTGGGCCGCCTCCGGAGCGGACGCGGCGTACAGGTCGGGAAGTGCGGACATTCAGGTCGGGACATGCACAGAACGACACAGGGCGCCACTCCCTGCGGAGTGACGCCCTGATTGCCGGAGGTGAGCTCAGTCGGTCAGACCCTCGAAGAGGATCGTGGAGAGATAACGCTCACCGAACGACGGGATGATGACGACGATGGTCTTGCCGGCGTTCTCGGGGCGGTTGGCCACTTCGACGGCGGAGGCGATGGCGGCGCCGGAGGAGATGCCCACGAGCAGACCCTCCTCGGTCGCGGCGCGACGAGCCCACTCGACGGCGGTCGGGGCATCCTGCGGGAGGATCTCGTCGATGATGTCGCGGTTCAGGATCTCGGGCACGAAGTTGGCGCCGATGCCCTGGATCTTGTGCGGGCCGGGCTGGCCGCCCGACAGGATCGGCGATTCCTTGGGCTCGACGGCGACCATCTGGACCTCGGGCTTGCGCGACTTGAGCACTTCGCCGACGCCGGTGATGGTGCCACCGGTGCCGATGCCGGCGACGACGATGTCGACCTTGCCGTCGGTGTCGTTCCAGATCTCCTCCGCGGTGGTCCGGCGGTGGATCTCGACGTTGGCCTCATTGGCGAACTGGCGCACGAGCACGGCGCCTTCCTGCGAGCCGAGCTCCTCGGCCTTGTTGACGGCGCCCTTCATGCCCTCGGAACCCGGGGTCTGGACCAGCTCGGCGCCATAGGCACGCAGCAGGGCCTTGCGCTCGGCGGACATGGTCTCGGGCATGGCCAGCACGACGCGATAACCGCGGGCGGCGCCCACCATCGCCAGGGCGATGCCGGTGTTGCCGGAGGTGGCCTCGACAATGGTGCCGCCCGGCTTGAGCTGCCCGGAAGCCTCGGCGGCGTCGATCATCGCCACGCCGATCCGGTCCTTCACGCTGTTGGCGGGGTTGTAGAACTCGAGCTTGGCCAGGACCGTCGCCGACGAGTCCCCGACCAGTCGGTTGAGGCGAACGAGGGGAGTGCGGCCGACCAGCTGGGTCACGTCGTCATAGATCGTCATAGGCCATAGGATTCCCCTATGGGCCTATTGGTCACAACCTCGTCCATTATGCGGACAACAGTGTCACCCTGCGTTCATCTCGCGGGTCGAGTCGACTTGGCCGGAGTTGGTTGACTGGGGACCTGTGAGCACGAAGCGTACGCCCCGGCGATCCGCCCGCCGAGTCCTGGCGGGCGCGCTGCTGTTCGTCCTCGTGCTCGTCGCAGCGTGTACGCCGACCCCACCGCCACCACCGATCCCGCCCGACGGTTTCGTGGCCCTCGAGCCCTGGCTGGAGCGCCAGCGGGATTATCTGAGGCACGGCACGGACCAACTTGATCGGCGTTCACCCGAGAGCATTCTCGCGGCCCTCGCGCGCTCCTCGACCGATGACAGTTTCCGGCTCGATGCCGACGAGTTCACGCCGGACGACCTGGCCGAGAAGTTCGCCCGCGTCGACGGGCACGTGGACACCAGCGACTTCGACCTCATGCGCCTCTGGCTGCTCTGGCACGCGCACGGTGACCGGCTCGCGCCCGAGACCCGCGCCGCGCTCGAGCAGCGGATCATCGGTTTCCGTTACTGGTACACCGACCCGCTCCCCGCCGGCGTCATCGACCACAAGTGGTTCTGGTCCGAGAACCATCGGCTGATCTCCCACACGCTCGAATATCTCGCCGGCTCGTCCCTGCCGGATCAGCGCTTCGCGATCAGCGGCGAGACCGGGCGTACGCATGCCGACCGCGGTCGCGACCGCCTCACCGCCTGGCTCGACGAAAAGGCCCGCTGGGGATTCTCGGAGTGGCATTCCGATGTCTATTACCCCGAGAACGTGCAGGCGCTGCTGCTCCTCAGTGAGTACGCCGAACCGGCGCTCGCCGACCGCGCCCGGGCCCTGCTGGATGTCCTGTTCCTGGACTTCGCGCAGAACCAGGTCGAGGGCAACTTCGGCGTGACGCACGGGCGCTCCTACATGAAGGACAAGTCCCGCGCGGCCGATCAGAACACGCGCGACATCATCCATTTCCTCTTCGACACCAATCCCGACGGCTATGCCCCCTGGGTCGACTTCGGGACGTTGCTGTTGGCGACCTCGACCACCTATCGGCTGCCTGCGGTGATCGCCGCCATCGCCACCGACCCCACGACGGCGCTCACGGCCCAGCGCATGGGCGTGGCGCTCGATCCCACTGAGCCCGTCACCGCCCGCCCCACGCCGCCGCCCGGGACCTCGTTCGACGATCCGGAGGCGCTCGCCTTCTGGTGGGATCGGGGCGCGATGACGGCGTGGCAGGTCGTGCCGCTGTCGATGGCGGCGATCCGGGAACACGAACTCTGGCGTGGTGACCTCTTCGCGCCGGTCGCGCCGCTGCTGCGGCAGCCGGGCACGTCGTCGGTGATGGGGGCTCAACACGTGGCGTACGCCCTCGGCTGCCAGATCAATGCCGGTCTCCTCTCGGAGGTCACCACCGTGACGTGGCGGTCGCAGGGGGCCATGCTGTCCAGCGCGCAGGACTATCGCCCGGGTTGCCTGGGGCGGCAGTATCACGCCTGGCAGGCGACCCTCGGCGCCGATGCCGTGGTGTTCACGACGCATCCGACGACCACCGGTGGCGCCACCTGGGCGGATGACGATCTCTATTGGAACGGTTCGGCGAGCATGCCCCGCACCGGCCAGGTCGGTTCGGTGGCGATCAATCTCTATACGCCGAAGTTCGCCGCCGGTGGCGCGGCCAACCCGGACGCGAATTATCTGCCCTTCACGCATGCGTTCTTCCCGACGCAGCATTTCGATGAGGTACGCCAGGTCGGTGCCTGGACACTCGGGCGCAAGGGGGACGGCTATGTGGCGCTGTGGTCGCATCGGCCCACGCGCTGGGCGCCGGTGGCTCCCAACCCGGCCGGTCTCACCGAGCGCTATGACCTGCTCGCGGAGGGCGGGGCCCACAACGTCTGGATCACCGAGGTCGGGACTGCCGAGCGGTGGGGATCGTTCCGTGCCTTCGTCGACGCGGTCACCGAGGCCGAGGTCGAGGTCATCGACTTCGGCATCGGTGCCGATCGCGTCCCGCGCGGCTTCGCGGTGCGCTATGAATCGCCGGGGGAGGGCGTGCTGGCGTACTCCTCCGACGGTCCGCTCCTCGACGACGATGCCGTGGTCAACCAGCAGGCGCCCGGGCGGATCTCGGGTCCCTGGGCGAGTGTCGGGCAGGGTCAGCCGTTGTGGCACATCCGCCACGGTGCCGATGGGTTCCTCGTCGACCTGAGCACCGGCCGACGCACCGCAGGATGAGCCCTAGACTTCGCGCCATGTCCGAGTCTCTCGCCATGGCCGCCGAGGTCGTCGCCGATCACGACCGTGTGATCGTCATCGATTTCGGGGCGCAGTACGCCCAATTGATCGCCCGCCGTGTCCGCGAGGCCAACGTCTATTCGGAGATCATGCCGTCCACCGCGAGCGTGGCCGACATCCTCGCGAAGAAGCCGTCGGCCGTCGTGCTCTCGGGGGGGCCCAGCTCGGTCTATGCCGAGGGTGCGCCCCAGGTCGACCCGGCGCTGTTCGACGCCGGCGTACCCGTCTTCGGCATCTGCTACGGCTTCCAGGCCATGGCCGCCGCGCTCGATGGCCGGGTTGCGCAGACGGGGCTCTCGGAGTTCGGGCGTACGCCCGCCCGGGTCGCCGATCCGGGCGCGCTCCTGGCCGAGCTTCCGGCCGAGGTGAATATCTGGATGAGCCACGGCGACGCGGTCACGGCCGCGCCGGCCGGATTCCGGACCCTCGCGTCGACTGTCGGTGCACCCGTGGCCGCGTTCGAGAACGTCGAGCGGCGGCTGGCCGGTGTGCAGTGGCACCCGGAGGTCGTCCATTCGGAGCATGGCCAGAAGGTGCTCGAGAACTTCCTCTATGGCATCGCCGGCTGCTCCGGGGACTGGACCGCGGCCAACATCGTCGAGGACTCCGTCGCCGCGATCCGCGAGCAGGTCGGCGACAAGCACGTGCTGTGCGGACTGTCCGGCGGCGTCGACTCGGCGGTGGCCGCGGCGCTCGTCCACCGCGCCGTGGGTGATCAGCTGACCTGCGTGTTCGTCGACCACGGGTTGCTCCGCAAGGGCGAGGCCGAACAGGTCGAGAAGGACTTCGTGGCGGCGACGGGCGTACGCCTGATCGTCAAGGAGGTCGCCGACCAGTTCCTTGGCCACTTGGCCGGCGTCACCGACCCCGAGACCAAGCGCAAGATCATCGGCCGCGAGTTCATCCGGACGTTCGAGGACGCTGCCCGCGAGGTCGCCGAGCACGAGGGCGTCGACTTCCTCGTGCAGGGCACGCTCTATCCCGATGTCGTCGAATCCGGCGTGGGTGAGGGTGCGGCCAATATCAAGTCGCACCACAATGTCGGTGGCCTGCCCGATGACCTGCAGTTCACGCTGATCGAGCCGCTGCGGACGTTGTTCAAGGATGAGGTACGCGCGGTCGGCGAAGAGCTGGGGCTGCCTGCGGCGATGGTTTGGCGCCAGCCGTTCCCCGGCCCGGGCCTGGGCATCCGAATCATCGGAGAGGTCACCCGCGAACGGCTGGACCTGCTGCGCGAGGCCGATGCGATCGCCCGCGAGGAGCTGACACGAGCCGGGCTGGATCGGGATGTCTGGCAGTTCCCGGTCGTGCTGCTCGCCGACGTCCGGTCCGTCGGGGTCCAGGGCGATGGACGGACCTATGGTCACCCGGTCGTCCTTCGGCCGGTCTCCAGCGAGGACGCCATGACCGCCGACTGGAGCCGTCTGCCCTACGAGCTCCTCGAGCGCATCTCCACCCGCATCACCAATGAGGTGCGCGACATCAACCGGGTGGTTCTCGACGTGACCTCCAAGCCCCCGGGCACGATCGAGTGGGAGTGAGCCGGAACGGCCGCCGCGATGCCACAGGTATTCGAGTGATGCCCCAGTTGTAAATGTGGCATCGATCGACTAACTGTGGCATGGCCGCTGACGCGACGGGGCGTTGCCGCTCCCTTCACTCCTCGAGTCACACTCGACACGCCGAGTGACAGATCAGACCGTGCCAGATGGCACGACTTGGTCCCTGACACAGCGCGCCCCCTGCGAAGTCGTGCCATCTGGCACGTCAACCCACTCCGGCGAGCGTGTCGCAGACTGCCCCGGCGGTAGTGTCGTGCCGAGGACGCCGCTCGCGGCTTCGTGCCGGGCGGCAGCCCGGGACGAGCCGAAGGAGAGAGACAGACCCGACGACAACGTCGAACCGAACCAGCAGGAAGGCCCCAGCCGCTGACGCGGCTGGGGCCTTGACCTGACCTATGTGTCCGGGCTACCCGACTCGGGTGCCCCGAGAAACTCAGCGCAGGTCGTCCGGGTTGTAGACGCCCTGGTTCTGGATGTTCTTCTGGGCGTTCTTGTTCTGCTGGGTGTTGTACCAATCCGTCGCCTTCTTGCCCCAGTCATTGGCGATGGCCTTGCCGCTGGCGGCGGGCATCAGGATCCAGGCGAGGATGTAGGCGATCGGGCCGACACCGGTGAAGATGACGAGCGCCGCGGTGATGATGCGGACGAGGGTGGCATCGAGACCGAGATAGTCGGCGAGGCCGCCGCAGACACCGCCGAGCATCTTGTCGGTGGTCGAACGTTCGAGCTTCTTGCCTGCCATGTTCATGGGATTGCCTTTCTGCAAATGGGGGATTGGGTGAATCAGGGTTGGGCGCGCCGGGAGAGCAGGAGACCGGTCACCCCGAGCGCGACGAGGAAGACCGGCAGCGCCACTTTCAGCACTGTGGGGTCATAGGTCCCGCCGAAGGCCGCATAGAGCGCTCCGGCGGCAAAACCGCTGAACAGGATTCCCACCACGAGGGAGAACACATCCAGCGACCGCGTTGCTTGCTTGGTCTTCATCGTGTCACCACCAGTTGGCCGACGCTCACGCGGGCATGGATGGTCAGGGTCGGGCCGTTCGGATCGGACCCGCGGGAGAGCGTGTTCGCGCCGAGGTCGATGCCGTCCTCGGAGTGGGCCCCGAGGATCTGGGCGTCGCCGACACCGACCGACCAGATGACCGACACGTTGGCTTCGGGCGGCACGATGACGACCAGGTTTCCGGCGTCGACGCTGACCGTGTAGTCGGTGTCGGAATTGAGCGGGAGCTGCGAGAGGTCGGCCACGAGACGGCCGGATCCGTGCTCGACCGGGGCCACCGGCAGGTGGGCCACCGAGGCATAGCGCACGGTCGAGTCATTCGTCTGTGGCGCCGGCGCGGCGACCACGCCGGTGACCAGAGTGAGCAGGATGGCGACGACGAACAACCCACGGGGCCGGGGCAACCAGGCACCGATGATGTGGGCCAGGCCCAAGGCGAGCAGGACGGCTGCCGGATAGGCCAGGATCGAGACTTCTCGCGTCGTGTCGATCGCGGCGACCACGCCGACTGCGATGAACACCAGCGACCACCCGATGAGGTGCATCCGGGCGGTACGCCGTTTCGTCCGCGTGGGGACCGGCGCCGCGGGTGCGGTGACAGGGGCCGCTGGGGGAGGAGTGGGCGGGGCAGCCGCAGCCTCGGCTGCCTCGTCCTCGGCGTACAACCCCACCGGATCGGGCATCGCCAGAAAGGCATCGAGTGAATAGCCGGGATCGGAGGCGGGGGAGGCTTCCGGCGGCGACGTGGGCGCACCCTTCGCGTCCAGATAGGCCTGCACGCGCTGCTGCCAGGCTGCGGCCGCCTCGGTGAAGGCCGTGGGCTCGGCGAAGGGCCGACCCGCCAGGGCGGGGGGCGTTGGGGGCGTGGTCGATGAGGTGACGGCCTGTTGGCGCGACGGGCGATACCACCCGAAATACCACACCGCACCCATGACGGCAGCGGGCCCGATGCCGAAAGGCAGGACCGATGCAAGGGCGCTGGCCGCTGCGATGCACGCGATCACGAGGCCGGCGATCCACCAGCCGCGGCTGAGGCGCCGAACGCCGGGGAGGATCGAATCGATCGGCGCCCGGTCGGATCCCTGCGCGGGGATGGCGAGCCAGGCTGCGGCATAGAGGACCAGGCCGATGCCGCTCGACAGGGCCAGCAGGAGTGCGGCGACACGGATCAGCATGGGGTCGACGCGCCAGCGGTCGGCGAGCATCACACACACGCCGGCCACGCGGCCGTCGGTGGTGCTGCGGCGCAGCTGGGTCAACTCCATGGCTCCATCCTTCCCCGCTCCGCTGACAGTTTCTATCGGGGGTCTCCCCGATTCCCACCATGACAAGCGGGGTCAAACCCGCAGGGCCGCTGACTCAGGGACGGCTCCGGGGGTCCCCTGTTGGCGTGGACCCGCACGCGTGTGAGGCTGGAGACATCATGGCCGCATCCGACGCACCCGAGACCGCCGACAGCCGCGATATCCCGCTGCCGGCCGTTGTCGGGGTGCCCGAAACCGAGGCGAGCCAGGGCCCGGAGGCTGCGGCCGCGCCGTCTGCGGAGGAGGGCACGGCGTCCTCCGGTGGGACAACTTCTCCCTCTGGTTCCCCTCCCGAGCGCCCCCGGGCGACGCGCGTCCCCGAGGGTGCGTGGATCGGCGGAGTCTGCACCGGTCTGGCAGAGCATCTGGGGTGGCCGGTCATGGTGCTGCGCATCGGCTTCGTCGCCCTGGGTCTGGTGCAGTTCGTCGGAGTCGTCGTCTATGCGCTGCTCTGGTTGACCCTGCCGCCGGCTCCCAAACCGGAAGCCGCGCCCGGCCTCGAATCCCACGCCCGGACCAACCTGCGCAGCACCGAACGCAAGGCGCGTCGTTCCGCCGAGATCGGCACGGTGGTGGCGGTCGGGCTGCTCGGCATCGGCCTGTTGTGGCTGGTGCAGGCGACCGGCATGGGTTTGTCGCAGCAGGTCTTCTGGCCCATCGCCTTCGCGGCTGTCGGGGTCGCCCTTGTCTGGCGCAATGCCGACAACTCCGACTCCAACTGGCGCGAGGACTCGGGCGATCCCCGCTGGCTGCGGCCGTTCGTCGATCGTGGCCGTGCCCTCACGCTGGTCCGGACCATCCTTGGCCTGGCCCTCGTCGGTGCCGCCGTCGGCATGGTGATCGCCTCGCAGACCGGTCTGGCCGAGCTGCCGCGCGTACTCGCGATGACCGGCCTGGCGCTCGCCGGAACAGCACTCGTGGTCGCGCCCTGGGCGTACCGCTCTCGACTCGCGCTCCAGCAGGCGCGCGAGGAGAAGGTACGCGCCGATGAGCGCGCCGACATGGCGGCCCACCTGCACGATTCGGTGCTGCAGACCCTGGCTCTCATCCAGAAACGCTCCGACGATCCCAAGACGGTTTCCACCCTGGCCCGCAAGCAGGAGCGCGAGCTCCGCACCTGGCTCTATGGCGATGCGATCCGTGAGCAGACCGTCAAGGCTGCCCTCACGAGTGCGGCGGCCGAGGTCGACGACGAGCGGGGCATCCCCGTCGAGGTCGTCTGTGTCGGCGACTGCGACCTGACCGAGAACCTGGAGGCCATGATCCGGGCCGCCCGGGAGGCCATGATGAACGCGGCGAAGCACTCCGGGGCGGCTCGGATCGATGTCTACGCCGAGGTCGAGGACGATCTCGTGGAGATCTTCGTCCGGGATCGCGGAAAGGGCTTCGATCTGGATGCGATCGGGGATGATCGAATGGGAGTGAAGGGCAGCATCATCGGGCGCATGGAGCGCCATGGTGGGTCGGCCCGGATCCGTTCGTCCGCCGAGGACGGCACCGAAGTGAAACTGGAGATGAAGCGATGACCGAACGACCACAGCCTGACTCACTCGGCAGCGGGGATACTCCCACCGCTCCCGATCCCAATCGGCTCCTGCGGGTCGTCGTCGTAGATGACCACGCCATGTTCCGGGCCGGGGTCAAGGCCGAGATCGGCCGGGCCGTGAAGGTGGTGGGCGAGGGCGAGGACGTCGCCACGGCTGTGGCGGCGATCAGGGCAAGCGAGCCCGACGTCGTGTTGCTCGACGTGCATCTGCCCGGCGGTGGCGGCATGGAGGTGATCAAGCAGATCCACGCGACCGATCCCGAGCGGCGGTTCCTTGCGCTCTCGGTCTCGGATGCGGCCGAGGACGTCATCGGTGTGATCCGGGCGGGTGCCCGCGGCTATGTGACCAAATCGATCAGCGCCGAGGACCTCGTGGACGCGATCCGACGGGTCGCGGATGGTGATGCGGTGTTCTCGCCCAGGCTCGCCGGTTTCGTGCTCGATGCGTTCTCCGGATCGATCGACATCGCGTCAGTGGACGAGGATCTCGATCGGCTCTCCAACCGCGAGCGCGAGGTATTGCGCCTGATCGCGCGGGGGTACGCCTACAAGGAAGTCGCCCGCGAACTGTTCATCTCGATCAAGACCGTCGAGACCCATGTTTCGTCGGTGCTGCGAAAGCTGCAACTCTCCAATCGCCACCAGCTCACCCGCTGGGCCACTGATCGGCGGCTCGTCTAGGGCACGCCGACTTGAGCGCAACAGAAAAGACTCGAGCGCAACAGAAAACCGGCCCGCACCGAGAGGTGCGGGCCGGTTTCCTTGATCAAGGGGTCAGGCGCGAGCGCGACCCTTGGTAGCCATGCCATAGATGAAGAGAACCACGAGGGCACCCAGAACAGCGACGAGGAGGGTGATCCAGAAGCCGCCATTGATGGCGAAGGACAGGGAACCGTTCATGATGAGGTTGGTGAGCAGGCCACCGACGAGTGCGCCGATGATGCCGAGGATGATCGTCATGATGATCCCGCC